>JAZQTZ010000096.1:0-24973 GCA_045631105.1 Acutalibacteraceae bacterium
CGATTTCACAAGCTCACTCAAGCTTGTTTCAAAGCTCCACAGCGAAAGCTGCGATATCGACAGTCTTTGCACCGAGCTTACTCTTCATTTCCGCAACCTGATGGTGGCAAAAACCGTCGGCGATTGCGAGGGACTCATCGTCTGCTCAAAGGACGAGCTTGAAAAAATAAAGGAAAGAGCAGGTCAGCTCAAGCTTTCAAAAATTCTTTCCTGCATCGAAGTTCTTGAACAGACAGCCAAAAACATAAAAAATGCCGTAAGCAAAAAAATCCAGCTTGAAGCGGCTGTAATAAAGATGTGCGCTCCGTCGGCATCCTCGGGCGAAGGAATCTCCGCAGAGCTTGAAGACAGAATCAGCGCAATCGAAGAAAAGCTTATTTCTCTTTCATCGGGTGTAACCTTTAATCCGGCACCCGTTCAGGCACCTCCTCAGCCCGAACCCGAGCCCTATATTCCCGAAGAAAAGCCTGCTCCAAAAGCAGAGCCTGTTCCCGAAAAGAAAGAAGAACCCAAAGAGGAGCCGAAAGAGGAACCCGCTCCCGTTGCTCCGCCCGCACCTCCCGCTCCCGCAGAAGCTTCCGACATTCCCGACGGTAACTTTGACAACTGGGCGGATGTGCTTGAAAAAATTATGAAATATGATATTCCGCTTTTCGGAATCCTTGCCAATTCAAAGGCTTCAATCAAGAACGGAAGAGTCATTATTCACTCGGAAAATCCGACCCTCTTTGATTTTATCTGCACTGATACTCATTCAAAACAGCTTGCAAGAGCGGTTTATGAGGTTATGGGCAGAAAAATGAAAATTGCGGTTTCAAATCCCGAAAAAGCAAAAGCAGAAAAAAGTCCTCTCGAGGATTTAAAAAACAAAATAAATAAATTCAATAATAATTGATTGGAGAATAATTATGAAAGCAAGAATTCCCGGCGCACCTCAGGGTGGCGGCAACATGATGAAAAAAATTCAGGAAATGCAGGAAAATATGACAAGAATTCAGCAGGAAGTTGAAGCAACAGAATTTTCTTCAACAGTCGGCGGCGGCGCAGTTGAAGTTGTTGTCAACGGTGCTCACGAAGTCACTGCTGTTAACCTCAAACCCGAAGTTGTTGACCCCGAAGATATCGAAATGCTTCAGGACCTCATTATTTCCGCATTCAACGAAAGCATCCGCAAAGCAAATGACGCTATGGAGCATGGCATGGAAAAGGCTAAAGGCGGCCTTTCAATTCCCGGACTTTTCTGATGAGCGGATTTACACCGTCTTTAGAAAGACTCATCGAGCAGTTTGCCCGTCTTCCGTCTGTCGGTAAGAAGAGCGCACAGCGTCTTGCTTTTCATATTCTAAATATGAGCGACGAAGAGGCAAAAAAATTCACCGATGCAATAAATGATGCACGTTCATCGATAAAAAAATGCACCGTCTGCTGTAATCTGACAGACGGCGAAAAGTGCCACATATGCGAATCACCGACGAGGGATAAATCAACAATCTGCGTTGTTGAAGACCCGAGAGATGTTATCGCAATCGAACGCACCCATGAATTCAACGGTTTATATCATGTTCTTCACGGCGTTATTTCACCCATGAACGATATAAATCCCGAAGATATCTGCATCAAAGAGCTTATTCACCGCCTGAGCGATGATACTGTAAAAGAAGTTATCATGGCAACCAATCCGACGGTTGAGGGCGAAGCAACATCGATGTATATTTCAAGGCTTATCAAACCCGCAGGAATAAACGTGAGCCGTCTTGCTTACGGTGTGCCCGTCGGAGCAGACCTTGAATATGCTGATGAATTCACTCTTATACGTGCTCTTGAAGGCAGAAAAGAGTTATAAAATCACCGAAAAGTTTTCCACTTTTTTATACTTTTCCACATCCCGTTTTCCACATTTTCACAATGTCAAAAAAAGGGAAGTGAATAACCCGATTTTATCCACATTGCGATGTTGATAAATTTTTACATTATTCCCTTGTTTTTCAAGGGCTTCGGGAGTTACACCACATTTCCACGCCCCCTACTACTACTACTATAAATATATATATTATTATCTTTATTTGATTGAAAAAACTTTTGATTTTTTAAAGTTTTACCTCAAACCTTAAAAGGTGCGTGGATAACTTTCAGGAGGATATTTTATGAAAATTATTTGCAGTACAAATGAACTTTGTGAGGCTTGTCAGAATGTTCAGAGAGCGGCTTCAACCAAAACAGCAATCCCTGCAATTGAGGGTATTCTTATGGTTGCCGAAAACGGAACTCTTACTCTTACCGGTTATGACCTCGAAATGGGAATAACAACATCAATTCCCGCAAAAATCGAGGAAACAGGTGAGCTTGTTCTCAATGCGCATATGCTCAGCGAAACTCTGAGAAAGCTTCCCGAAGAAACAGTAAGTATTTTCAGCGATAAGAGAAATATTGCGGCAATTTCATGCGGCGATTTCGAATCAACTCTTATCGGTATTTCTGCAGAAGAATATCCCGATCTTCCTTCGGTTTCAGGCGGTTATTCCATCTCAATTCCTCAGGGTGTTCTCAAAGATATGGTAAGAAAGACTATCTTTTCCGCTGCAGTTAAAGACAGCAAAATCGTTCATACCGGTATCAAGTTTGAGATTGAAGAAAATCATATCAGACTTATTGCCGTTGACGGTGTCCGTCTTGCAATCAGAAATGAAATTATCAGCTACAGCGGTGAAAATCTTTCATTTGTTGTTCCCGCAAAAACACTTTCAGAAGTTGTTAAACTCATGAATGATGATAACGCTATGGTAACTCTCGGCGTCGGAAAACGACACATCATCTTTGAGGTTGGCGGATATAACATCATTTCACGTCTTCTTGACGGAGAATTTCTTAACTATAAAGCGGCAATTCCTTCCGCAACAAAAACAGATATCCGTGTTAACACAAGAAACTTCATTGAAAGCATTGACAGAACATCTCTTATCATCACCGAAAAAATCAAGAGCCCAATCAAGTGCGTTTTTGATGAAAATATGATTAAGATGTCGAGCATAACATCTCTCGGTACTGCCAACGACAAGCTCATGGCAAATATTGAGGGCGAATCATGCACAATCGGTTTCAATAATAAATATATGCTTGATGCTCTGCGTGCCTGCGACAGCGACGAAGTCAGAATCAAGCTCAACGGTGCAATTGCACCTATCCTCATCGTTCCCAACGATGGCGATGAATTCACATTCCTTATTCTTCCCGTGAGGCTGAAAAATGAAAATTAAAGCAAGAATTATTGAAAAAAAGCAGGTGTCAAAGAAAATTGATACCGATTTTATAAGACTTGATGCGTTTCTGAAAATGTGCGATGCCGTTCAGACGGGCGGTCATGCAAAAATCGTTATTCAGGAAGGCGAGGTTTGGGTTAACGGAGAAATCTGCACCCAGAGAGGAAAAAAACTCCGTCCCGGAGATAAGGCGGAGTTTGAAAGAGTTATTTATATTGTAGAGTAATTTCGGAAAGGAATGGTAAAATATGATAATCACACACCATTCCGCAAAAAAATTCCGCAATATAAATGATATTTCCTTTGAACCGCATCCCGAAATGAACGTTATTTACGGCGAAAACGGTCAGGGAAAAACAAATATAATCGAAAGCATATGGCTTCTGACGGGATTTTACAGCTTCCGTGCAAGAAAAAATATCCAGCTTATCGCTCAGGGACATGACGAAGCGGAGATTCAGACAAAATTTTATTCACACATGCGTGAACAACTTGCCGAGATGAAGATAAACAAGCGAAAAGAGCTTGTTCTCAACGGTATTAAAGAAGATTCTCCGAGAGTTATGATGGGAAAATATTTTGCGGTTGTTTTTTCGCCCTCAACACTCGGAATTGTTCAGGACGGACCGTCGGAAAGACGAAAGCTCCTTGATATTGCGCTCAGTCTGATAAAACCGAATTATGCGGTTGTTATGTCGAGATATCTGCGTGTGCTTGACCAGAGAAATGCTCTGCTCAAAAAAATGGGAGAAAGATGCTTCGAAAACGGTTATATTGAGCCGTGGGATAACGAACTTGTTTCGCTCGGCACTAAAATAGTTAAATACCGCCTTGATTATATCGAAAAATTATCGGCATTATCGGGCGAAATTTATAACGGAATCAGCTCGGGCAGAGAAAAATTCACTTTTCACTATGATTTTTCACACGAAAATATTTCTGAAGAAGAAATAAAACAAAAATTGACTGCCGATATTGAAAAATACCGTGATGCAGACCTCAAAAAGCTCTATACAAACGCAGGACCCCATACTCATGACCTTGTTCTCAGTCTTAACGGCAGGGATGCAAGAGTTTTCGGTTCGCAGGGTCAGCAGAGGTCTTGTGCGCTTGCAATGAAGCTCGGAGAAGCCTCGATTATCGAAGAAATAACGGGTGAAAGCCCTGTTGTGCTTCTCGATGATGTTATGAGCGAGCTTGATGAAGGCAGACAGACTTTCATTCTCAACTATCTTGATAATTGGCAGGTTTTCATCACCTGTTGCGACCCGTCACAGCTTCTGCGTTCAAAAAAAGGAAAGGCTTTTGAGGTTATTGACGGCGAAATAAAAGAAATGGAGTAGAAAAATGTATCTGCACCTCGGAATGGATAAGGTTATAACCTTTGATGAAATAATCGGGATTTTCGATTTGGACACAACCACCGTTTCAAAGCGCACAAGAGATTATCTTGCGAAAGCGGAAAAAGCGGGAATAGTCGAAAATGTTTGCTACGATATTCCGAAATCGTTCATCGTTTGCCGTGATAAAAAAGGCAATGAAAAGGTTTATATTTCGCAGATTTCCTCAACAACGCTCCTGAAAAGAACGGGATATGTTGATTCATTAACAAATGTATAAATAAAAAGGCTTGAACAGATTGATTTCCGTTCAAGCCGATTTTTTTATGTAATTATCCCTTAACTACTCCGCCCTTCATCTTGATAAGTTCTCTATAACTGATAAGCTCAACGCCGTGGTCTTTGAGATACTTATGTGTGTAAGGGTCTTTCATGAGCTGATATTCCCAGACTCTGTCCTGCCATCTGCCTGTGATGCCCTTAAGCTCATCGCATTCAACAGAAGGATGGATGAATGTTTCGGTAACGCCGTCTTCGGGAATGTCTGTCCAGATTTTGAGAATTGTGTCTCTGTATGTTTCGTAGCTCTTTCTCATGTCGTCATTCCAGTCAGGGAAAAGAAGATAATCGGGAATAACAACGTTATATTTCTTGCCCCATTTCTTTGAAAGAAGAGTGATTGCGGCATAAAGGAAATAGGGTGTTCCGTTGGGGCAGATTCTCTTGTCATGCTTTGTGTAAAGACGGTAAGCATAGCCGTATTCGCCGCAGACACGGAGGGTCATCTTTGCAAGACCGAGTCTGCCTGTGTAGTGACCGTAGAGCGAACCCATATGGTTATCTGTATGAGAGGGCTTCATTCCCCACTTATGAGCAAGGTCAATCTGCGCTCTGATTTCTGCTTCGAGGTCTTCATAGGATGCGTTCTTTTCAACCTGGTCGCTCTCATGCCACATGAAACCTTCTTCGTCGAGAAGAGATTTGCCGTTTGTGAGGGGTTTCCAGCGGTATTTGCCCCATTCGCTTGTCATTGTGAGGTGAACACCGATTGCATATTCGGGATGAGCGATTGAAAAATCAACAGCTTCTTTTGCTGTGGGACAAGGCATCATAACGGTTGCGGATTTGAGCCATCCGCCTTCAAAAAGTTCTGCAACGGCTTCGTTTGCCGCATGGCACATACCGTAGTCGTCTGCGTTAACGATAAGATATTTAGGCATAATATTTTCTCCTTTTTACGATATTTGACAATTCTATCATATCACAAAACAGAAAATAATCAATATATTTTTGAGCTATATCATTGATTTTTTTATTTATATAAATTATAATCATTTTGAATACGTGTTGCTTAAAAAGCAACAATTTCCGAAAGGAGAAAAATAATGATTAAAATAACATTCATGGGTGCGGGAAGCACCGTATTTGCAAGAAACGTTCTTGGTGACTGTATGTGCACACCTGCTCTTCGTGACAGCGTTATCGCTCTTTACGATATCGATGAAGAAAGACTTGAGGACAGCTATATTATTCTCAGCGCAATGAATAAAAATGTTAACGAAGGCAGAGCAAAAATCGAAAAATACTGCGGCGTTGAAAACAGAAAAGATGCTCTCAGAGACGCAACTTTCGTTGTTAACGCAATTCAGGTCGGTCTTTATGACCCCTGCACAATCATCGACTTTGAAGTTCCTAAAAAATACGGTCTTCGTCAGACAATCGCAGATACTCTCGGTATCGGCGGCATCATGAGAGGTCTTCGAACAATTCCCGTTCTCAAAGATTTCGCAGATGATATGGAAGAAGTTTGCCCCGATGCATGGTTCCTCAACTACACTAATCCCATGGCAATCCTTTCGGGTTATATGCAGAGATACACAAAAATCAAAACAATCGGTCTTTGCCATTCCGTTCAGTCATGCTCAAAAGACCTTCTCACAAATCTCGGCATGGAAGATAAGCTTGAAGGAAGAAAAGAACTCATCGCAGGTATCAACCATATGGGTTGGCTTCTTGAAATCGAAGATAAGGACGGCAACGACCTCTATCCCGAAATCCGCAAGAGAGCCGCTGAAAAGAATGCAACCGAAAAGCATCACGATATGGTAAGATATGAATATATCAAGAATTTCGGTTACTATTGCACCGAATCCAGCGAACATAACGCAGAATATAACTGCTTCTATATTAAGGATAAGTATCCCGAGCTTATCGAAAGATACAACATTCCACTTGATGAATATCCCCGCCGCTGCGTAAATCAGATTGCAGGCTGGAAAGCTGAAAAGGAAAGAATCCTTGATAACGGTCAGATTACCCATGAGCGTTCGGGCGAATATGCTTCATATATCATGGAAGCTATCGTAACAGGAAATCCCTATAAAATCGGCGGTAACGTTATCAATACAGGACTTATCGAAAATCTTCCCGCAGACGCTTGCGTTGAAGTTCCCTGCCTCATCGACGGAAAGGGCATTCATCCCTGCCATGTCGGCAAGCTTCCCGTTCAGCTCGCTGCAATGAACCAGACAAATATCAATGCCCAGCTTCTCACAATCAACGCCGCTGTTACCAAGAAGAGAGAAGATATCTATATGGCAGCTATGCTCGAACCCCACACCGCTGCAGAGCTTTCAATCGACGATATCAAGGCTATGGTTGACGAGCTTATCGAAGCCCACGGCGAATATATGAAAGATTATCAGTAATTCAGAAAAGAGGAATATTATGAAACTCAAAAAACTTCTCTGCGTTATCCTTTCTCTTTGCATGGTGCTTTCGATTGCTCCCTTTGCATATGCAAGAGAATGGGACAGCGAATGCAAAACAGACTGCAAGGGCGAATGCGGAACAAGTCCGCTGATTATCGTTCCCGGCATTATGCAGTCACAGGTTTATGTTCAGGATGAAAACGGCAAAGACCTTCTCACAAGTGACGGCTTCCCCATTGTTGAGGGTATGGACCTTGCTTTCATGTTTGACACAATCGCTCTCGAAAATGCTTTCAAAGAAAAAATCGGCGATATTCTCGGCGCTGTTGCTCTCCATAACAGAGATAAGCTTCTCGATATCGTTCTCGGAATTCTCGACGAAAGCTTTGCAAGCCACTATTTCAATCCCGACGGAACAAGAGTTAATGACGTTGCGGTTGACGAATATTGGTATTCACTCGAAGAATGCAAAACAAAGCCCGAAAAATCCTATAACTACGCAAAGGGTTATTCAAAGGATGAAAACGGCAACGTTCTTCCTACCACCAAGTATGAGCATGAATATGATTTCATCAAGCGTCAGGTCAATATGGAAGAATTCTGCGAAGAATACGGCTATGACCACACATATTATTTCTCCTACAGCTCCTTCGGTGATGTAATTTCAGCCGCAGAAAAGCTTGACGAATATGTTCAGATGGTTAAGGCGCAGACAGGTCACGATAAGGTAAGCATCTGCTTTATCAGTCTCGGCGGCACAATCGGTAACGTTTATCTTGCCGACTACTGCGACCCCGACGATATCGACAGAGTTGTTTTTGCCGCTGCAGCTGTTGACGGTTCATATCTTCTTGCAGACCTTATGGCAGGCAACACAACTTTCAGCGACGGCAACGCGCTTTATAACGACCTTGTTCCCAACATCATCAACCTTGCCGCAGAGGAATATCTTGCTCTCGGTTATTTCCTCAATCCCGTTGTCAGAGCAATTCCTCAGGAATTCTTCAGCGATTTCCTTGAAGAAACTCTCGACAGAGCAATCGACGAAGTTCTCGGAAAGCTTCTCTATAACTGCCCCTCAATGTGGGCTCTCGTTCCCAGCGGTGCATATCCCGAAATGAGCGCAAAGCTTATTTCCGATGCCGAACATGCCGCTCTTAAGGAAAAGACTGACAGATACTATAATATCCAGAAGAATGCAGGCGCAACTCTCAAAAAGCTCAGCGATGAGGGTATGGATATCTTCGTTATCAGCGGTTATAACCTTGAGCTTCCTGCCGCAATCGGCAATTATAAGCTCAGCTCCGATAACATCATTCAGGCTTCATCAACATCAATCGGCGGCACATTTGCAAATGTCGGCTCCGTTCTCGGCGATGACTATAAGCCCGCTATCGATGCAAGCTACATCAGCCCCGACGGAATTGTTGACGCAGGCACATGCGCTCTTCCCGATAACACATGGTTCGTTAAGAATCAGAGCCACCTCACTCTTCAGGCAAGCGTTAACGATATCATCGGAATGTGCGTTGAACTCGTAACAAACGATGAGATCACCGATGCAAGAAAAAATAACGGCGGTTACCCCCAGTTCCTTGAATACAGAAATCTCAAGCAGATTGAGAGCATGATGGAAAAATATGAGGAAGCAGACCTCGATTCTCTCGATGCCGATAAGCGTGAAGCAGTTGATTCCGCTTATGAAAAGGCAGTTGCTCTCCTTGAAGATAAGTCATGGACAGAAGCCGAAACCCTTGAAGTTGAAAAGGAATTCTACACAGCTATGTCAAAGGCAAAGCTCCTTTCCGACGATGCCGAAAGTCCTTTCGTTAAGTATGAGCTTCTTCCCGCACTCACCGAAATCACAAAATTCATTGCCGATGTCAATAAGTTCTTCTTCAGAGACCACGATATCTGGCTTCTTCCCTGCAGCATTCTCTGATAAAAAATCAAACCGCAGGAATAATCCTACGGTCCGATAAAGAAAGAAGAGAGAGTAAAGTCCGAAGCAAGTTTCTTGCTTCGGACTTATTTTATCATCTGTGGTGTCCGATAAGACGGACTTTTTTATGATTTCTTCTGTTTTTTGAAATATTTTATTGCGAAAATGATGATTGCCGTGCCGATAATGGGGAAAATTGATGTCACGAGCATGCCTGCCTTAAGACCGATTTGCTCCGTTGTGAGGCTGAGCTTCATGCTCATTTCCGCTGCAAATTCGCTTGCAGAAACGTTATCAACAACGATTCCGAGAAGCTGAGGGGCGAAAGATGCGCCCAAATCTCCGCTTGCCGCCATGAGGGCATATGCGGCAACGCCAAGTCCGGGAAGATTTTCTTCCATCATGATGAGGGTTCCGGGCCAGAGCATCGAGGTGAAAAGTCCTGTCAGTATGCATGCAATGAATGCGATAATAACATTTGATGTCAGACCGATTGAGATGTAGCAAACCGTTGCGCCGATCATTCCGACAAGGAGAACTTTCATGATGTTTTTGCCGTATTTTGCATAGGCAATTCGGGCAATTCCGAGAAGAATCGCAAACATAGCCATGCCGAGAATATCGCCGATTGTTTTATCAATGTGCAGAGAGTTTTTCATGAAAGTTGAAATCCAGTTGCTCATCGTGTTTTCGGCGCAGCTTCCGAAGAAAATCGAGCCGACGCAGATTGCGAGGGAGAGAGTTCTGCGTTTTGTTCCCTTTGTGCCTTTGTTCGAAGAAGAAACGTCCATATCGGGCATGGGCGAAAGCATGAAAAGAACTGCCGCCGTAATGGGAAGAACTGCCCAGAAAATGGTGAGATACATCCAGTTCTGCGTTCCGAAGAAACGGAGGAAAAGGGTGCTGATAACAACAACGGTGAAAACTCCGAAAGCATAGAGCGAATGGAGAAGGCTCATATCCTTCTGCGGATTATCCGAGGGAATTGCGGCAATAACGGGGCTTAAAAGAACCTCCGAAAGACCTGCGGAAATCGAGAAAAGAATTGTTCCGATGAGCAGACCTATGTAGACATTTGAGGGGAAGATGGTCGGCGAAAGAGCATAGATGAGCAGACCCGCCGAGGTTATGAGAGGCATTATTCTGACAACTTTTTTAACGTTGAAATATTTTGAAAATGCCGTAAAAATCAGGTCAACGATAAGCTGGGTGCAGAAATTTGTGAGAACGAGCGTTCCGAGAAGAGTGTAGGAAATGCCGTACATCTCACGAAGCGATGCAAAAAGAAGCGGCGGCAGACTGAAAACCGACGACATCGTGAAATACGCTGAGTAACAGGCAAATTTTGTTCGTTTGAAATTCATGTTATATCTCCTTATGCCATTCTTTCAAGTGATTCGAGGGTGACCTCATATTGTGTGGGTTCGCCCGATTGGAATTTTTCGAGCTCTTCCATCATGTAATAAGCCATTCTCTGGGGTTCGTTTCCCATGCTTCCTGCGATATGGGGGGTCAGAAATGCGTTGGGACACCAGAAAAGCGGATTGATATAGGGGAAGAGTTCTTTTTTGAGAACGTCGGCAACGAAAGTTCTCGACGGATGGAGAAGAAGCGAGAGAGCGAGAGAATATTCCGCAACCTGAGCACCTCTGCCCGTATTAATAAATGTTGAACGCTTTTTCATCCTTTTGAAAAGTTTATAATTGAAAACATTTTCAAGCTCGGGTTTGTTTGCAAGGTGATTGCTGATGATGTCGCACTCGGAAAAAAGAGTTTCCATGTCAACGAGCGTAACTCC
Source organism: Acutalibacteraceae bacterium (assembly GCA_045631105.1). Taxonomy (GTDB): domain Bacteria; phylum Bacillota; class Clostridia; order Oscillospirales; family Acutalibacteraceae; genus CAG-177. The sequence goes on from JAZQTZ010000096.1 coordinate 11,049, forward strand.
GAGTTCCTTTGCGGTTTCTTCGGCAACGAACGGGTCGCAGGCATAAACCTCAACATCGAGGTCTTTCAGTCTTTCCGCAACCATTTTTCCGATTGCGCCCAGACCCACAAGACCGACCTTGCATCCGAAATTTCCCGTTGAAGAGTTTGCAAAAGAGAGCGAACGCATGGGGAGAATTCTGTAATATTTCGCCGATTGAAAATATCCTTTTGCCGCAAGAGTTATCTGCGCAAAGGTATATTCCGCAACGGGAACGGCATTTGCCGCAAATGCGCTGAAAACCTTTATTCCGCTTTCAAGAAACGGGCGTGCGAAATACTGCACCGTTCCCGCAGAATAGAAAACAGCCTTCAGCTTCGGCATATATTCTGCGATTTCTTCCTTTGTGAACTGCGGCATTCCCCAGGTTGAGAACGCAATTTCGCAGTCGGCAAGAAATTCTCTGTTTTCCGCAAGATTTTTTTGATTGATTTTTTCCGAAAGAATGCCGTATTCAGCGAGCTTTTTCAGAACCTCAGGGGTATAAACCTTTGCAAAACGGAGCTGGTCTGTTCCGAAAAGTGCAATTTTCATCTGTTTTTCCCTGCCTTTGATTTTTGATAAGAATCTCAGACAATTATAACATTTTCTTCCTGATAATTCAATTTTTGTTCATAAAAATTTTTCAAACAAATTTTGTAAAAGGTGTTAACTTTTAAGACAAATTGTGTTATAATACCAAAATAATAGTAAAATAGGTGTATTATTGCAATCAATAAATGACGGCAGGTGATTCTGTGGGTGAAAAAAACAGACGCTCGGGAAAATATGAGGATATCTCGAGCTACAGCACCCCGAAGGGATTTAAAAATAAACTGAAGTTTTTCATGGATTTCAAATTCAAGCCCTTCTTCCTCAAAAATCAAAAAAGAAATCTCAAGGCGATACTCAGCGTTCTTATCTGCCTTGTTCTTGTTGTTTCGGCGGCAGGCGGCGCATATATCAGAAAGATGCTTTCGCTCATTAATGTCAGCACGGGTGATTTCGGTAATCCCGATGCAACATTTGCAGAAGAAGAAATAAACGAGGATTTATCTTTCAACACGATAGCAGATATCCAGAGCGCAGACTCAATAAAAGAGCTTCTCAAGGCATGGGCAACCAACGGCGGTGAGAAAATCTATAACAAAAAGGTTATCAACGTTCTTCTTATCGGCGAAGATGATGAGGACGGCTCTCACCGTTCTGACTCAACAATGCTTGTTTCCGTTAACACAAAAACAAAGAAGATAACAATAACCTCGTTCCTTCGTGACTCCTATACCTATATGAACATCAACGGTCACGAAAGATACGACAAAACAAACCATTCCTATGCATGGGGCGGCGCTCAGACACTCATGCAGGTTCTTTCCGATAACTATAAAATAAAGATTGACCATTATGTTTCAATCAACTATAAGTCATTCAAGGCGGCGGTTGATGCTCTTGGCGGCGTTTCCGTTCCCATAACGGAAAAAGAAGCCAAATATATGAACAGGACAACCCGTGTCAAAGGCTTCGAAAGCGGCGAAAATGTTTTGCTCAACGGCGAAAGAGCCTTGATTTATGCGAGAATCCGAAAGCTCGACAGCGAGGTTGAAAGAACAAGAAGACAGCGAGAGCTCATCAGCTCCGTTATCAGAAACGTTAAGGCTTCTTCGCTTTCCGACCTTAATTACGCTATCGAAACTTTCCTTCCCTATATCACAACCAACTATTCATCGGGCGAAATTCTTTCTCTCGGAATGCAGGCGCTCAGCGAAGGCTGGCTGAAATATGATATCGTAAGTCAGGTTATGCCGACGGAAGAGCTTTGCTACGGCGTTTCGAATTTCAGAACCTATACGGGCTATCTCGATGTATGGATTGTTGACTATATCAAGGCTGCAAGAGAGCTTCAGCTCGGTCTTTACGGTCAGACAAACATCGAAATCAATCCCATGACCCATATTTCCGCTATTGATCTTGCAAAGGGCAAATCCTCATCTTCGGATAATTATGAAGAAAATAATTATTATGAAGACAGCAGCTCCGATGAATCTTCATCTGACGAATATGAGCCTCATTATTATACCGAGGAATCAACAACCAGAAGAGGTATTTTCAACAACGACTGGTTCAACAGAGATGAAGAAGATACCGATACAACCTCATTCACATGGCGCAATCCCTTTGAAACAACGGAATATAATCCCGACGGATGGGAAGATGCTCCCTCGGAAACCTATTATGACGACGGAAATTACGGAGATAACGGTTATTATGAGGAAGAAACAACCGAAGATAACGGTTATTACGAAGAACCCGTCACAGAACCCTATTACGAATATTAATGAAAAACGGTCTGCAGAGTCAGACCGTTTTTTTTCTTGCCATTTTTTCCGAAATATGTTAAAATATAAAATACAAATCGAAAGGAGAATTGGTTTTATGATAGGTCTCGGCAAATGGGCATGCAGCGTTAACACGATGTTTTTCTCAGGTGAAGTTAAAATAAAGGTTTTTGATAACAACGGTGAATACGGTTTTGAGCTTGATATTCCCAACATTGATGTTCCCGATATCGATATCAAGAGCGTTGAAGAAGACGGCGATTCGATTTATGCCGTTGTCAGAACATCTCTCCTCCCCGGAAAGGATATCGAGCTTAACATTGATTTTGACGGTGATGAATTTGACGGTTTCCTCAAAATCCCCTATATCGGCAAGGTTAAATTCAAGGATGGCCACAGAATAGAAGAATAAAAAAATTCCGGCTTGCATCAGCAAGCCGTTTTTTGTTTCTGAAAAGTCGTACTGCCGGATGTGTGCAGCATCCGGCAGTACTTGGGGAAAGAGAAAATAAAAATGAAAAAAGAAGTTGTCAAGAAAAAAATACACATTGTCAAATAACTTTTTGACAATGTGTATAATATTGCATAAATGCTTTGATTTTGTTATGAGAATATGAACAAACTGTAAACAATTGACGAAATTGGGTGAATTTGTTCAACTTTCAGTCTTGTTTCAGTTGTTCTGATCCAAGAAAGCCTTGAAACCTTTATATGCCATGTAGACATCGAGCTTTGAAACAACCTCAAAAGGTGCATGCATTGAAAGAACGGGAACGCCTACGTCAACAACCTCAACGCCGAGGTTTGCAACATATTTTGCAACTGTTCCGCCGCCGCCTTCGTCAACTTTTCCGAGTTCGCCCGTCTGCCATGAAACGGATGCGTTATCGAAGATTGTTCGAACCTTTGACATGAATTCTGCGCTTGCGTCGTTGGTGCTGCTCTTTCCTCTTGAGCCTGTGTATTTTGTTACAACGATACCCTTGTTGAGGCAAGCCGCATTGAGCTTGTCATGAACGGAAGGATAGGTGGGGTCGAAGCCTGCGTTAACGTCTGCGGAGAGGCATTCCGATGCTCTGAGAACATCTCTGCCCTCAAGACCCTGAGTTTTTGCGATATCGGCAATAAAATGCTTGAGGAATGCAGAATGCAGACCCGTGTTGCCGTCTGAACCCGTTTCTTCCTTGTCGGTGATAACGGTAACGGATGTGAATTCGGGGTTTACGGTGTCGATTTCAGCCATAACCGAGGGATAAGCGCAGACTCTGTCGTCATGACCGTATGAACCGATCATGCTTCTGTCAAAGCCGATATCGGATGCCTTATAAGCGGGAACAACTTCAAGTTCTGCGGAAAGGAAATCAGCTTCGATGATGCCGTATTTTTCGTTGAGAAGCTTAAGGATATTGAGCTTTACCATCTCGCTGCCCTTATCTTTTCCGAAAGGACGGCTTCCGATGAGAATATTGAGATTTTCGCCCTCGATTGCTTCGCCGAGGGGTCTGTTTGCCTGCTTTTTGTCGAGATGGGGAAGAAGGTCTGTCACAACAAACTGCGGGTCGCCCTCATCCTCACCGATACGAACGGTCACGCATGAACCGTCACGGCGATAAATTACGCCATGGAGAGCAAGAGGAGTTGCAGTCCACTGATATTTCTTGATTCCGCCGTAGTAATGAGTCTTGAAAAGAGCAAGCTCCGCATCCTCATAAAGGGGATTGGGTTTGAGGTCAAGACGGGGTGAATCAATGTGGGAAGCAACAATTTTTGCGCCGTTTGCAAGGCTCTTTTCGCCGAAAGTGCAGAGAATGAGCGCCTTTGAACGGATATCGGAATAAACCTTGTCGCCCGGAGCATAAATCATGTTGGGATTAAAAGGCTTATAGCCGTTTCTTTCTGCAAGTTCTTTCACGAAAACAACAGCCTCACGCTCGGTTTTGCAGCTGTTGAGGAAATCCTTATAGCCTTCGCAAAAATCATCGGCAACGGCAATTTCGTCATCGTCGCAAACATAAGAAGCGTGCTGCGCCGAATAAAAAAGTTCTTCTTTGAGTAATTCTGCCTGAGTTTTTTCGCACATATCAATGTTCCTTTCCTGTCAAATGAAATTTATCTGTTCAACTAAATCTTTACCGTCATTATTAATAATGATATCCGATTTTCCGATATAATATTCTGTCGGCGGCTGTGCATTCATGCGAAGAAGCGCATCGTTTTCCGAAATTCCGTCACGCTTCATGATTCTTTCAAGACGGATATTTTCGGGTGCAACAACGCTGACTGTTTTATCGCAGATACATGCAAGCGGACTGTCGAAAAGAAGCGCCGCATCGATAACCGCCGCCTTTGCGCCGTTTTCGCCTGCATTATGTATCAGTTCGATTGCAAGGCGTGTTATTTCGGGATGGGTTATCGCACTTAACTGCGCTGTGCCCTCTTTTGTTGCGAAAGCTCTTCGTGCAAGCTCACGGCGGTCAAGCTCATCATTGACGATGATATCATCGCCGAATTCCTTGCAGAGCATTGCGATAACCTCGGGATTTTCGACTGCTTTTCTTGCGAGAACATCTGTGTCAACAATTGCGCATCCTTTTTCTTTGAGAATTGCCGCAACAGTTGTTTTTCCCGAGCCCGTCTGACCCGTAAGACCGATGACGGGGATTTTTATATCAAGGTCGATGATTCTGAATGCCGCCGAGCGGAGAAGTCGGTTATAAACTGCAAGACCGACGCCCTCGGAAATCGGGCAACGCACGAATGCTCTCTTGCATCCCGTTGCATCAACCTCACGGAGCGCATCGAAAAGGCTGTGCGCCTGCGAAAGCTCGTCGTTCTTTTTTCCGTATTCGATATATTTTTCAAAATGCTTTCCTTCACCCTCAAAACATACGGCGCAGACCGTGTCTTTTTGTGCGTGGAGGAATTTTTTATAGTTTTCAAAACTGCCTCTGATAATCGTGACCTGAGCCGAGGGGGCGTAGTGCTTATATTTCATGCCGGGCGACTGCGCCTGCTCGCCGTCTTTGAGTTTTGCAAAAACTGCCGATGAAATATTGAGTTCACCGAGCACATCAATAAGCTGGTCGGGGGTTATTCCGCCGGGTCGGAGCAAGGTCGGTGGGTCGGTTACAAGGGTCACAACCGTTGATTCAACGCCGACATCGCTTTCTCCGCCGTCAACAACGGCATCGATTTTTCCCTCGAGGTCCTCAATGACGTGAGCCGCTCTTGTGGGGCTGGGTTTTCCCGAAGCGTTGGCGCTCGGTGCGGCAAGAGGAACGCCCGACTCCCTGATTATTGCCCTTGCGCATTCATGCGACGGCATGCGCAGAGCAACCGTATCGAGATTGGGGCTCACTTCGTTGGGAATAAGCTCGGATTTTTTGAGAATTATTGTTAACGGACCGGGCCAGTATTTTTCGGCGAGTTTATAAAGTCTGGGGTCAACGGATTCAACAAGGGGGTCGATTTCCTCGAGCGAAGAAACATGAACAATCAGCGGGTTATCGTTGGGTCTGCCCTTTGCTTCAAAGATTTTTTTAACCGCTTTGCCGTCAAGAGCATTCGCCGCAAGACCGTAGACCGTTTCGGTTGGTATGGCAACAAGACCGCCGTTTCGGAGAATTTCCGCAGCGGTGGTTATTGCGTTTTTATCGTTTGAATTGAGATGAAGAGTTTTCATTTTTGTTCCTTTATTCATCATTCTTCAGTTTTTCCGCTGTATCGGCGGTGACGAGTGCGTCAATAATTTCGTCGAGGTCGCCGTTGAGGATTGCCTCTATTCTGTAAAGAGTGAGATTTATTCTGTGGTCGCTGACACGTCCCTGCGGATAGTTATAGGTTCGGATTCGCTCGCTTCTGTCGCCCGTTCCGACCTGCGCACGTCTTTCGCCTGCAATCGCATCATGCTGTTTTGCCTGTTCGGCTTCAAGAATCTTTGAACGGAGAATTTTCATCGCTCTGTCCTTATTCTTATGCTGGCTTCGTTCGTCCTGACATTCAACAACCGTTCCCGTGGGAATATGCGTTATTCTGATTGCGCTTTCGGTTTTGTTGACGTGCTGACCGCCTGCACCGCCTGAACGGTAGGTGTCAATCTGCAAATCTGCGGGATTTATTTCAATATCAACCTCTTCCGCTTCGGGAAGAACTGCAACTGTTACGGTTGAGGTGTGGATTCTGCCCTGACTTTCGGTTTCGGGAACACGCTGAACTCTGTGGACACCGCTTTCAAACTTAAAGCGTGAATATGCGCCCTCACCCTCAATCATGAAGCTGACTTCTTTAAATCCGCCGAGTTCCGTGGGGTTGGAATTGAGGATTTCGGTTTTCCATCCCTTTGTTTCGGCATACATTGAATACATTCTGTAAAGAACGCCTGCAAAAAGCGAAGCTTCTTCACCGCCTGCACCGCCTCTGATTTCAACGATAACGTTCTTATCGTCGTTGGGGTCACGGGGAAGAAGAAGAATCTTCAGTTCTTCCTGAAAAACTTCGATGTTTCTGCCCGATTCCTCATATTCTTCCCAAACCATCTCTCGGAAATCCTTTTCCAAGCCCCCTGCGTCGAGCATTTCCTTTGCTTCGTCACGGGTTGCCTGAGCATCCTTGAGCTGGCGGTATTTTTCAACAATCGGGGTTAAAACCTTGAGCTCCTGCATAAGCTTTTTATATTGAGCCATGTCGGCAACAACGTCGCTTTCGCAGAGCCTTTGGTTTATATCTTCGAAGCGTTCTTCAACTTTTATCAATTTATCGAGCATAATTATTCCTCACGGATTATTTTTTTTATATTTTTTTCAACCTTGGCTCTTTCGAGCATAACTTCTCTTCCGCATCCGACACATCTGATACGGAAATCGGCGCCGATTCTTAAAACGGCAAACTTATCGTCACCGCAGGGATGCTTTTTTTTCATGAGAAGAATATCTCCGACTCTGACATCCATAAATATCTCTCCGTAAAATGTTAATAATAGGTAATATATTATATCATAAATAAAATTGGTTGTATATATTTTTTGGTATTAATTCAGCGATGATGACATATAAATTTCATATGAAACTATAGGAACGGTGGTCAATAATGAAACTTTTCAAACCCGAGGGTCAGACAATATCAACAGAAGAAAACAAGAGATATCTTTCAGGCGCATTCGGTCTGCGTGACGCCTTTTATTCCGATGCGCTTCTTGAAGGAAGAGTTACCCGATGCGACAGCGAGCATAATCTCCATGTTGACCTCGGTTGCATGAAGGGGATTATTCCCCGAAACGAGGGCGCTGTGGGAATTGAAGAAGGAACGGTCAGGGATATCGCCCTGATTTCGAGGGTCAACAAGCCCGTTATGTTTTCGGTGACGGGATTCCGAACCGATTCCGACGGCGAAACGGTTGCGATTCTTTCAAGAAGAAAGGTTCAGCGCGAATGCATGAACAGTTATATCGCATCTCTCCGACCGGGGGATATTATCCCTGCAACGGTTTCGCATATTGAGGGATTCGGTGTTTTTTGCGATATCGGTGCAGGTCTGAGCGCGCTCATGCCGATTGACAGCATTTCCGTTTCGAGAATACCTCATCCGAGTGCAAGATTTACCCCGGGGCAGAATATTCTTGCCGTTGTGAAAAGCATTGACGAAAACGGCAGAATAACTCTAAGCCACAGAGAACTGCTCGGAACCTGGGAAGAAAATGCATCGCTTTTCAGCGTCGGCGAAACCGTTCCGGGAATTGTGCGTTCCGTTGAAAAATACGGAATTTTCGTTGAACTGACCCCGAATCTTGCAGGTCTTGCCGAGTTTTCCGAGGGAATAACCGCAGGATGCCATGCAGGGGTCTATATCAAGAGCATCATTCCGTCAAAGATGAAAATCAAGCTGATTATCGTTGATTCATTCGATGCGGATTATCCTGTTCAGCCTCCCGAATATTTTATAAAAGAAGGTCATATCGATTCATGGAGTTATTCTCCCAAAGGAAGCGATAAGATTATTGAAACTGTGTTTTAACGCGAAGCGGAAATAATTCTTCCGCCTCCGATAACCGTATCTCCGTCATAGAAAACGGCGCTCTGACCGGGCGTTACCGAGCGCTGTGGTTCGTCAAAAATAACGGTTGCCGTGCCGTCGCCGTTGGGAGTGACGGTTGCGGGTGCAGGTTTTGCACGGAAACGGATTTTGACATCGGCTCTCATCGGTTCAGTAAGGTTATCAAAAGGAATAAAATTCAGGTTGTCGGCAACAAGACCGATGCTGTACTGACTGCCGTTTTCACCGATGGTGACCGTATTGCTTTCGGCGGAAATTCCCGTCACGAACATCGGTTTTCCGAAAGCGCCGAGACCTTTGCGCTGACCGATAGTGTAGTTGATGATTCCGTTATGAGTGCCGAGAATATTACCGTTTATATCAATGAAATTCCCTTTCGGAGAGGTCACTCCGAGGGATGAAAGATAGGCGATGTAGTCATCATCGGGAACGAAGCAGATTTCCTGACTGTCACCCTTTTCGGCAACGGGAAGACCTGCTTTTTCGGCGATTTCACGGATTTCGGTTTTTTCAAGACCTTCAAGGGGAAAAACCGTATGCGAAAGCTGATGCTGACTGAGTTTATATAAAAAATAGCTCTGGTCTTTGGGACTTTCAGATTTTTTCAGCAGATATCTTCCGCCCTTTTCTTCGATTCTCGCATAATGACCCGTTGCAATACCGTCGCAACCGATTTCAAGTGCATAATCAAGCATGGCGCCGAATTTTATAACGCTGTTGCATTCAACGCAGGGATTCGGCGTCCTCGCATTTATATATTCGGAAACAAAGGGGTCGATGACATTCTCTTTGAAAAATTCACGGCGGTCAACAACATGAAGCTCAATTCCGAGGCGGTCAGCAATTCTTTGCGCATCGGAGATATCCGCATCGGCAAGAGAGTCGGGTTTCAGGCGCAGAATGATGCCCGTAACATCATATCCTTTTTCGAGAAGAAGATATGCCGCCGAAGCGCTGTCAACTCCTCCGCTGAGTCCGATTGCAATTTTTTTCATAAAATCCGCCCTTCATGAAATTCATTTTTCCGAATGAAAATTATATTTTGAATTTATAATATTTTCATAATATATTATAGTAAAAAACCAAAGAAAATCAAGGAAAATCAGATTTATTTTGTCCTCAAAAATCAAAAAATGCTTGCACATTGTTCACAAATAGTATATAATTATGGTATATATTGAGCTAATTTTGCAATTTTTTGAGAGAGGTAAAAATTATGTCAGCGGATTTGCATTGCCATACTAAGCTTTCTGATAGTTCAATGGGTATTGATGACCTCATTGTTCTTGCTCAGAAGCGCGGAATTTCAACTATCGCCATAACAGACCGCGACTGTCAGGCAGGCACGGTCAGGGGAAAAATTATCGGTGAACGCAGAGGAATCAATGTTATTCCCGGCGTTGAAATTTCCGCAACCGATTCTGAAACGGGCAAGAATATTGATATTCTCTGCTATCTCAGCGACAGCCCCGACAGATTGGAAGGTCTTTGCCACAGAAACACTCTGACAAGAAAAAAAGTCAGTCAGTTGATGACTCTTAAAATTGCAAAAAAATATCCTATAACACCCGAACTTGTTCTCAAGTGTGCAACGGGTGCAACCGCTGTTTTTGAACAGCACATAATGCATGCCCTCCTCGAATGCGGTCTCACAGACAGAATTTACGGCGACCTTTATTATGAGCTTTTCTCACCCGAAAGCCCCGATAATGTTCTCGTTAAGGCAAGCTATCCCGACCCGAAAGAGGTTATCGATGCAATCCATGAGGCAGGCGGAATTGCGGTTCTTGCCCGTCCCGACAGCGTCGAGCTTTTCGAAAAGCTCATTCCTGCAGGAATTGACGGCGTTGAGGTCTGGAATCCCGAAGTTAGCGAAGAGCTTGAAAAGAAGCTTTCCGCCCTCGCAAAGTCGAACGGTCTTCTCACCGTCGGCGGAACGGATTTCAGAGGTATGTATTCAAAGAAACCCATCAGCATCGGCGAATATTCAACTCCCGATGCGCAGGTCAAGGCTCTCATGAGCTATAAGACCAGGATGAAAAAGAAAAAAGCAGCAATGGAGAAATAATAAAATGAGAGCAAACGACGAAGATATTAAAATCTTTCATCCTAAAAAAACAGATGGTGCAGGTGCAGATCTTGCGGAGATGGCTATGCTTATGGATACCTTCAGAAGCAACGGCAACATGGATAAGGCGGCGGCTCTCGGAAAGAAGCTCGCATCGCTCAAACCCGAAATGCTTTGCCCGAAGGATTCCGAAAGGCTGACAACGAATGAAGTGCGTCAGCTTCGTGCACTCATTGTTTTTTCGGTGCAGATTGCTCTTCAGAAATATATGCAGCATCCCATGCTCACCTCTCAGGTTGTTAATGCGATGTATGCCGAAATCAGCGAAACCGCACCCGGATTTTTTGCGAATATTTCCGACGGCTCATCATTCACTTTCTATTTCCTTTCGGTAAGAAAAAACAGAAACGTTGAAGAAAGCATCGGAAAGAATTACGCCATGCTCTGCGACAGGGATAACGATGAATTTTATGAATCCCTCGGCGAAAGAGTTTTTGCGCTGACCGATTTCAAGGTCTGCGACATGATTGAAGAAGCAGAATTTATGGAATAAAAAATGCCTCACGGAGAAAGCTTCGTGAGGCTGTTTTTATTTGTCGTTTGTTTCGTTTCCGTTGCCGTGAATGGGAACGGGTTCGCCGAGATATGTCGGTTCGGGCTGAACGATTGTGTAAACCAGATCCTTGTTTCTCGCAAGAATTTCACGGATATCCCTGAAAATCTGACCGCCGTAGTCACGAAGGTCGCTTGTAACGCCGTAAGCATCAAGACCGAGTTTTCGGGCAACGAAAACCGCGCGGTAAAGATGATATTCCTGCGTGACAATCAGAATTTTTTTCGCCTTGAAGATATCTCTCGCACGGTACATGCTTTCATAGGTCGAAAATCCTGCGTGGTCCATGAAAACATCCTCGGAAGCAAGACCTCTGTCGGTTGCAAAAGTTTTCATAACGTTGACTTCGTCATATTCATCGGTTCCGTGGTCGCCGCTGACAAGAAGCTTTTCGCTCGCCCCGTTTTTGCAAAGCTCAATGCCGACAAGGAGTCTGTCCTCGAGCATGTGGCTCGGAGTGTCACCCCAGACGGCGCAGCCGAGAACGAGAACGCAGTCATATCCCTCGCCCGCTTTTTTTATGTCGAGAATATATTTCTCCGACGATTTCATAACATAAAAGTTTATTCCCATCACCGCCGCCATGCATATGATACCGATGCAGACAACGGCGGCTGTTATTTTTTTAAGTATTTTCATTTTTATCTCCTTAATGATAAAAGACGCAGAACAGCAAAACCGTTCTACGTCTTTTATCGGATGGCTCTGACATTGTTGCTCACAAATGCAGATTTATATGATATAAGCATCATACACCGATAGTTTAACCTATAAAAACCAAAAGGTCAACAGTTTTTTGCAAATTTTTGGATTTTTATTTATTTTTAGGCAGTAACGGTTGTTCCTGTTGCGGATTCCTCGGAAAGGAAGGTTGCTTCAACAAGGAATGATGAGCTGACCCAACCCGAAAATGAATTATATTTTGCATATGACCAGCCGGGAACGGATTTTGTGACGTGAAGAATTGTTCCGTTGGGGATTTTTGCGACAACTTCGGATTCCGAGGTTGCTTCCGCTCTCATGTTGAGAACGCTTCCCGAGGTCTTGACAGTATAGTATCCCTGAGGAACAGCGGGTTCGTTGCTGATGGGTGAAGTTGTTGTTTCGGAAACGAAAAGCTCTTTGTCAACAGTAATAATGCCCCATTTTCCGCCGCTGAATGCGATATATTTTCCGCCTTCGCCCTGAAGAATGGTGTCGAAGATGAAATCAACAACAGTTTCTCCCTTTGAATTGATGATTCCGTATTTTCCCTCTTTGCAGACGGGTGCAAGACCGTTTCTGAATGAGAATGAGGTGTCCTTGCCCATAGTATCGGCAAGAGCGCATGAGTCAAAGTTAAAAGGAATGACGGTAACACCGAGAGTGTTGATATATCCCCATTTTCCGTCTTTTTTAACTGCCGCCATATCCTCGGAAAAATCGAGTGCGTTTTCGTAAGCGGTTGTGATTTCAAGGCGGAGAGTTCTTCCGATGTAGCCGAATTTTGCGTCTGCGCCGAGAGAGGTTGCAACGGGATAAAGACCCGATTCGAGCGAAACCTCTTTTGTTTTGACCTCGCCTGCATAGCCTTTTTCATCGGTCCATGCAAGATGGTTTCCGACTTCGCTCCAGCAGGGAATTCTTTCGGGAGTCTGCAGACCGTGATACTGACGGGTGGTTACCGTTTTTGTTTGAGCATCGGCAAGAAGCAGATATTCCGAAAGGGGACTTTCAACTATGTAGCGGTAGTTTCTCCATGAATCGCTGCAAACGCTGATTTTGTTATGCTCCGCTTTTTCGGTTATTTCACCGCCGAGGGTCATGATTCCGACCTTGCCCGTTGCCGCATCGGTGAAAACCGCCATGGTTTCGTTCAGGCAGGAAACGGAAGAAATTCCTTCAAAGCCTTCGGTTTCAAAGGTGAAGCCCTCAAATTCGGGAGATTTACTCTTGCCGACAGCGGATTTAGCAATGAGGAAAATTCCTGCAACGATAAGTGCACAGACAACAACCGAAATGATTGTTAAATGTTTTTTGGAAATATTTTTTCTTTTCTTGAAATTTATGTTTTTCATAATTTACCCCCCACATATTTCCTGATAAAAAGTATATCACATCATTTTTAATAAGACAATTACAAAAGTATGACAATAAGGTTAAATTTTTTGTTAAATTATAAAGGTTCTTTTATTTTTCTTAATAAATTCTTAAGGATTTGAATGCTTTTTTCTTAAGAAATTAACTGCTATAATAAGACCATAACAAACAGCCGTGTAACGGCAAATAAAAAGGGAGGACAAAAACATGGCAGTATTTGCAGCAATCGTAGCAGTTCTTACAATCACAACAGGAGTTCTTCTCGTTACAGACGAAACACCCGTTGTTGCATAATTTTAAACTTTATTAATTATATATACATTTCCTTTCAAAATTTTGGGGACAAAGAGAATGAAAAACCGCAGAGGATGAAACCTCAGCGGTTTTTTTGCTGTGAATAAACCAAACGGAAACGAAATCACGGAGATGAAAAAGAGCTAAAAAGAAACTTATAATTACATTTTTAAATTTACAATAATAAAAATGGCTTGAACAAGTTTTATTCCTTATTCAAGCCATCTATTATTTATTTAGTTTCTTTTGTTCTTCGCTTCGTGAAACGTTTCCGACAATATTATTCGTCTTCTGCGTTAGCCTTTGCTTCTTCGATAACCTTCTGAGCAACGTTTTCGGGAGCTGCTTCATAGTGGTCAAATTCGAATGAGAAATAGCCTCTGCCGATTGTTACGGAGCGGAGAACTGTTGCGAAATCGCCCATTTCAGCCATGGGAACTTCTGCTACGAGTTCCTGCATCTTGGGATC
>JAZQTZ010000097.1:0-51172 GCA_045631105.1 Acutalibacteraceae bacterium
GTCAAAAATCATCTTTGTTGCTTTTTCAGCTGCGGCAATTGTGTCTTTGGTGTTGCTTCCGCCAATATAAGCTTCAACTGCATGGGTAAGAGCATCCATACCTGTTGTTGAAGTGATATGAGGAGGAAGACCGATAGTAAGCTCGGGATCAAGAACAGCATACTTCGGGCGGAGTACGGGATCCTGAAGAGCATATTTTTCATGAGTTGTGGGATCTGAAACAACAGCAGCGATTGTTGTTTCGGAGCCTGTGCCTGCAGTTGTGGGAACGGCATAGATTGTGGGAATCTTCTTAAGAATCTTAAGAGTTCCTCTCATCTTCTGAACGCTCTTGTTGGGGCGTGCAATTCTTGCAGCCGCAACCTTTGCGCAGTCCATGGGTGAACCGCCGCCGAAAGCAATAACTGCGGAGCATTTGTTGTCGACATACATCTGTCTTGCATCTTCGATATTGTTGATTGTGGGGTTAGGCTGTGTTCCGTCATAAACGGCATACTTTACGTTTGACTTTTCAAGTCCTTCAAACATACCGTCGAGAAGATGAAGACCCATAAGTCCTTTATCGGTTACAACGAGAACGCTGTCATGACCGTTTTTCTTGACTACCTCGGGAAGTTTCTTAACACTTCCTGCGCCTTTGAGAAGCTGAGGCTCTGTCCAGTCAAGGAAATTAACCGCAACACGGAAAATACCCTGATAAGCTCTGCAATACATTTTGAAAAGTTTTGATGCTGCCATTTGTATTACCTCAATTCACTAATTTTATACATTATTGATTATATCATATGTCTGTTTATTCTGCAACTGTTATTTATCATTTTCACTTATAAACATTAAGGTTGCAATTGTTATTTATAAATGGTATAATTTTGATGTATAGTTTTCCGAAAGGAGTTTGTTATGCTTAAAATCAGCACATTTGAAAAAACATTTATTGACTCTGAAGGCAGACAGAGAATTTTCAACGGCGTTAATCTTTGTGATAAAGGTTATCATAAAGACGGCGAAGAAAGAAGAACATATCTTCTTGATTTTGATGAAAAGCTCATAAAACAGCTCAGCGAATACGGCTTCAATCTTGTCAGACTCGGTCTTACATGGGATGCAGTTGAACCCGAGCCCTGCCAATATAACGAAGAATATCTTGACAGAGTTTATGCCATAGCCGATTTATGCGCAAAGTACGGCATCTATTTCTATCTCGATATGCATCAGGACCTTTACAGCGGCGCTCCCGAAACAGCAGGCGACGGTGCTCCTCCCTGGGCCTGCATAACCGACGGAGCAAAGTTCACAAAAACAAAGCTCGTTTGGGCAGAGGGCTATTTCTGGGGAAAATCCGTTCACAGAGCGTTTGACCATTTCTGGGCAAATGACAAAATAAACGGCGTTCCCATTCAGACTTATTATTGTAATATGTGGAAGCATGTTGCTGAAAAATTCAAGGATCATCCTGCTCTTTTCGGCTTTGACGTTCTCAACGAGCCATTCCCCGGAACAGACGGCGGAAAAGTTTTCAGAAAACTTATTATGAGCGTTGCAAAGAATGTTCTGACAGATAAAAGATGCAAAAAGCTTTGGATGCTCAAACAACTTGTTACGGGCAATGCAATAAAGGTTCTTGAACCTTTCAACGACCCCACCCTTTTCAGAAAAGTTACTTCTGCGGCTGATGATTTGATCCGCAAATTTGACACAGGCGCTTATTCTGAATTTATCAACAGAACAGCAAAGGCAATCCGTGAGGTTACAGATAACGGCATCATTATTATGGAAAACAGCTATTATTCAAACCTCGGCATCCCCTATTCATGCCCCGCAGTCAATTATGACGGCAAGCGTGAAAAGAACCTTTGCTTTGCACCTCATGCATACGACCTCATGGTTGATACTCCCGCATACAAATATGCAAGCAATTCAAGAGTCGGCTCAATTTTCGATGAGCACAAGAGATCTCAGGACAGACTCAACATTCCTGTTATTGTAGGCGAATGGGGCGGTCAGTCGGAAGGTACGGATTGGCTTTATCACATTGAATATCTTCTTGATAAGTTTGACGGCAATCAGTGGGGTCATACATATTGGGCATATTATGACGGTCTTCTCGAAAACCCGATTATGACCTGCCTTATCAGAACATCACCCGTTGCTGTTTGCGGTAAGATTGATAAGTATTCATTCGACAGAGAGAACGAAATATTCACCCTTGAATTTACTCAGGATAAGGAATACAGCGTTCCCACAGAAGTCTTTGTTCATAAGAACGCAAAGAGTATCGAGTGCACAGGCGAATACACACTCGAACCCGTCGGCGAAAACGGAGCTGCAATTCTTAAGATTAAAGGCAATATCGGAAACAACAAGGTTACAATTTCATTCTGACAAAAAAGGCTGCCGTAAAAGGCAGCCTGTCTGAATTATATTCTGAATAACAATTTGAATTTCTCAACGGAAGCCAGAGAAATGGTATCGTTGCCGGCAACTATAATATGGTCAATAACCTTTATACCGACTTGTCCGAGAAGAACCGAGAATTCATTTGTCAGTTCAAGATCTTCTCTCGAGGGAGTTGCTATTCCTTTCGGATGGTTATGAGAAAGAATAACCTTTTCGGCATCATTTCTTATCGCTACCTGAAGAACATCTTTTTTATCTACAAGCACGGTTCCCGATGTTCCTTCGCTGAGTTTGCAGCAATTGATCAGATTGCCGTATGAATCAAGGCAAAGGAGATAAAAAACTTCATTTTTGCATCCGTAGAATTTATCTTTAAGATATTCCTGCGCATCATTCGGGTCTGAAAGATTAACCTTTCCCGTTGACTGCCCTTCTATGTACCGTCTGCATACCGACGGAATCATGGAAAGCAGAAGAGCTGAGCTTTCTCCCATCCCCTCAACATCAAGAAGCTGTTCATACTTTGCATCAAAAACTCTGTTCAGCGAACCGAATTCGGAGATAAGTTTATGAGCCAGCTCATTGGTATCCTTGCGGGGTATGGAATAAAACAAAAGAAATTCCAGCAGGTTATGGTCGGGCATTCCTTCCGCACCCGCTTTTCTGAATGTTTCTCTCAGCCTTGCCCTGTGATTTTTATGAGGATTAACTTTTTTATTAATTTTGTTTTCCAATTCATGCACTCCTATAGAGTATTCCTAAAGTATTATATATTATTTATTCGATTTTGAAAAGACATTTTTTAAAAATATCATCACATCCGGAGTGATTTTCATTGAAGTCATTTACAATTTCCAGAAACGATTCGGGTCAGAGACTCGATAAATTCATTTCGAAAGCCGTTCCTGCGCTTCCGAAATCGCTTATGTATAAATACATACGCACCAAAAGAATAAAAATCAATTCAAAACGGGGTGAAATTTCAACCAAGCTTCTTGAAGGTGATATCGTTGACATGTATATCAACGATGAATTCTTCGCTCCTGCCGATGAACATTATGATTTTCTTTCAGCTTCCAAAAAACTGGATATAGTTTATGAAGACGAAAATATTCTTTTGCTTGATAAAAAAGTCGGTCTGCTTTCTCATCCCGATGAAACAGAATATAATGACACGCTTATCACAAGAGTCAAAAGATATCTTTATGAAAAAGGCGATTACGATCCGAAGGATGAGAACTCCTTTGCGCCCGCGCTTGTTAACAGAATAGACAGAAACACAGGCGGCATTGTTATTGCGGCAAAGAATGCGGAAAGTCTCCGAATTCTCAATCAGAAACTCAAAGACAGAGAACTGGAAAAATACTATCTCTGCGTTGTTCACGGTTCAATTAAAAAGAAAAACGGAACTCTCACGGGTTGGCTTATCAAAGACGAAAAGAAAAACAAGGTCAAAGTTTTTGAAAGGCAGATGCCGGATTCAAAAGAAATCAGAACAAAATACGCTGTTATTTCCGAGCGTGACGGTCTGAGTCTTGTTGAGGTTGAGCTTCTGACAGGCAGAACTCATCAGATAAGAGCTCATTTTTCAAGCATCGGCCATCCCCTTCTCGGCGACGGTAAATACGGAACAAACGCTCTGAACAAAGCGCTCGGTTATAAAAAGCAGTTTCTTTATTCATACCGACTGAAATTCTCATTCACAACCGAAGCCGGCATTCTCGATTATCTCAACGGCAAGGATTTTTCAGTTCAGGATGTATGGTTCAAAAATGAATTCCTGAGCGGAGAACTGACAAACTCGGTTAAATGAGTTATTGCAAAAATATTAATTTTCAAAAAAAGCTTGTAAAAATATTAAAAATAGTATAATATATTTTTATTATGCCGATTTTGTTCGGTCGGCAATTATTATTTAAAGTAAAGGATGAACAGTTATGGCAAAAAATGAAAGCTCAATGAGCAAAGCTGAAGTTTACCGCGAGGAACGCAAGGCAAGAATCGCAAAAGCAGCAAAAAAGAATGCAAAAAGCATTGAAAAGAGAACTGCTGCAACAAGCATTTTCAAGAAGGTTGTTGCTATTGTTCTTGCAGTTGCAATCGTTGGCGGCATCGCATGGAAACTCGTTGACAGTCTCGGTATTATAGAAAGAGCTGTTACCGCAGTTACAATCGGCGAAGATAAAATTTCCGCTGCTCAGTTCAATTACTATTATACCGCACAGTATCAGCAGATGGCATATTATGCAGACATGTATGCTCAGCAGGGTCTGAACATGGGATTTGATACAAGCGTTCCTCCCGATGAGCAGGAATCAACTCAGAAGGACGAAGAAGGCAACGCTCTCACATGGGACGAAGTTTTCAAGAATTCAGCTGTTACCTACGCTCAGTTTGTTTATGCATATTATAACGAAGCTGTTAAGGCAGGCTACACCCTTTCAGATGACGAAAAGGCTGAAATCAATGAAACAATCGAAAGCTACAGAGATGAAGCTGTTTCAAACAACTATTCTCTCAACGCTTATCTCCGCGAAAGCTTCGGCGGCGGTTTCAATGAAAAGGCTTTCAGAAAGCAGCTTGAAATGGAAACACTTGCAAAGAATTTCTCTGAAGACAAGGCAAGCGAACTTGAAACAAGCATTTCCGACGCTGACTTAAAGGCTGAATACGATGCGAACAGAAAGAATTATGACTACGCTGACGCTCGTTACTACGCATTTACATTCACAACCCTCACTCTCAACGACAGCGAAACAAAAGAAGCTCTTGCTGCAAGACAGGCTGCTGCAAACGCTAAGGTTGAAGCTGATGCAAAGGCTATGTTTGACAAGCTCACAGATGAAGCTTCATTCAAGGCTGCTGTTACCGCTCTCAAGAACGAAGGTAAGGAAAACCCCACAGATACCGACTACACAACTCTTTCTGAAATCACAACTTACAGCTCACTTACCGCTGCAACTTGCGAAGAAGCTGCAGACTGGGCATTTGATACAGCTCGCAAAGCAGGCGACAAAGCTATGATTAAGGGCGAAAAAGCTGTTTACATAATTTACAGCGTTAAACCCATCTACACAATGAACAGCGTTGATGTTCGTCATTGCCTTGTTCAGTTTGATACAGAAGATACATCAAAAGTTACCGAAGCTCAGAAGACTGCTGCTCAGAACGAAGCAAAGGCTCTTCTTGACAAATGGCTTGCAGGCGATAAGACAGAAGAAAGCTTCGCAGCTATGGTTAAGGAAAGCACTGATGACACAGGTTCAAAAGAAACCGGCGGTCTTTACGAAGGCATCAGAACAACCGATAACTATGTTGCAGCTTTTGAAGAATGGTCATTTGACGAAGCAAGAAAAGCAGGCGATTACGGTATTATCGAAACAGAATACGGTTATCACATCATGTATTTTGTAAGCGATAACACAGACGATCTTGACTGGAAAGCTTCAATCAAGAGCACAAAGGGCGCTGCTGCACTTGAATCATATGAAACTGAACTTCTTAAGGAAGACGGTGCATATGCTATCAACGAAAACAAAACATGGATTGACATGGTTTCAAAAGATTTCTGCGATAAAATCAGAACAAATATTGCATACGCAGCATAAAAATTAAAAATATTAATCCCCGTGGTATCGGACATCCGATATCACGGGGATTTTTTGTTGATTAATCAAAAAGATAAACTCTTGTTTCAAAAGGTTTGAGCATAAATGTGTTAAGACTGCTGTCGATAACATCATAATTTGAAAGCATGAGCTTACCTTTGCCCAGATCAAAGCCCTTGGGCGCATCAAATGCAACAGCATCTTCGGAGAATGAGTTAATAACAAGCATCTTTTTGCCTTCATAATTGCGCTCATAAACAAAGAGCTTTTTGCTTCTCGGATAATGAAGCTTGAAATCGCCGTAAATGCATATTTCGTTTTCTTTACGAAATTTAAGAAGCTTTCTGTAATAGTTAAGGATTGAATTTTCGTCCTTTTCAGCTGCTTCAACGTTAATCTGAGTATAATTTTCGTTAATCTCAAACCAAGGCTTTTCAGCTGTTGTAAAGCCCGCATTCTTTTCTGCTGTCCATTGAACAGGAGTTCTTGAATTATCACGGGAAGCTCTGTTTGCAACCTTAAGGAACATCTTATCTGAAAATCCGAGCTTTTTGAAAAGCTGATACGTACTCTTCACCTGAGTATCGGTATATCTGTCAACGCTGTCAAACTTAATGTTTGTCATACCGATTTCCTGACCCTGATAAATAAAGGGCGTACCGCTCTGGCAGATATACATTGTCGCAAGCATTTTTCCGCTTTCAACTCTGTATTTTTCGCTGCCGTATCTGCTGATGATTCTCGGCTGATCGTGGTTTTCGATATAGTTTGCATTCCATGCGATGCCGTAAAGTTTATGCTGCCATCTGTTATAGGCATTCTTAAGCTTTTTGAGGCTGAAAGGCATAGGCACCCAGCTTACCATGAATGAATCTGCTTCCATGTGCTGGAAATTGAACATCATGTTGAGAGTCTGGTCCGCACCTTCTTTTATAAATCTGAGGGCAAGCTTCGGTGTCATCATCGGTGCTTCACCGACCGTCATGCAATCATAATTATCGGTAACAGCTCTGAATTCCTTGAGATATTCGTCAAGATGGGGACCGCATTTATAATGCTCCATACCGCAGGCAACGGGAATCGGGAAGCCGTTGGGAAGACCCTCTTTCTTTGAGATAAAGGTGATAACGTCCTCACGGAAACCGTCAACACCCATATCAAGCCAGAATCTGATGATATCCTTGATTTCCTCACGAACCTTGGGATTATCCATGTTAAGGTCAGGTTGTTCTTTTGCAAAAAGAGTGAGATACCATTCATCGAGATTTTTGTTATAATGCCAACCCGGACCCGCAAAGGTTGAGAGCCAGTTATTGGGAGGCTTTTTGCCGTTCGGCTTCTTACCTTTTCTCCAGAAATAATAATCGTGATAAGGATTATCGTGACCTTTCTGGCTTTCAATAAACCAATCATGCTCATTCGATGTGTGGTTTATAACAAGGTCCATGATAATCTTAAGACCCTTGCTGTGTGCGGCATCGAGAAGCTCTTTGAATTCTTCAATCGTACCGTATTCGGGAGCAATATTTTTATAATCCGCTATATCATAGCCATAGTCATGCTGAGGTGACTTATAAAGAGGCGAAAACCATATGGCATCAACGCCGATACTTTTAATATAATCAAGCTTCTGCATAACGCCCTTGATATCACCGATGCCGTCACCGTTACCGTCATAAAAGCTTCTCGGCCATACCTGATAAACAGCCATTTCCTTATACCAATGCTTTTTGATTTCTGCCATATTCATCTTCCTTTCTTATGCTGCAATTTCGGGAGGAATCTCCGTTTCGATAATATACTCCCCTGCCAATGTTTCGTTTCCTGCTTCAACAGTTATTTCAAACAATCCGATTTCGTTGCCGAGGGTATCCGTAACAGTTGCCGTACCGCTTGATGCAGGAGCAACAAAAGAATATGTGCCGTCGGAGAAAACGGTGTGAGATATTCCGTTATAAATAATTTCTGAAATTTCATTGCCGACGATTTTGCCGCTGACTTTACCCATATCGGAATCAGTCAGCATAATTGCATTTTCAACAGCAAGTTTTGCATTTACCAACGGATAATCCACAAGTTCAACATCATATTCATACTCATAATTTCTGTTGATTTTCGCAACATCCTTTGTTGAACTGCAGACTATATTTTTAACCTCTGCACCGGTAAAATCGGGATTAACCGACCATACAAGCGATGCAACACCCGTTACAACAGGCGCCGCCATAGAAGTTCCCGAAAGATACTCATATCCTCCGTCGGTTGAACAGCTGTAAATACTTTCACCCGGCGCCGCTATTGTCACCGATTTGCCGACATTAGTAAAATCAGACTGGATATACTCACCGTATCCGTTATATTTTGCACACGCAACAATGATAATCCTGTTAAGAATATCATCGACCGTAATATCTCCGAAGGTCAGAATATTTCCTTCTCTTAGAGTCGCAAAATGGCCGTTGCTGTTTGCATTCATAGGCTCTCCGAAATAATCTCCGTTACCTGCAGACTGAACAACCAAGAAATCATAGCCCTTTGAAAGAAGCGACGACATCATAAGCGAAACCGCCGCAGAGGAAAAATATTCTTCCCACAAAGAATTGGTATCATCTGTTTTTGAACCCGATATCCCGAGCGAAAGGTTTACAACCTTTGCGCCTGCCTTTACAACATCAGCAAAACCGAAAAATATGGCGAGCTCAGTATTCCAGAACTGAAGAAGCTCCGGTTGCCAGTCGACACAGATAAGCTTTGAGTTATCGCATACACCTGCAATACCTTCCGAATTATCTTTTTTTGCGCCGATTATTCCTGTGACATGACTGCCGTGGAAATCCTGATAATTACGGTTTTCATGTTTCGAACTCGGAAAAGTTATTCTGCCGTCAAACTCGGGATGAGCAGTATCAAAACCCGAATCAATAACACCGATGTTGATTTCGCTGAAATAATCGGAATAATCCCATGCCTGTCTTGCCTGAATTGCTTCAAGCCACCAATTTCCGCCTCTCGGGTTGAGTTCATCCCACTTAGGATAAGTTAATTCATACTCATCAAACGGGTCATCGGGTGTTGAATCGGCAAGAGTTCTGTTTGTTATGACGGGCATTGCAAATCTGATTCCCTCAAGGCGACTGAGTTCTTCGCATTTTTTATTAACCGCATCAAATCCCATAGCAGAATATCGGATAACATATAAATCAGCAACCGTGCTCCATCCGATAAGAGCACCGCCGGTTTTTCCGAAAAGATTGAGTCTTTCTTTAAAAGATATGTTTTCATCAACAAAAACAGCTATCAGGTCTTTGATAAAACCGCTGTTGTCACCAACGGAAACAACGTCGTCATCTTCAATTTCATAAAAGAAATCCGATTTGACCGCCTCCGCCGTATAAGGTATACCGAAAACCATTTCGGTTACGGAGTCTATTATTTTATTGAACGATGTATAAAACATTCCGCTGACCGTAACAAATACCGACATCAGCAAAGAAATGATTCTTGTTATCATAACAAAAACTCCCGATTTATTTTCTCTTGAGTTTAAACTTTTCTGTCGGAATCTGAGTTAAGAGTATAGCCGTAAACATTATTACGCATCCAAGAGTTTCACGGCTGTTAAGTTTGTCATTGAGGAAAATAAGACCAAATATTACCGCAAATACAGATTCGAGGCAAAGAAGGATTGAAGCAACCGTCGGGTCGGAATACTTCTGTCCGAAAATCTGGGCGGTGAATGCAACGCCGCAACTCATGACGCCTGCATAGAGAATGGGAATTGCCGCATTCATGATGTCACCGATGTTCGGTTCTTCGAAAATAAACATACAAATAATCGAAAGCGAACCTGCAACAAAAAACTGACAGCATGAAAGAGCGATGTTATCAACTTTCTTGCAGAAATAGTCAATAACAAGAATATGAGCCGCAAAAGAGAACGCTCCGCAGATTGCGATAATTTCACCCTTGCCGATTGAAAAACCGCCTGAGGGCACGCTGAGAAGATAAAGACCTACAACACCCAGCGCAACTCCGAGCCAGATATTGAAATGAAGCTTTCTTCTCATAAAAATACCGGCAACAGGAACAAGCACCATATAAAGAGCAGTTATGAAACCAACCTTACCGGGTCCGAGGTCAAGAAAGAAAGCATGCTGCTGAAGGTTTCCGCCAAAGAAAAGAGGTATACCGCAGCATAAACCGCCTATCATAACATCTTTGAATGCAAATTTCTTTTTCTCGCCCGAAGGAAGTTTTTTATTTTCATTGATATGACTTATTAAAACAAGAGGAACAAGAACAATTCCTCCGATAAGAGTTCTTATGCCGTTGAAGGTAAAGGTGCCTATATCAGCGCCCTCGCTCTGGGCAACAAACGAAAGACCCCAGACAACAGCGGCAAGAATACAATAAAAAGGTCCGAGAAATTTACCTTTATTTTTGATAATAATCACTCCAAACAAAACCGCCCACAGAAGCTGCGGGCGGTGAAAAAAACATTATTATTCAGCTGCTTCTTCTGCTACAGCTTCTTCAACAACAGCTTCTTCAGCTGCTTCTTCAGAGGGCTCGATAAGAGCACGGATTGAAAGGCTTACGCGCTTCTTGTCATAGTCAACTGCAGTAAGTTTGCAA
Source organism: Acutalibacteraceae bacterium (assembly GCA_045631105.1). Lineage (GTDB taxonomy): Bacteria > Bacillota > Clostridia > Oscillospirales > Acutalibacteraceae > CAG-177. The sequence continues at coordinate 10,641 of JAZQTZ010000097.1, forward strand.
GTAACCTTCTCGCCAACTTTAAGTACATCCTGAGGCTTGCTGATATGACGGACAGCAATCTGTGAAATATGGATAAGACCGTCGATACCGGGAATAACTCTTGCGAAAGCACCGAAAGTTGTGATGCCAACGATTTCAGCTTCAAGAACTGAATCGATGGGATAGTTCTTTCTGAGGATTTCCCAAGGATTGTCTTCGTCACGTCTGTAACCGAGAGAAATCTTCTTGTTTTCCTTATCAAGAGCCTTGATATAAACATCTACTTCCTGACCGATCGAGAAAACTTCTGAAGGATTCTTGATGCGTTTCCATGACATTTCGGAAATGTGAACCATACCGTCTACACCGCCGATATCAACGAAAGCACCGTAGTTAGTCATTGACTTAACAACACCTGTGTACTTCTTGCCTTCTTCAACGTTTGCCCAGAATGCTTCTGCAGCTTCCTTCTTTTCTTCCTTAAGAACGGCACGGATTGAGCCTACAGCTCTTCTGCGCTGCTTGTTAACTTCGATGATACGGAACTTAACAGTTGTCTTGAGAAGATCTTCAAGATTTTCGTCACGGCGTTCTGTTGCAAGTGATGCAGGGATGAAAACGCGAACATTGTTGGAAACAACAAGCACGCCGCCCTTGATAACTTCTGTAACAGTACCTTCAAGGATTCTGCCGTCTTCTTCTGCTTCGATGATGTCAACCCATGACTTCTGAGCATCAAAGCGCTTCTTTGAAAGCATAACGGTGCCCTCAGCATCGTTAGTTTTCATTATAATAAGATCGATTTCGTCGCCAATCTTGAGTTCCTTTGCTGCGTTAGCTGTAGGATCTGCGCTGTATTCATCCATGGGAACGAATCCGGCATGCTTTCTGCCGATATCAACCTGGATTTCTGTGGGTGTTATACCCATAACAACGCCCTTAACTTTCTGATCTGTGCTCATGCTGTTAAGGGAAGCTTCAAGAGCTGCGGAAAAATCCATCTCGTCTGCTGTCATAGCTGCTTCAGAAGGCACCTCCTCTACCTGAATATTTGCGGTTTCTTTTACGATTTCGGACATTGCTAAAAGTACCTCCTTAATAATATCGGAAGGGGTGGATGCCCCTGCCGTCACGCCGATTTCGGCGCATTGGGAAAAATCTATGGATTTGAGCTCATCTGCTCTTTCCACCAAATATGTTTCGCAGTTTTCACTGCACACGGCTTTGAGTTTTACCGTGTTTGAACTATGGCGACCGCCGATAATAATCATCATATCACTTTTCTTTGAAAGCTCGGCAGCTTCATCCTGCCTTTGGCGGGTCGCAAAGCATATTGTATCAAATATTTTCGCATTTGTACAGTCTATTTTTATTTTTTCTTTACAAATTTTCCATTCATTTTGAGAAAATGTTGTCTGAGAAACAATTATTATTCTTTTTTCGAACAATATCTTGTTTTTAGATAAAATTTCTTCAAGTTCCGACAGATTTTTGAAAACATAAACCTGACCTTTGCAATGCCCTTTTATTCCCATAACTTCGGGATGAGCAGGGTCTCCCGCAATAAGAACAGGAGTTTCTTCATCGGAATTTTCAGAAACAATTGTGTGAATTTTTTTAACAAACGGGCAGGTTGCATCACATATCACCGCACCGACGGAATCAAGCTCATCATACACTGATTTTGAAACGCCATGTGCTCTAATGATAACTGTCTGACCCTCATGCGACTGCGACGGGGAATCAATTATTCCGACGCCTTTTTCCGCAAGCTGAGTTGTAACATAAGTATTATGAATAAGCTGACCGAGAGTTGCGGCATCAACGCCTTTTCCGGCTATTTCATATGCCATATTGACAGCTCTGTCAACTCCGAAGCAAAAGCCCGCTGTCTTTGCAAGAGTTATTCGCAATGTCCCATCTCCCAGAGTTTAACGATTTCGCCCATTATCATTTTAGCACAAGCTTTGGTCTGTTCCCTTGTGGGTTCATCGTCCATACCGAGATTTTCATAAGGAATAATCTCACCGAATCTGATTGTTATCTTTGATTTCTTCTTCATTTCATCGCAGTTATAGATTGAAACAGGAAGCACGGGCGCCTTTGCTCTGTGCGCAATCATAGCGATACCGCTCTTTGCTCTTGCAGGTTTATAATCCTTTGAACGGGTACCTTCAGGGAAAATACCGAGGACATGTCCTTCCTTGGCAACTCTGATTGCATAGTCAAGCGCCGCAGTATCGGCAGAACCTCTTACAATGGGAAAACCGTTGAGTTTTGTGAGAAAACTCTTTATAAGCGGATTTTCAAAAAGTTCCTTTTTACCCATAAAATGAAGTTGTCTTTTTTCCATACCCAATCCGATAAATACAGGATCAAGTGCATTTATATGGTTGGACGCAAGAATAAATCCGCCTTCATCAGGAATATTCTCAACGCCAACATATTCAATTTCATAAAGTATATCAGCAAGTTTTTTTCCGACAGGTCTTAACTTTTCATAGGTTTTGCTGTCTTTGATTTCTACGGAATAATCGAAGCCTTTCATTATATCTTCTCCTTAACAATTCTGATAATTTCGTTAATGGATCCCTGAAGATCAAGTCCTGTTGTGTCAAGAATAACACCGTCTTCAGCAGGTTTCAACGGAGCGATTTCTCTGTGAGAATCGTTATAGTCTCTCTGAATAAGTTCTTCAAGAACATCCTTATATTCAACCTGAGTACCTTTTTCGATAAGCTCTTTATATCTTCTTGTTGCGCGTTCTTCGGGCGAAGCTGTCAGGAATATTTTTACCTGTGCATCGGGAAGAACAACAGTGCCGATATCTCTGCCGTCCATGATACAGTTGTTTCTTTTTGCAATATCTCTCTGCAAATCAAAAAGAAATGCTCTGACTTCGGGAACAGCTGAAACGTCGGAAGCTGCCATTGAAGCGGGAGGAGTTCTTATTTCAACAGAAACATTCTCACCGTTGAGAAGAACCTTCTGTTCGCCGTTTTCAAAAACAAGATCAACGCTGATATCGGAAAGAGTTGCCGCAACGGCAGGCTTATCCTTTGTATCAATACCCTTTCTCAAAGCATTGACACCGACTGCTCTGTAAAGCGCACCCGTATCAACGTAAATAAATCCGAGTTCTTTTGCGGCGGCACGTGATACCGTGCTTTTTCCTGCTCCTGCAGGACCGTCTATTGCAACATTGATAATATTATTACTCATAATCATATCTCCGTTCATTCAAAATTTCTTCGGCAGCGCTTATCCCTGCAAGTCTGCCCGTTGAGAATGCTATCTGTAAATTGAAACCGCCCGTATAGGCATCGGTATCTATAACTTCGCCTGCAAAATAAAGACCTTTTACAAGCTTGGATTCCATTGTTTTGGGATTAATCTGCGAAATGTCAACTCCGCCCGAAGTAATGATTGCTTCGGCAACGGGTCTGAATCCCGTTACGGTTATACTCATACCTTTGAGAAGGTCAACAAGATTTTTTCTCTGCTCTTTTGTAATCTGATTTACCTTTGTTGAAAGACTTATTCCACTGAGTTTGACTATTACTGGAACAAGTTTCTTCGGCAAAAGAGAATTGAGAGCATTGATGAAATTCTTATTTGTGTTCTCGGAAAAATCGCGGAGAATTCTTGCATCAAGCTGTTCGTGGGTAAGCGCAGGTTTGAGGTCAATATAAATTTTATATTTACCGCTTTTCAGATTTCTCATATGAGCCGATGCACTTAAAATCATCGGTCCCGATACTCCGAAATGAGTAAAAAGCATTTCACCAAAGTCTGTATAAATTGTTTTACCGTTTTCGGTGTCAACAACTTTGATTGCCGTATTGCGAAGAGAAAGTCCCATCAAATCCGTACAGAATCCTTCGTGGATTTCAAGAGGAACGAGCGAAGGCACAAGCTCCGTTATCTTATGACCTGCCTGCTTTGCAAGTTCATAACCGTCGCCAGTCGAACCTGTTCCGGGATAAGAAAGTCCGCCTGTTGCAATAATTATTTTATCGGCATGAATAACATCGCCGTTTTCAGTTTCAACGCCTCTGACTTCGTTATCTTCAACAATAAGCTTTGTTGCTCTGCCGTTAAGAAATCTGGCTCTCTCCCTTGCGTATCCGACAAGCGCATCAACGATATCGACCGCATTATCGGAAACGGGGAAAACACGGTTTCCTCTTTCGGTTTTAAGCTCAACTCCCCTGCTTTCAAAGAAGTCGATAACATCCGACGGCATAAATCTTGAGAATGCACCGTAAAGAAATCTGCCGTTTCTGGGAACATTTGAAATAAGCTCCTGAAGTGACGGACAGTTATTGGTGACATTGCATCTGCCCTTACCTGTTATCATCAGCTTTCTTGCAGGGCGTTCATTACGTTCAAGAACGATTGTTTCGGCATTCATATGCGAGGATGTTCCCGCCGCCATAAGACCTGCCGCACCGCCGCCTATTACAAGCAATGAGGTTTTCATTTTGTTTCTTCACCGCCTGTTCTGTAAACCTGATATTCATCCCATATTTCTTCAAGCGCCTTGAAATCGTTATAGACATCATCACGCTTTTCTCTTGCACTTGCAGCAACGAGAGCGTTGATAACACTCAAAGGTGCAACAAGAGAGTCAACAAAAGAAACCATGCTGCTCTTTGCAACAAGAAGATGGGTTGCATAGGGTGCAATCGGTGACATCTCACCGTCGGTTATGGAAATAATCGTTGCTCCCCTGCTTTTTGCAAAAGACAAAGCTTTTACCGTCTGGTTTGAATATCTCGGGAAGCTGATTGCAATGCAGACATCATCTTCGCTTATTCTGAACATCTGCTCAAAAAGTTCGCTTGATGCCGAGGTGTCGATAAGCACAACGTTTTCATAAAGGAAACGAAGATAAAAAGCTGCAAAACTTGCAAGAGCCGCAGAACTTCTGACACCGAGAATATATATTTTTTTTGCTTTATTTATTGCTTCCGCACTCTTTGAAAAAGCTTCACGGGAAATGCTGTCCCTCGTCTGCTTTATCATTTCGATATCTGTCATAAACGCTCTGTCAATGAAATCATCGCCGCCGTATCTGCTTGCGGCAACATCCATTCTCTGAACGCTTGTCAGATGGCTTTTGACCGCTTCCTGAAGATATTTCTGAAGCTCAGGATAACCGTCAAAACCGATGTTTGACGCAAAACGAACAACCGTTGATTCACTCACGCCAACCGCTTTTCCGAGACTTGCGGCAGTCATGAATGAAGCTTTTTCATAGTTGTTTTTGATGAAATCCGCTATTCTTTTATGACCCTTTGAAAGAGTCGGATATGCATTTTCTATTCGAAGCTGAAAGTTTTCCGACATAATACTACCTCACCATTCAGATAGAATAAATTCTACACCATCACAATACAAAATGCAAGTTTATTTTTGCTTTTTGCAAGATTTCTTTCATTTTTAAAGATTGACTGAAACTAATACATGATGTATAATAGATTGTCAAAATAAATCTTCCAAAGGAGATAAATTATGTCAAACGGAACACTTTTATGGTATAACTCCCCCGCCAAGGCATGGACACAGTGTCTCCCCATCGGCAACGGCACTCTCGGTGCAATGATATACGGTTCGGTTGATAAGGAAGTTCTTGCCCTCAACCATGATGAACTTTGGACAGGCAAGCCCAAAAACACGGTCAAAGAAGGCGCTCCCGAAGCTTTCAAAAAAGCACAGAAGCTTGCTCTTGACGGCAGACTTCATGAAGCACAGAAAGAAATCGAAACCAATTTCCAGAGCACATGGAGCCAGGCATATATGCCCCTCGGCAACCTTGAAATAGAATTCGGCAGATGCACACGATCAAAGGATTACAAGCGTACCCTTGACCTTGAAAATGCAATCTCAACCGTAAGCTACACAAAGTCAGGCGTTAAACACAAAAGAGAATATTTCGCATCATATCCCTCAAAAGTTATCTGCGCAAAATATACATTCAGCGATAAGGTCAGCTTCACTTTCGGTCTTGTTTCTAAGCTTAAGAGCAACAGCTTTGTTGACGGCAACATGATTCTCCTTGACGGTGAATGCCACGGTGAAAACAACATAGATGACGAATCGAGCAACAAAAAATACTTTGACGAACCTGAAATGAGAGGCATCCGTTTCAGATCTGCAGTCAAGGTTATAACAGACGGTGCAACAAAGGCTGTTGAAAACCGCATTTCCGTAACAGATGCAACCTATGCAGTTTTCTTCTTCACTACCGAAACAAGCTTCAACGGATTTGACAAACATCCGTATCTCGAAGGCAAAGAATACATTAAGCCTTGCATGGACAGAATCAACGCAGTAAGCGATTATGAAGCTGAAAAGAAGGCACATATCGCCGACTACAAGGAGCTTTTCGACAGAGTGACCCTTGACCTCGGCGAAGGAAAAGAAGATGTTCCCACCAACAAGCGTCTTGTTCTTTTTAAGAGAGACAAGAGCGATATGTCACTTATAACACTTGTTTATAACTACGGCAGATATCTTGCAATTTCATGCTCAAGAGAAGGCTCACAGGCTTCAACTCTTCAGGGTATCTGGAACGACAGACTCACTCCCCCCTGGCATTCAAACTATACCGTTAACATCAACACCGAAATGAACTATTGGCCCGTTCTTATGTGCCGCATGCCCGAAGTTAACCTTCCTCTTATCGAGATGGTCAAGGAACTCAGCGTAAGCGGTGAAAAGGCAGCTATGGGTCAGTACGGTGCAAAGGGCTGGACTTCGCATCATAACGTTGATATCTGGAGACTTGCAACTCCCGTTGCAGGTAATGCCTGCTGGGCATTCTGGCACGGTTCATCCGGTTGGCTCTGCGAACATCTCTTTGACCACTACGAATACACAAACGATGTTGAATATCTCAGAAACACCGCATATCCCGTTATGAAAAAAGCGGCTGAATTCTATCTCGACATCATGACCGAATACGAAGGAAAGCTTGTTCTTACTCCCGGCACTTCTCCCGAAAACGGCTTCATCTATGAAAAAGACACCTGCAACGTGGGCAAGTATTCAACAATGTCCATGTCAATTGCAAAGGAACTTTTCCTCAACTGCATCAAGACCTGCGACATTCTCGGAATTGACGCAGACTTTGCCGCAGAACTTAAAGATACAGTTGCAAAAATGGTTGATTTCAAAATCGGCAGCGACGGTCAGCTTCTTGAATATGATGACGATTATCCCGAATCAGAACCCCACCACAGACACGTTTCGCACCTCTATGCTCTTCATCCCGCACGCCTTATCACGGTTGACGAAACTCCCGAGCTTGCAAAGGCTTGCCGCAGAACGCTTGAACGCAGAGGCGACAACGGAACAGGATGGAGCCTCGGCTGGAAAATCAATTTCTGGGCAAGACTCATGGACGGCGACCATGCTCTCAAGCTTATCGAATTGCAGCTTCGTCCCGTAAAGAGCATCGGCGTTAACTACACCAAGGGCGGCGGAACATACGAAAATCTTTTTGACGCTCATCCCCCCTTCCAGATTGACGGTAACTTCGGTTTCGTCAGCGGTATCACAGAAATGCTCATGCAGAGTTATAACGGAAAGATTTATATTCTTCCCGCGCTTCCCTCAAAGTGGAAAAACGGCAAGGTAACGGGTCTTCTTGCAAAGGGCGGAGTTATTGTTGATATCGAATGGAAAAACGGTAAACTTGTCAGCTACAGCCTCGAAGGTAATGGTAAGTTCAATGTTATCGTTGACGGCAAGGCAACAGAAGTTGAACTCAGCGGCAAAAAGGTAAGCTTCAATGCGTGAATTTGACCTTTACGACTTCGATAAAACGGTCTATCCGCAGGATTCGGAAACGGTTTTTCTCTTTTACTGTTTACTGCGCAGACCCTATCTCTTAATCCTTGCACCGTATCTTCTGTTTAATCTCATCCTCTTTTTCCTCGGTTTCGGTGATAAATACAAAGGAAAATGTTTCACTTTTCTGCGTTTTATCGACGGCGAGAAAATGGCGGTCAAATTCTGGAAAAATCAAAAGAAAAGGATTTATCCGATTTTCAACCCCGAAAACAGAGAAAGGCCGATTGTTGTCTGCTCGGCATCACCCGAATTTTTCTTAAAGCCAATCTGCGACGAATATAAGGTCGATGTTATGATTGCAACAAGGATGAATCCGAAAACGGGCGAAATTATCGGTTTCAACTGCAAGGATAAACAAAAGCCGTTAAGACTTGCGGAAAAACTTCCCGATGCAAAATTCATCAATGTTTATTCGGATTCTCTCAAAAATGATATTCATATTTTTGAACTCGGTCAGAAATGCTTCCATGCAAAAAAAGGCGTTCTCACTGAAATGAGCATTGAAGAAATAAGAAACAAAGTCAATAAATAATTTAAAGTGTGTCGATTGATTTCGGCACACTTTTTTCATGTTCACATTTGTTTAAATAAATATACATAAAAGTTTCAGACACATTTAACATTAATGAAAAACGCAGTAAATATTTTCATGATAAAATCCCGTTATCCGTGAAATAATATCCACGGTGATTGAAATGTTTTATGTTTTATTAAGTGCCGTAACATCTTATCTTCTCGGCAGTATCAGCTCTGCAATTATTGTTTCAAAAGTATTTTTCGGCAAGGACATCCGAAATTCGGGAAGCGGTAATGCAGGCGCAACAAACACCTTGCGCACATTCGGAAAAAAAGCAGGGTTAACTGTTTTTCTTTTTGATTTTTTAAAAGGAATTATCGCAGTTATTATTGCAAGAATTTTTGTTTCGTTTTTCAATGCAGAATATATCTGTATTCTTATTGCGGGATTTTCCGTTCAGCTCGGTCATATATTTCCCGTTTTCTTCAGTTTCAGAGGAGGAAAAGGTGTTGCAACGGCGCTCGGCGCTGCCGTTGCTATTATGCCGCTGACTGCTTTTCTGCTCATGGGAATTTTTGCAATTTCTGTTGTTTTCTCAAAAACCGTTTCTCTTGCTTCGGGAGTCTGCGCATCGGTTTATCCCCTGCTCGCATACTTTATTTCAAGCGAAAATAAAACACTTCATTTTATTTTTGCTTCTTGCTGTTCGGCGCTGATAATCATTAAACATTCTGAAAACTTTGCACGTCTGCTTGACGGAACCGAAAGCAAAATTTCATTCAAAAAGAAGAAAGAATAATTCTTTTTAAGAATTAGTAAATGTTTGTAATTCTCCGTTTCGCATTGACGAACAAGCCGAAAGCAAAGTATAATAAACCGGATTCAGAGGCAGACCGAAAATCTCTGTCTTTAATCAAAAATCGTATAACGGAGGATACAAATGAAAAACAAAATGAAAGGATTGCTTGCTGTTGTATTATCAATGGCATGCATACTGTCGGTAACGCCTTTATCGGGCTTTGCGGCAGAAGAAACAACCACCATGGTCGAAACTTCGGTTGAAACCACAACAGTAACAGAGCCGGAAACAACAGTTCCCGAAACAACTGTACCTGAGGAAACCGAAACCACTTCGCCGGAAACAACCACGCCCGAAACAACCGTTCCCGAAACAGGCAACGATTCCGACAACACCGAAACCGAGGCAAAGAAATACTCAATCTCATATTTCCTCAGCGAAAAAGAGCAATACGGAAGCGAGAAAGAATTTGCCGTTGGTGAAACAATTACGCATCCCGAAGATCCGAAAAAAGAAGGCTTTAAGTTTGCAGGCTGGATTCTCGGCGAAGAAAACGGAAAGGCAATTCCCGTTCCCGAAAAGATGCCCTCAAACGACCTGAAAGCTTATGCTTCATGGGAACTCATGAGCTATAACATCACCTATAATGTTGACGGCGAAAAAGCCGTTAAAAAAGCTCTTTACGGTTCAAACATCTCGGAAACCGTGCCTTCTGACCCGAAGAAAGACGGTCATGTTTTTGCAGGCTGGTTCGATAAGAACGGCAAGAATATTTTCGATTATTCAACCGTTCCCGCAAGCGATGTTGAATTTACTGCAAAATGGCTCAGAAACGGCAATGTTGTTTATCTCGTAGACAACAAAACATATGAAGCTTACGAGGTAAAAGAAGGCGAGAAAATTCCCGTTCCCGAAAGCCCGAAGAAATTCGCACACAAATTCAAAGGCTGGAATCCCGAAGTGCCCGAAAAGATGCCCTCGGAAGACCTTGAATTCAAGGCAGAGTGGGAAATCGATAAGGAGTTTGTTACTCTTGTAATCGGCGGAACTGTTGTTGCAGGCGGTATCATGGCGGCAATTGCAGGTGCGGCGATAACAGGCATTTCAATTATCGGCGGTATCATCGCAATAATCGGCGTTGCATCAAACATCAAGAAAACCTATACAGTAACTTATAAGGTTGACGGTTCGGTTTACAAAACCTTCAAACACGAAGCAGGCGATAAAATAAGCGTACCTGCAAATCCGACAAAAAGCGGTTATAAGTTTGAAGGCTGGACACCCGACATCCCCGAAAAGATGCCAAAAAGCAATCTTACCTTTGAGGCAAAGTGGTCGGAAATCAAGGATAACTCCAACAAACCCAATACTGAAATCCCCTCAACAGGTTCAACAAACGCAGGAATTGCCGCATTTGCAACGCTTGCACTTTCTGCTGTTGCAGCAATTATAATAAAGAAGAAAAAGGATAAATAATATACGAAACCCCCGATGGAATTAACCGTCGGGGGTTGTTGATTAAATACTGAAAATGCTTGCAATTGCTTTGAAAAGAATCTTGAAGAATTCGCCAAAACCGAGATCAATAATGTTATCTGTTTTTGAATCGGGAGTTATATTGCCTGTGCCCTCAATGGGAGTGCCGTCATAATCCGAAGTGTGGCTTGTGAGCCATGAAATCATGCCGTCGGGATATGAAAGCTTCACTTCTTCGCCGAGACCGTTGACGGTTGACATATAGGGATAATCTCCGTTTTCGATTGAGAACATATCATAATTCACCGCAAACCATGCGTGATGGCTGCTTGAAGTTTTTTCGCCGTCATGATAGCAAACCTTGGTAAGAGTTGAGAATCTGCAATCTTCTGCAACATTTGATGCGCTTGCAATTGCTTCAAAAGTGGGTGAAACCGCAAAGAAATAGTTAACAAGAGGGTCTCTTGTGCTCGATGTTATCCATATGGGCATATCGGAAATGTTGGAAATAAGCTCATCAGAGGGTGACCATGCGGGACAAATCGGGAAAGCGGCTGCAAACATTTCGGGATAAGCAATCGCCATTTTGAGAGTCATTTTTCCGCCCATAGAATATCCGCCGACATAAATTCTTGACAAATCAATATTAGCTTTATTCTTTGCAATAAAATCATCAATTGCAGCTCTGAGAGGTTCAATCATGCTGTTGCCCCAGTAGATATTATCTTCTTCTCTTGAGCGTGCGCAGAAAATGAACGCACCTTCCGAGGGAGCAAAACGGGACTGGAATTCATCGCTTGCCCAGAATGCAACGTTGCTTTTCATAACCTGTGCGCCTTCGGATGAGCCGTCACCCATGCCGTGGAGCCATACTACAAGGGGATATTTTTTTGTGTCATTTTCTTTGACGGGTGAATAATAACGGTAATCAACCGAATAATCCCCTGCTTTGGGTCCTTCGCCGAAAACAAACTGCTTTTTGAGTTCCTCGATTCCGTTATCAAGAGGCATTGCATATGCATTCACCATACAACTGAAAACAGTGATAACTGCGATAAGAACCGCAATAAAACTTCTTATCTTTTTCATTTTATTTCTCCCTTTTAAAAATTTTGCGGACTCCAATGCCATATGTATCAGAGTCCGCTGTTAATTACTTTACAATAAACTGTGAGTCTGCAATTTCTGCTATTTCTTCAGCTGTTGTTGCCTTATTCATCTTATCGGCAACCTTGCTTCTTCTTTCACGAAGCTCGCTATACATAAGGTCACGCTTTTCAGCTGAAAGAGGATAGAAGAACTTGGGAATGATACCCAGGCTGCTTGTGATGATGGGAATACCTGTTCCGAGAGCGAATATCCACCATTTTGTTTTATCGGACTGTGTTCCGACCTTAAGACCCTGAACATAGCCGACCTTCTTCATAACAATGCTGTTTATACTGCCCATAACAGCCTGCTGAAGCTTTGTAATTGTTGACTGTGCAACGCCTATCATAGCCTCTGCACGGTAGCCGTTTTTCCATTCGCAGTAGTCCATGGATTCATTGCTGATTTCGGCAGGAATAACTCTTCTCAAGCCGTAAACACACATTTCGAATATTTCTTCGATACCCATCAAAGGCAAGATAATCGGCTTCTTCATAAAGTTCTTATTTATCGAACCTATACCGAAAACAATCATCCACAACGCATCGGTCCAAGCATCTTCGAGAATCCAGAGCGCCTTGGTTGAAAAACGCTTTCTGAGAGGTTCAACAAAACCGTAGCTGATGAACTTAACAGGGAATGCAGGAATACCGACGATGGTTTTCCAGGTAACCGAACCGATAACGTCGATATAGAAATTCGTTCTGCTCTGGCCTATACTGAAGCCTGAAAGGAACGATGAAAGAACCTGAATAAACATCGGCTTGTTTGTTATGATAGCCTTCAAGCCCTGAACAACGCTCGGCTTCTTGATTGTCTGCGCAACTCTTTCTCTTGTTGTAAGGAAGAAGAAAAGGCAGAATCCTGCGCCAAGAATTGCAAACGAAACACCAAAGCCTGCAAAAAGCTTCGGAAGTTTGATTTTTATCTTTTCGTTGATTACGAGGTCATAGATAATACCGAAAATCTGTTTCGGAACGTCCTCAACAAAATGCGACATCAGGTTTGCCGTTGCAATAAGCCTTGAACGGTCCAATGGCTCGGGCGTTATCGTGGAACCGAAACCTGAACGCGCGATAGCTGTAAAGGTGTTTGCAGTTTCAGTGATAATCGACATTGCAAAATAGAAAATCCACTTGGGGAGATAGTCGCCCGGAGTGTCGGGGAACATAAAGGGAATGAGCCAGTACCACAAACCGAGAAGAGTAAGAGGTAACTGTCCGAGGAGAAGATAAGGTCTGAACTTACCCCATCTTGTTCTGGTTTTTTCAACAATAACTCCGATAAAAGTATCGTTGAAAGTGTCCCATACGGTTGCTACAATGTTCTGGATAGCAAGATAACTGAAATCGATTTTTACGACATCGTATATGTATCTGTCTTTGAAATCATTAATATTCAGGCTTGCTGCAGTATCTTCAAGAACATAGGCAACGGTTTCTTTTGAACCGACAAAACGTCTGTTTTTAAGGAGTGCGGAATTATCGGTTGTTTCAACATTTTCTCTTAATGTTGACATAGCCTCACCTGCCTTCTTTACTATATATAGTAATAAAATATCATATCTGAGAACTTTTTGCAACATATATATTAAAATTCAGTAGACTTTTATGAGTTTATATGATATTATTTCCGTGAAAAGAGGTTGATGATTTATGGCATATTTGTTTTCACATTTCAGAGAAAAAATAACTCCCGACGGCGAACAGGTTTATTTTGCACTCAGCAAAGACGGTTTTAACTGGACTCAGCTCAACAACGGTGAACCGATTCTCACAAGCACAATGGGCGAAAAAGGCTGCCGTGATATTGAAGTCATAAGGCTGAAAACAGGCGATTTTGTTATTCTGACAACGGATTTATCAATTGCATACCGCATGGACGAAAACTATCAGGTCAACTGGAAAGAGGTCAATTCAACGGGCAGCAAATGCCTCTGCCTTTGGAAAACCGATGATTTCATAACATTTTCAGAGCAGAAAAGAATATATTTCGGCAGGGATGATTTCGGATGCTTATGGGCACCCGAAATATTCTATGATGAAACAAATGACGAATATCTCATTCATTGGGGTTCAACTCTTGCAGAAGATAATTTTACTCATATGTCGATTTTCTGCTGTACAACCAAGGATTTTGTGAGCTTTTCCGAGCCGAAGCTTTTCTTCACTAAAGACAACGAAATTCTTGATACTCACCTTGTCAAGTTTGACGGTGTTTATCATCTTTTCTATAAAAACGCAGACCATCCTCCAATGAATATGCATGCAACATCCGAAAATCTTTACGGACCTTATAATCATGACAAGGCATTTGAGGATTATATGGCATCGCTCGGGAATCCCGGATCATATGAAGGCGCAACAACTCTTGTTCTTCCCGACGGCAGATGGTGTCTGATGCTTGATTTCTTCGGATGCGAAAAAGAAAAAATGGGTTATGTTCCTTTCGTTTCGGAAAAACCCGGCGATGCGAATTTCAAACGTTCCGATGAAAGCTTTTCATTCCCCTACGGATTCAAGCATGGCGGTATTATTGAGATCACCGATGAAGAATATGATAAAATAGAAAAATATTATAACGGCAAATAATATATCAAAAACGGGCAGTTCAAAATGAACCGCCCGTTTGTTTTTTATTAAAGTGTTGAACCGAAATCGGTAACAATTGACTGACCTGTTATTGCTCTGGATTCATCCGAAGCAAAGAAGAGAAGCATGTTCGCAACATCTTCAGGCATGCAAGGCTGAACCTTAAGGTCATTGTGTTTCATCATCTGTCCAAAAATGTTCATATCCATATTTGCGGGATTCATTCCTGCAACCATGGGAGTAACTATGGTTCCGGGGCAGATTGCATTGCAGCGAACGTTGGTGCCTGCAAAACGAAGCGCAGTATGACGTGTGAGACCGATGACAGCCGCTTTTGATGCAACATAAGCTGCGCCGCCGCAACCCATTACACCTGCAACCGAAGCAACATTAACAATTGAACCGTAACCTGTTTTTGCCATTTCTGCAGTAACGGCACGCATCATGCACATTGTTCCCTTAGTGTTGATATCGATAACTTTGTTCATATCTTCGTCTGTGAAGCTATCGATAGCCTTGAGACCTGAATCAAGAACACCTGCATTGTTAATAAGAACATCAATTTTTCCGTATGCTTCAAGAGTTTCGCTTACAACTCTCTTTGCATCTTCATCCTTTGAAATATCGCTTACAACGGGAAGAACTTCTCCGCCTGCTTCTTTGATTTTTGCAGCTACCTCAAGGAGAGGCTCTTCACGGCGAGCGGTAATTACCACCTTTGCACCTTCTGCAGCAAACTTCAAAGCTGTTGCCGCACCAACACCGGAATTACCTCCTGTTATAATTGCGATTTTTCCTTCAAGACGACCCATAATAATAACCTCCGATTTTCATTTTTATTTCTATTAAAAACTTTTAATATAACCCGATAAATTCGTTAACTTCTGCGTGTTTCGGTATTGACGGAGCTGCACCTTTTCTTGTAACGGTTATTGCCGATGCGGCGCAAGCTGTTTTTATTGCATCGCAAGGTTCTGCTCCTTTGCTTAACTCTGCAACAAAATATCCCACAAAAGTATCCCCTGCCGCAGTTGTGTCAACCGCTTTGACGGAATATGCAGGCTGTATTATTTCGTTATCCTTATCGATATAAACACAGCCGTTTTTTCCGAGAGTTATGACTGCCTTTAAATCGGGATAATTATTTCGTATAAATTCCGCAAAGGCTTTATAATTCTCCAAGCCGCTGTAACCCGAGCATTCCGTTTCGTTGGGGATTATGCAATAAAGCTTTGAAAGGTCGATTTTTTCAGCAACATCATTAAAAGGCGCAGGATTGAAGAATATCTTCATTCCCCTCTCATAAGCTTTATCAACAATATAGTCAACATTGTTGATTTCATTCTGAAGAACAAGAAAATCTCCTGCCGAGAAATCCGACATAACAGAATCAACATATTCTTTTGTTATTTCGTGGTTTGCTCCTTTATAGAGAAAAATGGCATTCTCTCCGTTTTTATCAACCTGGATGGTTGCCTGCCCCGATTTTCCGTCGGTAACACGGAGATACTTGAGGTTAACTCCTTTATTCTCCATAAAAGATTGAAGAATTTCACCGTCTGCACCGATGCATCCTGCATGATAAACCTCTGCACCTGCATTTGCAAGCGCAACGGATTGATTGAGACCTTTGCCGCCCACAAAATGCTCAACACTGTCTGCGGAAATTGTTTCGCCCGGTCTTACGATATGGTCAACACCGCAAACAATATCAATATTGCATGAACCGAAATTCAGAATTTTCATATTATTCTCTGTGCCACTTAACGCCCTGAGCTGTATCTTCAAGAACGATACCCATAGCCTTGAGTTCATCTCTGATTCTGTCAGCCTCTGCCCAGTTCTTGTCTTTTCTTGCCTGAGTTCTTGCTTCAATCATAGCGTCGATTTCTTCGTCAAGAGCTTCAGTCTTACGGTTATAAACAAGACCGAGAACGCCTGTAAGCTCATCAAAAATCTTTGCAGCATATTCTGCAGTTGCCTTTGATTCACCCTTGCCGATAACGAGAGAGTTGATATCTCTGACAAGTTCGAATACTGCGGCAATGCCGTCAGCTGTGTTAAGGTCATCATCCATAGCGTCGATGAACTGAGTAACTCTCTTATCAAGCTGAGCCTTGATTTCAGCATTAAGCTCGCCTTCTGCAGCATTCTTGAGTTCGAAATCAATGCTGTCACGGCATGTATAAAGTCTTGAAAGAGAAGCCTTGCACTGCTCAATGATGTCAATGCTGTAGTTGATGGGGCTTCTGTATGATGATGAAATCATGAGATAGCGGATGGGTTCATAGCCATAAACTTTTGCAACGTCACGAACGGTCTTGAAGTTGCCGAGTGACTTTGACATTTTAACGTTATCAACATTGATATAACCGTTATGCATCCAGTAATTTGCAAAGGGTTTACCTGTGAAGCATTCGCTCTGTGCGATTTCGTTTTCATGGTGAGGGAAGATAAGGTCCTGACCGCCGCAATGGATATCGATGCTTTCGCCGAGATATCTGCATACCATCGCAGAGCATTCAATATGCCAACCGGGTCTACCCTTACCCCAAGGTGATTCCCAATAGGGTTCACCGGGTTTTGCGGACTTCCAGAGTGCAAAATCCATGGGTTCTTTCTTTATATCACCAACCATGATTCTTGCGCCTGCTTCAAGTTCTTCAAGAGGCTGATGTGAAAGCTTGCCGTATTCATCGAAAGTCTTGGGGCTGAAATAAACATCGCCGTCCACCTCATATGCATGGCCGTTTTCGATAAGACCCGAAACGATTTCGATAATCTTATCAATGTTTTCTGTTGCCTTGGGATGAATTGATGCAGGACGGAAATTGAGACCCTTTGCATCAGTCCAGAATTCTTCGATATATTTTTCGGAAACTTCGGTAAAGGTTGAACCTTCTTCATTCGCTCTCTTGATGATTTTATCGTCGATATCAGTAAAATTCTGAACAAAAGTTACGTTATATCCTCTGTATTCAAGATATCTTCTAAGAACGTCAAAAACGCAGATAGGTCTTGCATTACCGATATGGATGAAGTTATAAACGGTAGGTCCGCAGGCGTAGATTTTTGCTTCGCCTTCTTTTATGGGTTTGAATTCTTCTTTTTCTCTTGTTAATGTGTTGAAAATCTTCATTTATTTTACCTCCAATTGACTTTTGAGAATATTGATTTCATTTTCAAGTCTTGCGATTTCCTGAGCAACGGGGTCGGGCACGTGAACCTGGTCAAGTTCATCAATTCTTACACCGTCACGCTTTACAACCCTTGCAGGAACACCGACCGCAGTTGAATTCGGAGGTATATCCGAAAGAACAACAGCACCCGATGCAATTCTTGAATTATCACCTATAACCAAAGGCCCGAGAACCTTTGCACCTGCACCAATCATAACATTGTTGCCGATGGTGGGATGTCTTTTGCCTGTATCCTTACCAGTACCGCCGAGAGTAACACCCTGATAAATTGTTACATCGTCACCGATAACGGCAGTTTCACCGATAACAACACCTGTTCCGTGGTCAATGAAAAATCTTTTTCCGACCTCAACGGCAGGATGAATTTCAATTCCCGTTTTCTTCGATGCACGCTGCGATAACCATCTGGCGGCAAAATACATCTTTTTCTTATAAAATTTATTGGCAAGTCTGTGAAGCCTTATCGCCTTGAGTCCCGGATAGAGAAGCAAAATTTCAAACGCCGAACGTGCGGCGGGGTCTCTGTCCTTGACGCAGGCAATATCTTCCCTGAGTTGTTTGAACATAAATTCACCTCTGTAAAACAAAAAGCCTCCGCAGTCAATTGACTACGGAGGCGTAATTAACGCGGTTCCACTCCTGTTTATAACTCATTGGTCGGGAGAAAAACTCCGAACCGAGCAGCTTTAACGCAGCCTTACGCACAGAGATACTGTTGTTTCCCCCTGTGTGCCGGCGGGTGCATTTCACCAAAATCGGCATAAGAAGCATTTTCAGCTACCTGCTTCCTCTCTGATATGCCCGAAAGAGGTTACTCTCCCGACGATAGCATTTATGATATCCATAATATTATATGATTTTTATTTTGAAAAGTCAATCACTTTTTTGCCGTCAACAATATATTTTATTCCCGAAACAACTGTTAAAACAGCGGTTATCCAAAGGAGAATGTTTGACACAAGTGAGAATTTTTCAAAATCAAATAATACAAATTCACTGATAAACAGTCCGAGCATAATAACAATCGAGAAAACCATCTGGCTGACTGTTTTGATTTTTCCGAGAATTCCCGCAGGAATAACAACGCCCTGCGCCGACGAAACAAGTCGGAAAGAGGTAACAAGAAATTCTCTTGTCAGAATTATCATAACAACCCAGATATTACAAAGACCGAGCTGCATAAACGCGAGAAGCGCCGCAGTTGTTAACATTTTATCAGCAACGGGGTCACAGAGTTTTCCGAAAGTTGTGACAAGATTACGCTTTCTTGCGATATTACCGTCAAGGAAATCGGTTATAGATGCAACGGCAAAAATAACGAGAGCAACAAGATAATGATATCTGAACTCCATAAGCATTGTTGCAAGATAAAAAGGTGTGAGAATCATACGGATAACCGTTAATTTATTAGGTAAATTCATTTTCAGCTTCTTATATCCTTTCCGATAAGGTCATAATCATTCATTCCGATAATCTCAACATCGGCAAACTCGCCGACCTCATAATGATTTTCGGTTGTGAAAGAAATCACACCGTCAATTTCAGGTGCATCCATATATGTTCTGCCCGAATAGCTGTCTGAATAGCCGTCATAATCTTCAACGATAACACGATATATTTTTCCGATTCTTTCGTGGTTTTTAACGGTTACGATTTCGAGCTGGTCCTGCATGATAATCTCGCCTCTGCGAAGCTTCACATCTTCTTCAACCTGATTTTCAAAATCATAAGCAGGTGTGCCCTCCTGAGGTGAGAACGAGAAACATCCGAGACGGTCAAATTCGATTTCATTGACAAACTCTGCAAGATTTTCAAATTCCTTTTCACCTTCGCCGGGGAAACCGACAATAAATGTTGTTCTGATAACGGCGTCAGGCATTGCTTCGCGGATTTTAGTGATAACGGAACGGATATGAGCGCTGTCGCCTCTTCTGTTCATAGCTTTGAGCATACCGTCATCTGCATGCTGAAGAGGAAGGTCAATATAATGAAGAACTTTAGGCTGACGAGCCATTGTTTCGATAAGTTCATCGGTGATTTTATCGGGATAACAATAGAGCATACGAATCCATTCTATTCCGTCAATTTCGCAAAGTGCATCAAGCAATTCGGGAAGACGGAGCTTTCCGTAGAGGTCTATACCATAGCTTGTTGTATCCTGAGCAATAAGAATGAGTTCTTTTGTTCCTGCATCTGCAAGAGCCTTTGCTTCATCAACAAGAGTTTCGAATTCAACGCTTCTGAAATCACCTCTTATTGAGGGAATTGCGCAGTAGGTGCAACGGTTTGAGCATCCGTCGGCAATTTTGAGATATGCCCAATGTTCGGGAGTTGTGAGAAGTCTTTCACCGACAAGAGGCAACTCGGAATTTGAGGGCATTTCAAAAATCTTTTCACCCTCGATAACCTTTTTGGCGATATCGGCGATATTTCCGTTTGCACCTATGCCGATAATAGCATCGGTTTCGGGAATTTCGGCAAGAATTTCTTCTTTATATCGCTGAGCAAGACAGCCTGTTACAATAATTTTCTTAACAAGACCCTCTTCCTTAAGCTGAGCCATTTCAAGAATATTTTCAATCGCTTCCTGCTTTGCGGCATCGATAAATCCGCATGTGTTGACTATAACCGCATCAACGCCCTCATAGCAATCTGCAATTTCAAAGCCGTTTTTATCAAGCTGTGCAAGCATTCTTTCTGCATCAACCTGGTTTTTGGGACAACCCAAAGAAATCATTCCGATTTTATACATCGCCAAAATCCTCCGTTTCAATTTCAATCTGTCGAAGCGCACTGTTTATATCCGACCACTTGTAGCCGAGACGCTGAAGAGACGAAATCATTCTTTTCATCCCTTTTTCATCCGACAGACAGCGTGAATATTTGGTGTTTATTAAATCTATAATACGCAAAACAGGGTCAAAGTCAAGTCCTTCGACAATATTTTCGGCTATTTCCCTTGAAATGCCCTTATGATAAAGCTCGGTTTTAACCCCTCTTATGCTCATTCCTTTTCTTTCAACAAGACTTTCGGCAAGGCTTTGCGCATAGCGTTCATCGTTGACATATCCGTAATTTTTCAGACTTTCGCAGGCAATCTCGGCATATTCTCTCTTATGACCTTTCTGACACAGCTTATTAATCAGCTCTTTTTCGCTGTGGTCACGGTAAGATAACAGCCGAAGACCTGCTATGAAAGCGCAACGGGAGCCGACGGCTTCAAAAAAAGCCGCCAACTCCTCTTCATCTTCAATATTGCTTTTGCCGTGATACGGGCTGCTGAACCAATATTCGGCATCGACGGTAAACTTATAATCTCCGTCACAAAGAACATGGATTTTATTCTGTTTACCCTGATTTATGCTGATTTTCATATTATTCGTCGTCGTCAACAACTATGTCAAGCTTTGCTCTTGCTCCTGCTTTTGTTGTCGGTTCCGGAGCGGGAGGTGCGGGAACGACAGGTCTTGAGGGCTTCTTGACTTTTGTTGCTTCTGCAGCTGCAAGCATGGCTGCATTGATTTTCGCTTCAATTTCCTGTGCAAGCTCGGGCGAATTCGAGAACAGTTCTCTCACATTATCTCTGCCCTGGCCGAGACGCATATCGCCATATGAGAACCATGCGCCGCTCTTCTGAATTACATCATACTTAACGCCGAGGTCAACCATTTCGCCTTCTTTTGAGATACCCCTGCCGTAAAGAATATCGAATTCAGCATCCTTGAACGGAGGCGCAACTTTATTCTTAACGATTTTGCACTTTGTTCTGTTACCTACGATTTCGCTGCCTGCACCTTTGAGAGATTCAACACGGCGAACATCAATTCTCATTGTTGAATAGAACTTAAGTGCACGGCCGCCTGTTGTTACTTCGGGGTTACCGTAGACAACGCCGACCTTTTCACGAAGCTGGTTTATAAAAATAATAATTGTGTTTGACTTTGCAACGGCACCGGCAATTTTTCTGAGCGCCTGCGACATGAGTCTTGCATGAGCACCGACATGAGAATCGCCCATTTCGCCCTCAATTTCCGAACGGGGAACGAGAGCTGCAACGGAGTCTATAACAACAACATCAAGAGCGCCTGAACGCACAAGAGCTTCGGCAATTTCAAGAGCCTGTTCACCGTTATCAGGCTGTGAAACAAGAAGCGAATCAACATCAACGCCGAGATTTGCCGCATAAGCAGGGTCAAGAGCGTGTTCGGCATCAATAAACGCTGCTTCTCCGCCGCCTTTCTGTGCCTGAGCAACAACGGTAAGAGCAAGTGTTGTTTTACCTGATGATTCAGGGCCGTATATTTCTATGATTCTTCCCTTGGGCAAACCGCCGATACCTGTTGCGGCATCGAGAGCGATTGAACCTGTGGAAATCGCTTCAACATTCATACCGTTATTCTCGCCGAGACGCATGATTGTTCCTTTGCCGTATGCCTTCTCAATCTGAGCAAGGGCTGTTTCAAGAGCTTT
Organism: Acutalibacteraceae bacterium; assembly: GCA_045631105.1. GTDB lineage: Bacteria > Bacillota > Clostridia > Oscillospirales > Acutalibacteraceae > CAG-177. Next base: position 32,682 of record JAZQTZ010000097.1, read on the forward strand.
CTTCTTATCTGCCATTTTTATACCTCCAAAAAGTCCTGTCAAACAAATGTTCTGTATGCATTATATACCATTAATTTTAAAAATGCAAGAGGAAATTTAAATATTTTTCGCAAACATTTAAATTATTTAAAAATTAACATAAAAAAATAAAAAAAACTCTTGCAATTTGCTTTGCAATCTGTTAATATATCATCTGTTAATGAGTAAAACAAAGGAGGTGTGACACATGGCAAAATGCGATTTCTGCGGTAAAGATGTGTCATTCGGCATTCAGGTTTCCCACTCACACAGACGTTCAAACAGAACATGGAAGCCCAACGTAAAGAGAGTTAAGGCTGTTGTTAACGGTACTCCCAAGAGAGTTCACGCTTGCACAAGATGCCTTCGCTCCGGTAAGGTTACAAGAGCCGTTTGATTTAAACGCAATGATTAAGAGACTGCTTCGGCAGTCTCTTTTTCTTCCCTTTTGGGGCTTTTTATTTTTCTTTTGTACCTTTTGCCGACATTATTGTGTTTAACATTTCGCAAAAACACAATGTATTGTGATTTATTACATTATAATATAGAATATTTCACAAACACGACTTTTTTGCACTTTTCTTATTCCATTTCAGCGCAAAAAATTGTATAATGATATGTACTGCTAAATTCTGAAACGGAGAATCGATATGAGTTATTCTGTTAATCCCTCGTTTTTTAAATCAATATTTGCCGTACCTACGGATATTGTGGATAAGCACATCCGTCTGGCAAACGGCGACCAGCTTAAGGTATTACTCTGGATTCTCCGCAATTCAACGGACAACCCGGATATAAATGAAATGTGCAAAGCATTGAAAATGAATCAATCAGATGCCGCCGATTATCTTCAGTATTGGGTGCTTATGGGTGTTCTTTCAGAAAACGGTGAAATTTCCGTTCCCTCATCTGCACCGGTTGAGATTAAAAAAGAAGAAAAACCCGTTGAAATGCCCAAAGCAGATATTGCTCCCGTTACACCTTCGAAACCCTCAAGCAGAGAAATTCTTGAAAGAATCGAAGAGTCACCTGAAATCGGCCATCTTTTCAATGAAGCGCAAAAGCTTCTCGGAAAAACAATAGGATATGACGGTCAATGCACGCTTCTGCTTCTCCATGATCACTACGGTCTGCCAACGGAAGTTCTTTTCATGATGATTGACTATTGCGTTTCAATCGGCAAATCAAACTATGCTTATCTTGAAGCAGTCGGAAGAGATTGGGGGTCAAGAGAGATCGACACTCTCGAAAAAGCCGCCGAACAAATTGCAACTCTCAAAAACGCAAACGCAGTATGGAAAGAATTTTCAAAGAATGCAGGAATAACCAATCCGCGCCCCACGGTTAAACAGACAGAATATCTGCGCCGTTGGAGCAACGAATGGAATTTCAGCATCACCATGATTATTCTTGCATATGAAGAAATGGCGAATCACACAGCAAAACTCAGCATGCCTTACATAGATAAAATCCTTGCAAGCTGGCATGAAAAAGGATTAAAAACTCCCGACGATGTTGAAAAAGCATCTAAAGAACAAAAAGAGAAAACCCCTGCTTCAAAAACAGGTTCGGGTCAAGATGCGTCGTATGACCTTGACAAATTCAAAGCAGAGTCGCTTCACGGCGAGTTGAAATACGAAAGGAAGAAAAAATAATGAGTTACAGCAATCAGACATATATAAAAGCTGCACAGACTCTTGAAAAAAGGCGCAAGAAAGCCGAGCGTATTCAGCTTGCAAGAAAGCTTGAAATTTCCGAAAAGATTCCCGAAATAACAAAATATGAAGCAGAGCTTGCCCAGACGGGTCTTGCGGTCATAAAAGGAATCGGTATGGGCGAAAACGCCGAAGAATATATAAATCAGCTTTCAAAAATCAATCTTGCAATTCAGGATAACATCAAGAAACTTCTTACTTCAAACGGATATCCCGAAGATTATCTTGACATTCCTTACACATGCAAAAAATGCAGCGACACGGGATTTTCGGGCGGTTACGTCTGTGAATGCAGAAAAGCACTTCTGAAAGAAACCGCAAAGCAAGAACTTGCAGCTGTTTCCGCAAGCGCAAAATGCACTTTTGACAATTTTGACATCAACTACTATCCCCTGCCCGTTGACCAGAACCTCGGCATTTCACCTCAGAACAGAATGAAAAGCGTTGCCGAATACTGCAGATGCTATGCGGAGGATTTTGACAGCGAATCAGAAAGCCTTTATATGCATGGTGCAACAGGTCTGGGCAAAACACATCTTTCCCTTGCAATTGCCAATGTTGTTACCGAAAAGGGATATAATGTTATCTATGACTCGGCGCAGAATATTTTCTCATCCCTCGAAAGAGAAAAATTCGGATATTCAGGTAACGGAGAGAGAGAAAAAGAGCTTCTTAACTGCGATTTGCTCATAATCGACGATCTCGGCTCGGAGTTTGCCACAAGCTTCACAACATCAGCTCTTTATAACATTATCAATACAAGAATCAACCGCTCAAAGCCTGTTATCATCAGCACAAACCTTACCGAAACAGAGCTTGAGGACAAATATACACAAAGAGTTACTTCCAGAATAATAGGCAATTACGTTTCTCTGTTATTCCTCGGAAAAGATATCAGACAATTAAAGAAATAAGGAGAACACCATGGATATTATTCAGGAACTTACCACGCATTTCGGTCTGCAGAAATGGCAGGTCGAAAACACAGTTAATCTTATCGACGAAGGAAACACCATTCCTTTTATCGCACGATACAGAAAAGAAGCTCACGGCACACTTGATGACCAGATTATCAGAGAGCTTTCCGAAAAGCTTGAATATCTCCGAAATCTTGACAAACGCCGTGAAGAAGTTCGTTCTTCAATCGAAGCTCAGGAAAAGCTGACCGACGAAATCGCCGCAAAGCTTGATGCCGCTTCAACTCTTGCAGAAATCGAAGATATTTACAGACCTTTCCGTCCCAAGAGAAAAACAAGAGCATCCGTTGCAAGAGAAAAGGGTCTTGAACCCCTTGCAGATGCAATTTATGCACAGAATGCTGATTCCGCATCCCCCATTGAGCTTGCAGAAGGCTTTATCGACCCCGAAAAAGGTGTTGAAACAGCAGAAGATGCCCTCAAGGGTGCACTTGATATCATCGCAGAAAACATTTCGGACGATGCTGATATCCGCCGCAGACTCCGTAACCTTTTCAGCGTTATCGGCGTTGTAACATCAACAGCAACAGACAAGGATGCAGACAGCGTATATACAATGTATTATGAATATTCCGAACCCGTCAAAACAATTGCAGGCCACAGAGTTCTTGCAATTGACAGAGGCGAAAAGGAAAAATTCCTCAAAGTAAATGTTACACTCGATGCAGTCAAAGCATCGAATGTTATCATCAGCGCAACTCTCAATCCCGAGGGTTCACCCTACACAGAAGCAGTCCGTGAAGCAGGCGAAGATGCATATAACAGACTGATTTACCCCTCAATCGAACGTGAAATCAGAAATATGCTTACCGAAAACGCAGCCGCAAGCGCAATCAAAGTTTTTGCACTCAACACAAAAGAACTTCTTCTCGCTCCCCCTGTTAAGGGCAAGGTTGTTATCGGTCTTGACCCCGGTTACAGAACAGGCTGCAAGGTTGCCGTTGTTGCACCTACCGGAAAAGTTCTTGACACAGGCGTTATCTATGTCACACATTCTGATGCTCAGAGAAATCAGGCAAAAGAGCTTATCAAAAAGCTTATTGCAAAGCATAATGTAAACTGCATTTCAATCGGTAACGGTACAGCTTCAAAGGAAACAGAAATTTTTGCCGCAGAAGTTCTTCGTGAAATCGACGCAGAGGTTTCATATATGGTAGTCAGCGAGGCGGGTGCTTCGGTTTATTCCGCTTCAAAGCTTGCCGCTCAGGAATTCCCCCAGTATGACGTTTCGCTCAGAAGCGCAGTTTCAATTGCAAGACGTCTTCAGGACCCTCTTGCAGAGCTTGTTAAGATTGACCCCAAAGCAATCGGCGTTGGTCAGTATCAGCATGATATGCCCCCGAAAGAACTTGATGCCGCGCTTGACGGTGTTATCGAAGATGCGGTTAACTCAGTCGGCGTTGACCTCAACACAGCATCCGCTCCCCTTCTTTCAAGGGTTTCGGGCATCAATTCAACCGTTGCGAAGAACATCGTTGATTTCAGAGATGAAAACGGCGAGTTCAAAGAGCGTTCACAGCTCAAAAAAGTTCCCAAGCTCGGCGCAAAGGCATTCGAACAGTGCGCAGGCTTCTTAAGAGTTCCCGAAAGCAAGAATGTTCTTGACAACACAGGCGTTCACCCTGAAAGCTATTCAGCCGCAAAGGATTTGCTCAAGCTTTTCTCATATTCACTCGACGATATAGGAACAGAAAAAATCAAGGATATCACCTCGGCGGTTGAATCTCTCGGCGAAGAAAAGGTTGCGGAAAAGCTCGGCATCGGTGTTCCCACTCTCAAGGATATTGTTAAAGAACTTATCCAGCCTGCAAGAGACCCCAGAGATGAACTTCCTCCCCCTATGCTCCGCACAGACGTTATGGATATCAAAGACCTTGTTCCCGGCATGGAACTCAAAGGTACGGTCAGAAACGTTATCGATTTCGGCGCATTCATCGACATCGGCGTTCATCAGGACGGTCTTGTTCATATTTCGCAGATTACAAACAAATATATAAAACATCCTTCGGAGGTTCTTAAGGTCGGACAGATTGTTACCGTTTGGGTAATTGCCGCCGACGCAGTTAAAAAGAGAATATCTCTTACCATGAAGGAGCCCAAAACGGAGGATAACAAATAATGGCAGATAAATTCAGGCAGGACCTGACACAAGGAAGTGTCGGAAAACAGCTCATCAAATTTTCAATTCCCTTTTTGCTTTCAAATCTTCTTCAGGCATTTTATTCCGTTGCAGATATGATTATCGTCGGCAGACTTTGCGGAACCCACGGCATTACAGGCGTTAACATCGGAAGCCAGATAAACATTCTCGTTACAGGTGCGGCATTCGGTCTTGCAGTCGGCGGGACGGTGCTCATCGCACAGTACGGCGGTGCAAAAAAGTTTGACGAGCAGAAAAAAACAGTCGGAACTCTTTTCACGTCATACATGATTCTTGCCGTTATCTGCACGGTCGTCATGCTTCTTCTCGGAGATACTCTTCTCAGACTTCTCAACACCCCCGAGGTTGCATATACCGAAGCATACAACTATTATATGATATGCATGAGCGGACTTGTTTTCATGTTTGCATATAACGTAATCAGCGCAATTCTCAGAGGTATGGGCGACTCAAAAAGACCTCTTTATTTCGTTCTTATCGCAACAATAGTCAACATAGTTTTCGATATAATACTTGTTGGCCCGTTCAAAATGGGCGCGGCTGGTGCGGCATATGCAACAGTCGGTGCACAAGCACTCAGCGTTGTTCTTTCGCTTATTTATCTTGCCAAAAACAATTTCTTCAACGGATTCAAAAAGAGCGATTTCAAGATTGACGGCGGTAAAATGAAGATGCTCCTCAAACTCGGACTTCCCTCATCGGTTCAGCAGGTTGTTGTTTCATTTTCATTCCTTACCCTAACAGCTCTTGTCAATTCGCTTCCCAATGCAGATATCGCTTCGGCTTGTCAGGGTATCGGCGGCAAGGTTAACTCCTTCGCCATTCTTCCTGCGCTTGCAATGAGCAGTGCAGTTTCATCAATGGCGGGTCAGAATATCGGCGCAGGCGACACAAAGAGAGCGAAGAAAACCATGCTCACGGGCATGGGAATCGCCTTCGCAATATCGATGGTTGTTTTCGTTATTGTTCAGCTTTTCCCGCAGCAGATTATCTCACTTTTCGACACAAACGAAGAGGTTATAAAAGTCGGTGCGGATTATATGAGATTCATTGCACTTGACTACATTTTTGTTCCGTTTGTTTTCTGCATGAACGGGCTTGCAATCGGAGCAGGTTACACAAATTTCGCTTTGTTCAACGCCTGCTTCAGCTCAATTCTTGTCAGAGTTCCGTTTGCATATCTTATTGTAAATCTTACTGACCTCGGCTTCAACGGAATCGGTCTTGCAACAGGACTTGCATCTGCCGCTTCAATTATCGTCGGTGCAATTTATGTTGCAAGCGGCAAATGGAAAAATCCCAAAATCAGAATTTAATTTTATTGACAAAATTTGCAATATATAATAAAATTATTTTATATGTTATTTGAAAGGAAGATATAAATGGGCATTTACGAAATCAACAATATGGGCGAGCACATCAAAGATAACACATATGTCGGAAGAGGTATCGTTATCGGTAAGAGTGCAGACGGAAAAAAGGCTGTTACCGCTTATTTCATCATGGGCAGAAGCGAAAACAGCAGAAACAGAGTTTTCATTGAAAACGGTGACGAAATCGTTATTCATCCCTTTGACGCTTCAAAGGTTGAAGATCCCTCTCTCATCATCTATTCCCCCATCAGAATTTTTGAAAACAACCTTATTGTTACCAACGGCGACCAGACAGACACCGTTTATGACTTCCTTAAAGACGGAAAAACATTCGAGCAGGCTCTTGAAACAAGAGAATTCGAACCCGATTCACCCAACTGGACTCCCAGAATCAGCGGCATGATGACATTTGCAGACGGCAATTTCTCATATAAAATGAGCATTCTCAAGAGTGCTGATGCAGAAGGCACAGCTTGCAACAGATACACCTTCTCATATCCCTCGCTTGCAGGTCTCGGTCATTTCATCCACACATATAACCACGACGGCAACCCCATCCCCACCTTCACAGGCGAACCCGAAAGAGTTGCAATTCCCGATGATATCGACGAATTCACAAATCTTATCTGGGAAAACCTCAATGAGCAGAATAAGATTTCTCTCTATGTTCGTTATATTGACCTTGAAACAGGTAAGTATGACTGCAGAATGATTAACAAGAATAAATAAGGAGAACGGAAATGAAAGAGTTTGAACTTAAGTATGGCTGTAACCCCAATCAGAAGCCTTCAAAGATTTATATGACAGACGGAACAGAGCTTCCCATCGAAATTCTCAGCGGCAGACCCGGCTACATCAACTTCCTTGATGCTTTCAACAGCTGGCAGCTCGTTAAAGAAATCAAAGAAGCTCTCGGCATGCCCGCAGCAACTTCATTCAAGCACGTCAGCCCCACTTCAGCAGCAGTAGGCATTAAAATGAGCGACAAGCTCAAAAAGGCTTGCTTCGTTGATGATATCGAAGGTCTTGACGAATCACCCCTTGCAACAGCTTATGCAAGAGCAAGAGGTACAGACAGAATGAGTTCATTCGGCGACTGGATTGCACTCTCCGATGTTTGCGACGTTACAACAGCAAAGCTCATCAAGAGAGAAGTTTCCGACGGCGTTATCGCTCCCGGTTATGAACCCGAAGCACTTGAAATTCTCAAGAGCAAGAGAAACGGCAACTACAACATCGTTAAGATTGACCCCAATTATGTTCCTGCTCCCATCGAAGTTAAGCAGGTTTACGGCATCACATTCGAACAGGGCAGAAACAATTTCGAAATCAACAATGCTCTTCTTGAAAACATTGTTACTGATAACAAGGAAATGACAGAAGATGCAAAGCGTGACCTTATTATCGCGCTCATCACTCTTAAATATACTCAGTCAAACTCCGTATGCTATGCAGTTGACGGTCAGGCAATCGGCGTTGGTGCAGGTCAGCAGTCAAGAATTCACTGCACAAGACTTGCAGGCAACAAAGCTGACATCTGGCATCTCCGTCAGCATGACAAAGTTCTCAACCTCCCCTTCCTTGACACAGTCGGCAGACCCGACAGAGATAACACAATCGACGTTTATATCTCCGACGAATGCGATGACGTTCTTGCAGAAGGCAAATGGCAGAAATATTTCAGCGAAAGACCCGAACCCTTCACAAAGGAAGAACAGAAGGCAGATCTCGCAACAATCAAGGGCGTTGCTCTCGGCAGCGATGCATTCTTCCCCTTCGGCGACAACATCGAAAGAGCTTCAAAGAGCGGTGTAACTTATATCGCAGAACCCGGTGGCTCAATCAGAGATGACAATGTTATCGAGGCATGCAACAACCACGGTATGGTTATGTGCTTCACAGGCATGCGTCTTTTCCATCATTAAAATAATCAAGGCTTGCACAAAACGTGCAAGCCTTATTTTTATATAATCAAATCGTCAACCGAGCGTTTGGGAACATAGTGTACGCCGTTTTCATCTCTGTAATATGCGGTTGAACCGCTTTCGGGCAAGTCAACTATTCTGACTTCTTCTTTCGGTTTACCGAGTGCGAGAACAAGTTCGATTGAATATTTTTCGGTATCAATATTAAAAAGAGATGCAAGTTTTTCACGCTGAATGCTTCCGAACATACATCCGCCAAGGCCCCTATCAGCCGCACCGAGCATAATTGTTTGTGCGGTTATACCAACATCAAGATGCTTGTTTTTACCTATCGACAAATCGCCGAGAATAACTATATATGCCGAGGGGCGTTCACCCTCTTCAGGTCCGACCCATTCCTTAAGAAGCCCCGCCCACGCAAGGGTTGAAAAAACCTTAGCGTTTCCGTCTTTATCGTTGACAAGCATAAATTTGAGAGGCTGTGAATTTACCGTTGAGGGAACATACCTTGCAATTTCTATAAGCTCTTTTAAAGTTTCATACGAAACGGGTTCTTCATAAAACCTTCTGTAAGACCTGCTTCCGATTACCAAATCTTTTATCATACCGACCTCCGAACTGACATTATATAATAAGTATAGCAAACATCCGATTTGTTTTCAACTGAAATCTTATAAACCTGCGCCCTTGTGCGTTTTTTATATGATTTCTTGTATAACTGTTATTTTTTTGTCATTTTTATATAAAAAGTATTGCTTTTTCAGAAAATAAAATGTATAATTGACTTATTGGAAAAAAGCTTTATTTTCAAAGCGGTAAAAATGAACGGACATTGCTGTTCTGTCGGAGGAAAACAAAATGAAAAAAATCATTTCTGCTTTTATCGGTTTTCTGATAGCCTTCGCTTCGCTTTTTAACATTATCGGTGCGTTTTCAATCGACAATATAACAAATAATCTTACTGCTGATGAGTTTGCAAATCAAGTCGGCGGTTTGCTTATGTCTGTTAACGAGTCCGACGGTCTTCCGGGCAAGGAATATACCGACAACAGCATTTTTGAAACTGCAAGACTTATCGTTAAATCCCAAGGAAAGATTGACACTCTTGACGCTTCATCAGTTGTTTACGGTTACGACGGTTTATGGGTTCTTCAGTTCGACAGCAGCAACGATGCCGCCGAAGCTTACGGTTATTATTCTACAAGAGCAGGTGTAGAATATGTTGAACCCGACAAACTCCTTGGAATAACCGACCCGGCAATCATTAATCAGGATCCTGTTGTTATCAGCGAAACAAAAGAATATCTCTCATGGGGACCTGAACATATAGGTATAGACAAATTCAACAAGGCGGTTTCCGAAAGCGCATACGTTCCGAAGAACACAGTTGTTGCTGTTGTGGATACCGGTGTTGACTCCGACCATCCTTTCCTTGAAGGCAGAATTATTCCCACCAGAATCAACACAAGTTCTTCGGGAATCAGAAACGATTCCAAGGATGACAACGGTCACGGAACAAGAGTTGCAGGCATTATTGCAGACAGCACTCTTGACAATGTTTATATCAAACCATATAAAGTTATGGATAAATGGGGCAACGGATCAGTTATAACCGTTGCAGCCGGAATCAACTGCGCTGTTAAAGACGGCGTTGACGTTATCAATGTCAGCATAGGTTTTGAGGAAGACAGCGAGGTTCTCCGAATGGCAATTCGTAACGCCGAAGAAAACGATATTGTTGTTACAGGTGCAGCCGGCAACGACGCATCCGACACAATATACTATCCGGCATCATATGAAAGTGTAATCAAGGTTACAGCCATAAACAAAGAAAATATTTTCTCAAACTTCAGCTCTTACGGCAACGGCGTTGACCTTACAGCTCCGGGAGTTGACATTCTTACAACAAACATGGGCGGAGGATTTGTAACCGTTAAAGGAACCTCCTTTGCATCACCGTTTGTTGCCGCTGCTGCCGCAACATTGATTGGTGTTGAACCTCAGGCATCAGCAGAGGATATCAAAGAAATACTTCTTACTTTCGCAGCTGAAATCAATGAATATAATGCAGATGATAAATTCGGCAACGGCATTCTCTTCATGCCCGATTATAATAACGGAACCGTACATATCAGCAAAACTGAGCCTCCTCGTTTTTCACATATTCCCGCATATTATACCGAAAACATCAATCTTGAAATATTCTGTGATGAACCGAATTCTGTTATATATTATACGACTGACAGGTCTGTTCCTTCCAAAAATAATCCTTCCGCTAAAATTTACGACGGAAATCCCATTGTTCTTTCAAAAACAACAATCCTTTTGGCTGTTGCATATTCGGAGGGTAAGTTCCGTTCATCAATCTCAAACTTCAGCGCATTCGTCATCCCCTATGCTGACGAAACCGAACTGACGGTTGACGAATCGGGAACGCTTCTTTCGTATACAGGTTCAGCGCTTAACATAACGGTTCCTGCAAAAGTGAACGGCATCGAAGTCAAACGAATAGGTAACGGCGCTTTTGCAAACAGCAATCTCGTGGAAGTTGTTTTGCCCGCTTCGGTCAGCGAAATCGGCGAATCCGCATTCGAAAACTGCAAAAACCTCAGAACGGTTTCCGCTCTCGGCGCAACAAAAATAGGCAAAAACGCACTTTATGATTGCATAAACATCAGAAATATTTATTTTGGCGAATTAACAGATATAGGAGAATACGCATTTTATAACGCAGGCAAAAACCAGTTTATTCTTGAAGAAAGAAACTTTTCGTTGAACCTGAAAAAACTAACCAACATTCCTGAAGGCGCATTTATGGGTTCATCAATATCAAGCGCAGAGTTAAATAACATAGAAAAAATCGGAAAGAATGCTTTTTCGGAATGCAACGCTCTTGTAAATGTTACGGCGAATAAAATAAGCAATCTCAGCAACGACGTTTTCAGAGGCTGTGCATCGCTCGCATCGGTTGATATCGCAGAGATGTCATATATCCCTGCAGGAACTTTCAGCACCTGCACAAATCTTCTCAGCGTCAGTATACCTAATGCCACAACAATTAACTCAGGAGCTTTTGAAAACTGTATATCTCTCAGAACAATCACCCTTGAAAAAGCGGAAACTGTTTTCTCAAACGCTTTTTCGGGATGCAGTTCGCTCAGAACAATCAATCTTCCTGAAATGACGGGATTCGAAAACAAATTCAACCCAAATCTTACTATCATCCCCGCTTTTCCCGCAAGCCTCGAAAACTTCAACGCACCGAAGCTTGAAACGACTGTCAGCAATATGTTTTTCCATTCAAAGAATATCAGAATAATTCATCTTGATTCGGTAAAAGAAATTGCGTCCAGCACCTTCAACGGATGCAACAACATTTTCTTCCTCGATATTTCGGGAATCAAAAACATCGGAAAGTATGCATTCAACAACTGCAAAATAGAATTTATTGACGCAGCTTTCCTTGAAACAACAGAAGATATGCCCGACAACAGCGGTATCCTGCTTTCAAACAATTTTATCGAATCATCGGATAACGCTTCAAACCTTATCGTTTACGGCACACCCGACACTTTTGTTGAACGGTATGCAAAGCATAAAGGTTATGAATTTATCCCTATTCCTCTCATTTACAATGAAATTCCCGATTATGTTACCGAAAACAGCGAAACGGTTTATATCAACGCTGCAGGTTTTAACCTGACATATCAATGGCACAAAAATACGGTCAATTCAACCGAAGGCGGAACGCCCATTGAAGGCGCAACAACAAGCTCTTATACATTCACCGAAGAAGATATTTCTCCTTATTATTACTGCGTTATTACTCAGAACGATATAGGAAAGGTATCAACAATAAAAACCAATGTTATCACAAAGGATACCCGCCCTGCGGATTATTCGGCATATAACGACGCATTAAAGCTTGCAGAAACCTTAAACCGTGACCTTTATGAAAATATTTTCATTCTTGATTCGGTACTTACGGTTGATGTCAGCAACAGATATTCCTGCGAACAGGATGTTGTTGATACTCAGACCAAAGCAATTCTCGATGCAATTTCAAAGCTGAAAAAGAAAACCGTCAAATCCGTTTCTCTTTCAGCACCTGATGTTGAACTCGGAATTTTTGACACAACAGAAATCGGATTTATAACCGAACCCGTCGGTATATCATACCAAAAAATCGAATGGTATTCTGACAATATGAATGTTATCCTTGTTTCAAAAGACGGTATGATAAGATGCATCGGTGAAGGTACCGCAAATGTTCATGCAAGACTCGTCAACGAAGACGGTTCAATTGCGGAAGGCACAATAACATTCAACTGCACCCTCACACCTGCTGAAAAATTTATAGCAACTCTTCTCCGACCGATATTCATTCTTGCTTATTGGTACGGTCTTTCAAAATAAAAGAAAAAGCGGTTTGCAAGCATGATGCAAACCGCTTCTTTTTTATCCGTATATTCTTTTGCTGTATTCCGCATATTCGCCGCTCTTGATTTCTTCAATCCATTCGGCATTATCAAGATACCATTGAACCGTCTTTTTCATTCCGGAATCGAAATCGGTTTCAGGTGTCCAGCCGAGTTCATCCGAAATCTTTGTCGGGTCAATTGCATATCGAAGGTCATGACCTGCTCTGTCTTTCACATAAGTTATGAGAGATTCGGGTTTATCAAGCTGATTGAGGATGGTTTTGACAACCTGAATATTCTGCCTTTCGTTATGACCGCCAACGTTATAAACCTCTCCTACCCTGCCGTTGCGGATTATCATATCAATCGCCTTGCAATGGTCATCAACATAAAGCCAGTCACGGACATTGAGACCTTCGCCGTAAACGGGGAGAGATTCATTTTCCTGTGCTCTGACAATCATGAGGGGAATAAGCTTTTCAGGGAACTGATACGGTCCGTAGTTGTTTGAACAACGTGAAATCGTGACGGGCAAGCCGTAAGTTCTGTGAAATGCAAGAGTAAGCAAATCCGCAGATGCCTTTGATGCCGAATAAGGGCTTGATGTTGTCAGAGGCAAGTCTTCGGTGAAGAACAAATCGGGTCTGTCAAGCGGCAAATCTCCGTAAACTTCATCGGTAGAAACCTGATGATATCTTTTAACTCCGTATTTTTTGCTTGCTTCAAGAAGGCAGGCTGTTCCCATAACATTTGTTTCAAGGAAAATAAACGGATTTTCGATTGAACGGTCAACGTGGCTTTCTGCCGCAAAATTGACAACAACATCAAATTTTTCTTCAGCAAAGAGCTTATCAACAAGCTCCTTATCGGAAATACTTCCTTTGACGAACTTGAAGTTTTTATTATCCTTAACGCCGTCAAGGCTTCTGAGATTGCCTGCATAAGTCAGCGCATCAAGGCAGACTATATCGCAGTCATCATATCTGCCGAGCATATAATAAATAAAATTACAGCCGATAAAACCTGCGCCGCCTGTTACGAGAATTTTCATGAGTCATTCTCCTCGGTTTCAATTTTCTGTTCGGGTTCTTTTACGGAAACTATTTTTCGGAATTCCACTTCGTCATAAAGCTTTTTGAAGCGTATTCCGACGGAATATGTTAAATCGCATTCGCTGCAGTAGAAATTAGCTCTGAAGAACTGACAATGGAATTTCCATTTTGTGAGCTGTTCACAAGCTGTTCCGCAGTTTTCACAGTTATGGCAAAGCTTCTTTTTGTCAACAAGAGGATTATCTATGTTGCGGATAACCTTTGCTTTATAAAGCAAGCGTGAATAAAAATCCTCATTGCAATCGATATATTCGGGTTCAACAAAACCTGTATTATATATCTTTTTGAGAATATCTGCAGTGAGCATACTGTCTCCGAGCGCACGGTGGTGAATATACATCTCGGGGTCAATTCCAAGCATTTGCGCCGCTGCAAGAAGACCTGTCTGCTGACCTTTTCCCGCATTGCTGTATTTCTGGAAGCATTTTTGCAAATCGCAGTATGTTTTAAGGAAAGGAATAACTTTTATTCCGTTAAGATATTTGAAATTATCAAGCAAAACACGGACATCGCCGTCACCCCATGTAAAAATAACGGTTTCTTCATTTCCTATCCATTTTCTGAAAAGAGAAAACGTTTTTGTGAACGGCATACCTGCGCTGATATCATCGTTGGTAAGATGAGTCAGCTTCTTGACGCTTCCTCGAAGCTTCTTTCCAATCTGTGAACGGATAATGCAAGAAAAAGTATCAACGGTTTCAATATCCTCATCGAGCTTTACGGCACCGATTTCAATGATTTCGTTGATATAACCGTTTGCTTTTTTTGCATATGTGTTATTCCATTCAAGGTCCATTACAATGAACTGCATCAAAACATTCCTTTTATATAATAATCTGTAGTTTAGTATATAATATCCGTCATATTATTGCAAGCATAATTTAAATCGGGTTTATCAGCTTAATCTCCCGCCAAAAGATATTTTTCGATAAAACCGTAGAACTGCTGCATCGACTTTTCGCTGCAGTCGGGGTCATTCGCAAGACTGTGGTCGGAATTCGGATAAATATTGAAATAATGCTCAACTCCGCATTCAGTAAGCTTCTCATCAAGCGCAACCGCATTTCTGAAAGGAACAATATCATCCTTTGTTCCGTGATTGATGATTGTGGGCACGCTGTTTTCGTTTACATAATAAAGAGGAGAAACCATCTTGATTTCTTCAACCGCCTCTGCTCTTGTTTCGTAGGTTACCTTTTTACCGCAAGTCCACGAAAGAAGCTGAGAAATAAATTCTTTTTTGCCCAATCCGTTTTCTTTTTCAAGTTCGGGGTTATAAAAATAATAATCATCGGTGAGATCTGTAGGTCCGCAGTCGCTCATAACGGCAACGGGAGGAATTGCAGAGTTTTCAACCCTTGAATACGAATAAAGAAGCGAAAGATGCCCTCCTGCCGAAGCACCCGTCAGAATTGAACGGTTTATATCAACGCCATGCTTTTTGCCGGTTTCTTTTATGCAAACCATAGCTGCATCAACATCGTCCATTATGTCATTGACATCAATGGTATCGCACACATATCTGTAGTTCATCGCTGCGCAGGCAATTCCAAACTTATTGCTGATTTCTGCGAGTCTGTCACGGTATACATCCTTATCACCCATAATCCATCCACCGCCGTGGATATAGAGAATAAGACCTGCTTTTTCTGTATTTTTAGGTATGCAGAGATCTATTGTATTTCTTTCGTGATCACCATAGGAAAGGTTATAGTAAGTTATGTTTTCGGTTGTCATAACAGGCACCCCCAAAAGCTGCAAAAAAAATATAATTACAGACATAAAAAACGCCGTTATTTTTGCAATCATCTACACAGCCCCTTTTATATTACTGTTATTAAGATTACAACAAAATGATGTTGTTGTCAATTATATCTTGACGGTAATTCACCTGCGGGGTTATAATTCAGATATATATCGCCGAAAGGAATGATAACATGGACTATAATTGGCTCGGCAAATGGATAGGCACAGACATGACAATCGAGGACAGATTTGCGCCGATTTTCAGAAAGATTTTCACTTTGAAAAATAATATATCCGAAGCCAGAATAAAAATCTGCGGTCTCGGTCTTTTCGAGCTTAAAATAAACGGAAATCTCCCTGACGATACGCTTCTTAATCCTGCTCATACACAATACAGCAAGACTGTTTTATACAGAGATTTTGATATAACCGAATTCGTTGTCAACGGCGAAAACGAAGTTACGGTTGAGCTCGGGAACAGTTTTTTCAACGAAACAACCTTTGTCTGGGATTGGCAGAAAGCTTCATGGCGTTCAGCTCCGAAACTTATTGCCGACATAGTAATAACATATTCTGACGGAACAACAGAGACGGTTGCAACCGACGAAACATGGCTTGTCACCCATGACGGTCCGATAATCAAAAACAGCATTTATTACGGCGAAACTCACGACCTCAGACGAACTGAATACAGCTGGAAAAACGCTGTTTTGGTTGATGCACCCGAAGGAAGTCTTAAGCTTCAGGATATGCCTCCGATAAGAAAAATCGCCGTTTTAAAGCCAAAAGAAATAAAGCTCATGCCAAACGGCAGTTATGTTATAACCTCACCCGAAATGACAACAGGCTGGGCAAAAATTTCTCTTGATATTCCCGAAGGAGCAAAAATAACCGTTACCTACAGCGAAAAGCTCAAGGATAACGGCTTTGTTGAAAGAATAGGTATTGATGAAGGACACGATGCAGCATGGTGGCCCGACTGCTATATTCAGCAGGATAATTTCGTTTCGGCAGACGGTAAAAATATTTTTGAACCGAAATTCAGCTATAAAGGATTTAAATATATTCAGATCGACGGCTGTCCGTGTGAATTCAAAGAAAACAACATTGAAATATACCGCATTGCAAATGACGTTGAACCCATATCGGAATTTTCTTGTTCGGATGAGTTCATAAACAATCTTCATGAGATTATGAAACGCACTCTTCTCAATAATTTCCAGAGCAAGCCGACAGACACACCCGTTTGGGAGAAAAACGGTTGGCTGGGCGATGCAAACTGCGCTCTTCATGTTATGATGCTCAATTTCAACATGGATAAATATATGCAGAGCTTTGTTGACATCATGGATGACTGTTTTAAAGAATACGGAAAAGTTCCCGTTATAGTACCAACACCGAACTGGGGAGTCGGAAATTCTCCCGTCTGGAACACGATATATGTTTTCGCCGTTGAAGCGCTTATAAATTACTGTAACAACATAGAATACGCCGAAAAAATTTATCCCAACCTCAGGCAATTTGCTCTCAATGATATTGAAGAATTGAAATCGCTCGGCTGGGTTTGGGGCGCAAGAGGTCTTTCCGACTGGCTTTCACCCTCGGGCGGTGAAGAAGCAAAAATCTTTCCCGATCCCTCGGAAGGTGCGGAAATATGCTGCACTGCATTCATTTACCGCATGCTTGAATCAATGATGTTCATAGCAGATAAGCTCGGAAAAAATGAAGATATAGGAGCTTTTGAAGAAGCAAGAAAGTTCATATACAAAGCATTCAACGAGAAGTTTTTCATTGCGGATAAAAACATTTATCAGACAACCGTCTGGAGAGAGCTGGGAGTCCGTACCCGTTACAGACAGACCTCAAATCTTCTTCCCCTTGCATTCGGAATGGTTCAGGAAGAAAACAGAAAAGCGGTTCTTGAAAATCTTGTTAATGACTTCATTAAAAAGGATTATCATCTCGACACGGGATGCACAGGCACAAGATTTATTCTTCCCGTTCTTTTTGACAACGGCTACACAGATATTGCCTATAAAATTCTCACTCAGAAAACATATCCGAGTTGGGGATATTGGGTTGAATGCGGCGCCGACAGCGCATGGGAATCCTGGGAAAAAACCACACGTTCACAGAATCATTATTTCCTCGGCACCTATGATGAATTTCTTTTCACTCATATCGCAGGCATAAAGAATATCCGTGACGGCTACCGTTCGTTCACGGTTAATCCTGAACTTTTCTGCGGTCTCGAATTTACAAACGCTTCAATCAAAACTCCTCTCGGCAGACTTTCTGTTGAATGGAAGAAAAATACCGACGGCGGATTTAATGTTGCAATCGAAATCCCCGACGGTGCAAATGCAGAAATCATTCTTGCAGACAAAATCAAAGAAACCGTCAAAGGCGGAAAATACAATTATACTATATAAGAAAAAGCATCTCCAATCGGAGATGCTTTTTAATTTTATTAAAGGTTATAATACTTATCGAATTCTGCGGGGTGAGGAATTGCGGAAAGCTGGCGGCATTCTTCACGCTTTGCCTTGATGAAGTTAGCGATAAGCTCTGCGGGGAATACTCCGCCTTCGGTAAGGAATGCGTTATCTGCTTCAAGAGCATCAAGTGCATCCTCAAGACATACGGGAAGGTGCTGAAGCTTTGCCTTTTCTTCTTCGGGAAGATGATAAAGGTTTACGTCGTAGGGGCCCCAACCGTTTGCATGGGGATCAATCTTATTCTTAACGCCGTCAAGACCAGCCATAAGAATAGCTGCATAGCAGAAATAGGGGTTGCAGGTTGCGTCGGGGTTACGAAGCTCGAATCTTCTCTTATCGGGGCTCTTTGCATAAGCAGGAATACGGATAACCGCACTTCTGTTTGATGTTGCATAGCCAACAGTAACAGGAGCTTCAAATCCGGGAACAAGTCTCTTGAATGAGTTTGTGCTGGGATTTGTGAGAGCGCAGAGTGCACCGATATGCTTAAGGAGACCGCCCATGAAATAATGAGCTGTTTCGCTCAGATGTGAATAACCGTTATC
>JAZQTZ010000098.1:0-78705 GCA_045631105.1 Acutalibacteraceae bacterium
AAGTTCTGTGATAGCCCATGAACGGCCCATACCTGCTGTGAGCTGAACAAAGAGCTTTGCGCCTGTCTTATGGATTTCATCCATGAATTCTTTGAGTTCTTCAAACATCTTGGGGTTCTGCCAGAGCCATTTGCCCCAGAAAGTATCGCGAAGAGGAGCAATACCGGGGATAATAAGACCAACGTTGTTGTTAGCTCTTTCAAGGAAAAGCTTTGCTGCTTCCTTGTCAAAGTGGCAACCGCCGAGTTCGAACCAACCGAAAAGTGATGTGCCGCCCATAGGACACATAACGATTCTGTTCTTTATTTCGACGTTACCTATTTTCCACGGGGTAAATAATGCTTCATATTGCTTATCCAATGAAAAACACTTCCTTTACATTTTTTTGTTAATATATAACCTTATATATAATAAAATAATTGACGATTTATGTCAAGTTTTTATTTTTAATATCCTTTGTATTTTGTTTACAAATTGTTTACAAAATAAAAATCACATTTATATAATTTTATTTGTTTAATAATATGGGGAATTATAAAAGGAGGTGTTCCTGAGATTGACAATTAAAAAAATAAAATCGGATGAAGAAATCAAGATGCTTGTCGATAAATACGGCTCATTGATTTTCAGAATATCATATTGTATTCTCTGCAATGTTCAAGATGCTGAGGATGCTGTTCAAGAAACTTTTCTGAAATATTTGACAAAGTCACCCGAATTTAATGATGAAGAACATTGCAAAGCCTGGCTTATTAAGGTTTCGGCGAATATCAGCAAAAATATGCTTATGTTCAGACTTCGCAGAGAAACAGTCAACATTGATGATATTGAAAATATCGGAATTTCTCAGGATGATTTTGAAACCTTTGAATTTATCATGAATCTTCCATCGAAATATAAAGTCGTAATGACATTATATTATGTTGAAGGATATAAGAGCAAGGAAATTGCTGAGATTATTGATATCAATGAAGATACAGTCAGAAAAAGACTTCAAAAAGGCAGAGAGCTGTTAAAAAGAGAATATGAAAAGGAGCAGTTATTATGATTGAACGAGAATTAAATGAATTTATAAAAGTGATGGGATCTCTTTCGCTTTCCGAATCAAAAAAAGAACAGATTATTGACTGTTTACTTCATGGAAGTGAAAATCGCAAGGAATTGCCCCGTAAATATGTTGCAGTTGCATCAGCAGTTGCTTTTTTGGCAGTAGGAACATATTTATTTGCAAAAAATATAAAACAAGACGTTAATGTTATTTGAGGTATAAAATGAAAGATTTAATCGCTAATCCGTTTTTAAAGTTTGAAAACAAAAGTTCTTATCTCGGATTTGATGTTCCTGATGTTTCTATGTTTGGAATGCTCAAAATTACCGCTGATAATCAGCCTGACTCTCTTGCATATGAATATTTCGGAACGAAATGCACTTATAAAAAACTGGTTGAAAAAATAGAGAATATTTCAGGTGCATATTATTCCCTCGGCATTCGAAAAGGGGATATTGTAACTATTATTATGCCTAATACTCCCGAGGCTGTTATAAGCATTTATGCGCTTAACAGAATCGGTGCAGTTGCAAATATTCTTCATCCTCTTTCTGCACAGGAAGAAATCATGAATCATATCAATAGAGTTGAAAGCAAAGTTGTTCTTTGTGTTAATATTTGTACCGAAAAACTTTCGAATATTATTGATAAAACTCCTGTCAGAAAAGTTATTGTTGCTTCGCCTGCCGAGTCAATGCCTTCCATAATGAAATTTCTTTATGGCATTAAGACTATTAAGAATTTCAAATATAATAAATCTGATGTCAGATATATGTCCTGGAATGAATTTGCACTTGAATCACGAAATGTTGCCGAATACATTCCTCATGGCGAAGAAAATAAAGAGGTTTCGATTATACTTCACAGCGGCGGCACAACAGGAACTCCCAAGGATATTATGCTTTCAAACTTCAATTTCAATGCATTCGGAATTCAGGCTGTTCTCACCTTGAGAGATGTTAAATCAGGTGATAAGATTCTTGCTATTCTTCCGATTTTTCACGGTTTTGGCTTGGGCGTGTGTGTTCATGTTTCGTTCTGTTTTGGCGCTTGTTCGATTCTTATTCCTCAGTTTAACGCAAAGCAATTTGCAAGCGTTCTTAAGAAACATAAACCTACAATGATTTTCGGCGTTCCTACTCTTTATGACGCTCTTCTTAAATCAAAGGGAACAGATAAGATTGATTATTCATTCCTTAAATATGCAGTCAGCGGCGGTGATACATTGCCTGAAAAGCTTGAAAAAAGTGTTAATGATTTTTTAGCTGCACATAATTCAAACATTAAAATCTGTGAAGGCTATGGCATGACTGAAGGTCTTGCAGCTCTTTGTCTTTCTGTTGGTGAGAATTATAAATCAAGAACAATCGGCAAACCTCTTGTCGGAACAGAAATGTGTGTTGTTGAACCGGGTACAATTAATGTTCTTCCTGCCGGAGAAGACGGTGAACTTTGTGTCAGCGGTCCTACAGTTATGATTGGTTACAGAAATAATCCCGAAGAAACAGCTAACGCTCTTCGCACTCATGAAGACGGAAAAACATGGCTTCATACAGGAGATATGGCAGCAATTGATAAGGACGGCTTTGTTAATTATAAGCTCAGATTGAAGAGAATGATGATAACATCAGGCTTCAATGTCTATCCTACTCAAATTGAAAGTGTTATTGAAGAGCTTGATTTTGTTGATAAATGCGTTGTTGTTTCGATTCCTCATCAGTATAAAAAAGAGGTTGCAAAAGCTTATATTGTTCTTCGAAACGGAAAAGAAAAAAATGATGATACCATCGAGGAAATCCGTGAATACTGCAAAAAGAAGCTTATGCATTACAGCGTTCCTTATAAATATGAATTTGTTGACCTTCTTCCCAAAACAGCGTACAATAAGATTGATTTTATGAAGCTTCAGAAGGAAAGTGCGAAGGAGGCTGTTTGCTGATGGCTAAAAAGCCAAGAACATGGGGATTTAAATTGCTTTCTCCATTGCTTCTTACTTTATTTAAGCTTTACTACAGTCCTAAAGTATTCGGAAAAGGTAATATCCCGAAAAAAGGTGCTGTAGTTATCTGCAGTAATCATAAACATGTTCTTGACCAATGTCTTGCTGCACTTGCAACACATCGAGCTATTAATTATATGGCGAAATCTGAATATTTCAAAGGCTCTTTTGCGTGGTTTTTTAAACTCACTGGTTGTATCTGTGTTAACAGAAACGGTCATGATGAAGAAGCTAAAGATTCTGCAAATGCTGTTCTGTCGAATAACGGTGCGTTAGGAATCTTCCCCGAAGGAACAAGAAACAAAACAGATGATTTGTTGGGTCAGTTTAAATATGGTGCAGCATCTCTTGCTTGCAAAAATGAAGCGATGATGGTTCCTGTTGCCGTTACCGGTGAATATAAATTCAGAAGTAAAACTCTTGCATCAAGAATTGGCGAACCCTTTTCAACTAAAGGGATGACTGTTGATGAAGCAAATAATAAGCTTCATGACGAGATTGTAAAATTAATTAATGATAATCTTGCTGAGGGATACGGAACTCAGGAAGAATTTGAAAGAGCAAAAAGATATTGTAAATCATAATCCACGGCTGAGCTTGGGTTCAAATACAACAAAAAGAGCTAACTGATTTTTAAATCAGTTAGCTCTTAATTTTAATCAAATGTTGCCAAAAATGTTGTCACAAAGCATTGTTAAAACTTCAAAACTAAGGCATATCAAAGCTTTCGACGTTTGGTTGTATTATTACTGTTCCGGCGCGGGTCATTAATTCGTTATGTTAAATGATGCTTTTTGTTCGTTTTCGGTGCAGATAATCCGTATATTTCCGCCATTTTTCAAGTTGTTTGAAATATTTGTATCCATGCAAATTTACTGAATATAATCGTTTTAAAGTTGATTCACTTCAAAAAATAATTAATCCAATACAATTTTGCAAGAAAAATCATAAAAATTCAATAACAATGAAATTGTATTGTTATTTGCAAAATTCAGATTAATGTATTTTTTAGCTTATATTATTGTTATTTCTCTTGCGTTACCCTTATCTCCGCGGTTGGTCACATATTGCATTGTAGCGCCGGGAAGTCTGCTCTCAAATGAAAAGTGAAGGTGCCCCGTAAGAACTGCTTTGATTTGAGGTTCAGCAATAGCATAGTCATAAAACGCTTTTGTTGATTCGACCGGTTCTGCTATATCTCCGACAACCTCGGGATGAGCAATAGTATCGGAACCGAGAACACAGATTTCACCGTTCCAGAATTTATAGCTTTTCTTGTATAGCTCTTTTTCGTATAAAGGAGCGTGCATAAAAAGTATAACAGGATAACCTTTTTCAACCTCTTTTTTCAGAAAATCAAGCTGTTCATATTCTGCCTGATGAAACGAATCATCAATACCGACAAAATTTACTCCGCCCACAATATGCGAATTATAAAACATACCGTCACAAAGCTCACCGCCCATTATCTCAAGGCTTTTTATGCGGTGTGCCATATCCTCTTTTGAACCGTCATATCGACAATATTCGTGATTGCCTGCGACAAACAGAATTTTATCGTTTTTCAGAAACTCTCTTGCAAATTCAACACAAGGCTTTGAAATAAAATCAATAAGATCTCCTGAATGAACGATAACATCACAGTTTTTTTCGCCGTATTTCATCAGCTTCTTAAGATTGCGCACACTTCTTTTTTCGTTACGTGTTTTTCCCTTGTCTATAATATTTTTTGTGTCTGTTTCGCAATAAAAAGGAAGATGCGAATCTGTAATATGTAAAATTTTCAAAGGCTTTTCAAGACCTATTTCAATAATGTTTTTCTTTATTTTAAGCATTGTTTTCCTAAACCTCACCTTCAGAACGGATTACATCAGAACATTCCTTTAATCGCTGCAGCCTGACCTGATTTGAGGCTGAGCGATATTTTTTATCCATAAATTGTTTCTCCTTAAACAAGCTCAGATTCGTGATGTGTTTTTGAAATTCTCGGTGCTGCACCCGTGAGATGTGAAATATCACGGTATTCACCTTTATAATCAGCAAATAAACCTGCGGGAATTTGTGAGGTCCAACCCATTTCGTCAAATTCGGGAGGCTCTATGCCCACAGCATAAAGCACGATAGCGGCAAGGTCACGAATGTTCATTTCTTCAATTTCGGTTTTGTTTATTCCTCTACCGACTGCAGCAAAAGTTACATATTTTTCTTCATCTGTCCATCCGCCGTGACTGCCCTTGCAGTTTTCATCATTGGTACCGCCATGGTCGGAAATAACAATAAAAAGTGTATCTTCAAGCATTCCAGCATTTTTGACTGCAGAGTAAACATCGCCGATAAGCTTGTCAACCTCATGGATACGCTCAATAAAAGCAGGAAGTCCGTAACCCGCCCCGTGCCCCGCACCGTCAATGCTGTCAAAGTGAACAAACAGGAAGTCGGGTTTGTTTTCAAGGATATAATCGCAAACAATCGGTGTCAGTTCGGTGTCATGTGCCGTGGCGTGAGAAACACCGATATTGTTTTCAACTATACCGTAGGTGATGGGATTCCAGTCACAGAATGAACCGAGAACGGCATCAGGGAAGGCTTCTCTGATTCTTCTGAAAACCGAAGGAAACGGAGAGCTCACATCATAGGGAACATTAGATACAATACCGTTTGTAAGTTTGTGAATTTCGGGACCAACGCCGATAAGCATTGAACCCCAACACTCTGCACTAATGGTGGGGTTTGAAGAAAGGGCTTTATATGTTATTGCACCGTTTTTAAATATTTTGTCAAAGTTCGGTGTGTCGGCATCTTTAAACCAACTTCCTGCACCGTCAACGCCGATAACTATTACATGTGAGTATTTTTTTGACATGGTTAGATCTCCTTTTAAAAGAAGAACCTCCCTGCATATATAAGGGAGGTTCCGATTTGTATCAGTCCCATTTCTTGTTCATAACGACAAATGTCATTCTTTCCTGAATGCTCGGTCCGCCGTGACCAGTGCCGATTCCGCCGTGGTCTGAAGTAACGATAATAAGCCAGTCTTCCGTATCATAGGCTTCTCTTGCTTCAATAGCCTTAATCACTTCGTAGCCGTAATTATCTTCGGTTCTGAATCCGTCTTTATAAACATGGTTATTGAACGTAAATCCGAAATCGTGACCTGCAGAATCAGTGTTTTCATAAATAATAAACACAAAATCTGCGCAATCTGTGCTTGTTATTTCTTCCAGGGCGCCTGTGTGAATATCTGTTTTATTCTTGCGAAGGTTGAAATCGATATCTATGTTATTTTCTTCGCAATATGCTTTTTCTTCTTTGTATGTTGAGTCGCTGTTTGTAAAGTGACCCTTCCACTTTGTGATAAATGCAGCGTTATCAATAACATTTTCTTCAACAAGGGTTGTCATAAGCATTTTGGGTTCAACTGTTTTTGTTATTCCGTTGCCGGTTATTCCGTGCACATCAGACCATACACCCGTAAGCATTGAGCACCAGCCGGGTGCAGTTGAAGTTCCCTGAGTGTTTTCAGCAGGATAATTCACGCCGCCGCAATAGGTAAGGTTGATTGATGCACCGTTATCAAGAAGATAGTTTATTGCACCGTTGTCCTGCTTTTCTGCAAGAATATCCGCACGGCAGCCGTCGTAACCGATAACAGCAACCTTCTTTTCAGTTTTTCCTTCAGGTAATTCAGCTTCAAAATGCTCTTTGATGATGCCGTAAACATCGGTAAACGGATATGCGTTTTCTATAGTGTTTTCGTAGCCGACGGAAGCAACATTCTGTCTGTATAATTCTTCAGTGTCATTTTCGTCTTTATGATATCTTGTGAAATATAACGACAAAGCGCCTGCGATAATTCCAAGAATAAGCATAACAGAAACAGCAATAAGTATATTCTTTTTCTTGCTTTTCATTTCAGCACCTCGAAAAGGCTGAATTAACTTTTTATTTTTCAAAATACATTGCGCCGCTCTGAGCAAAAATCAAGGGAGGTAAATCCATTCCCTTTTGTTCGGGGATTCTGGATGCGATTGCAATATCGTGGATTATACTGTATATAAATCCGGGTTCAAAAACAACATGAGCACACATAAAACCTTCTTTTTTCACAGGCAAAGTAACGGAATAATCTTCTGTCTTTTTTGCCGTGTATGAGAAGCATTCGCCGTCGCGGTCAAAAACAATCAGTTTATGTTTTCTGTGCAGCTTTTTCACATTGATTGTAACGCTTGTTTTATCGGTAAGTTTAACAGTATCGCCAAGCACGGAATCGCCGCTGACGATATCAATAAAGGTTGTGCCGACATCAAAGCATATTGTGGTACGACCTTTGACGATAGCATCTAAAATATCTTCAGGCGAGTTTGATTTTGCATAAACATAGGTAACTGGCCAGGTTAAAAGATTGGTGACAACATAATCTCTGTGATAATCGCTGCCGCCGACAACGGGCAGTTTATGACCGTTCCTTAACTGCTCGTGCCACCATTCGGTGCATTCGAGATTATCAAAGTGTGTCGGTGCATTCCAGACCTCAAGAACGTCCACATCTTCAGCTTTCATTTCCCATCTCCACGGGCATTGTTTGCAATGAGGATGGTTCATACAAATTATAGCTCCGCGTTCTTCTGCCTTTGATTTGACTCTTAAAAAATCCTCATAGCTTTCGCAGGTTTCATAATCTTCTTTATCAATAACATCTTTGACACCCCACATATTACAATGCCCGCCGTGTTTTGTCAGCTCGGCACCGTAAATAAGAGTAAGCCCGTCAACATCGGGAAACTCCTTGCAGTTAACATTATGGTCGGTGATTATAAGAAAATCTATTTTGCTTTTCTTGGCTTTTTCAATAACCTGTTCTAATGTTAGACCGCCGTCAGATGCAACTGTGTGGCAATGAGGAACGCCCGAATACCACTTGTATCCTTTGCAACTCATTCTTTCATCCCCTTAATGATTTCCTTGTCAATTTTGCCGATAAAGAGATTATCTTCCGTTTTCAGAGCAGAAGGGTCGTCGTTTTCGTGAATTATGCCGTAGCTCGGCGAATCGGTTTCTTCGGGAGCAAGAAATGCATTGTTTCTGACTGTGAGGTCATAAACCATCGGTCTGAAGAATATATAGCCTCTGCTTTTGCCGATTCTTCCTGAAGGGCCGTCAAAAATGTTGTTTTCAATAAGAATATTGTGGTGGTCAAAGTCACCGTGATGTCCGACACCTGGAAAGCCGTCGCACTTGAAAATATTATTTCTGATTGTAATATTGCGGCAAGCTGTATCATCGCTTTTGAAATCAATGAGATTTCCGTCACAGTTATAAACAGGACCGTACGAACCGTGACGCGACATATCAAGCTGAATCTGCTCGTTGAAAAGGATATCTGTCTTGAATGTGTATGATGGACCGTCAAAAACACAGTTTTGAATAGTCGTGTTTTCCGTTCCGTTAATTTCAATATAATGCCAATGAGCACAATGACGAAATCTGCAGTTTTCAATGGTAATATTGCTGCAATGAACTGTGTTCACAAGGGTTATACGTTCATCAAGATTTTTGTTACCATCAAAGATACCGCCCGAAATAACAACGTCGTGTGCGCCTTCATATCCGCCCCACTCAGGTTCGGAATATGAAGCGAGCAGATATTTTGTCAGCGGTTCACTTTTATCACTTCTGAGAACGGTTGCTTTATCCGAAAATTTAAGATGCTGGTTTGAATAGAAAATAAGTGCAGCTGAAACGAGATATATACCATCGGGGAAATAAATTGTTCCGCCATCCTTCAGTTCATCAATGCAGGCCTGCAAAGCTTTTGTATCATCGTGGATACCATCTGCATATACACTCTTATTCTGTAAAACATTTATAAATTTCATATGATTACCTCAAAGCACTTTGTTATTCGTTCTGCGAAACAACCGTAGCCTCTGTATTAACCGCAGTATCCTGCAATTCGCCTGAAGTACCTTCTGCTGTGGCATTTCCGGCTTCTGCTCTCTGTTTGAGAACTTCCATAACGTGGGCATGCTTTTCGTCCGTGAAATCCCACATAAACAGATAGGGGAGCGTCATCAGCACATATCCCACAAGGTCAAGGCCGAGACCGATAAGCATACACTGAACTCTTACATCGCTCATATAAAGCACATCCCAGTCAGAGGTGAATCCCACACGGTAGAACATAAGCGGAATAATGAGAGAAACGAGGGTCGTGATAGGGGTTGTAAACCAAGTGATGATTTTTTGGTATTCTTCAAGTCTTTCGCCTGAAATATACATCTGATAATCGGTGACTCTGATTTTGGTATCTTTCTGTGCAATTGAAACAGCAGATTCAAGAACATTGCTTAAAAACATTGCAATATAAATTGCAACACCGCAAAGAATATGTGTGTTTCCAAGGAAAAGAATGGCAAGGATATAAACCCCGTTTCTGATTGCGTAGATGATATATTTGAAAATGATAAGCTGTTTGAACTGGAATTTCTTTCTTATCCACGGAGCAAGAAATTCTCCGGGATTTCCTGAAATTTTAAAAAGTATTTCACAAAGTGAGAAAATAAGTCCCGTTTCACGCCAAGTATAAATAAGAAGGATTGTTTTCATATTGAGCATACCGTTGCCGAGCGAATCAAGCAAGGTTGCAATCTGGTCAATCCAGAGATATTTGTTTTTGAAGATACCCGAAACGCAGTGCCAGAATGAAAGATATTCCCTGTTTTCGATGGGAGGCATCGGAATTCTTTCTTTGATATTGCGAAGTCCTATGAACATAACTCCCGATGATACAACAAAGAATATTGGGAGAAGGTATCTGAACATTCCGATATCCTTGATGCCGTCAAGGAACATTACACCTGCAAGTGTCGGAAGAATAACATTTACTATATTCTGAACAAAATGGCTGATTTTGACGGGGAATGAACGTACATACAATCTCTCTTGCGGGTTGGGGCTGATATTATCTGCAACAGACTGTGTAAAGCCGACATAATTAAATATTGTGTAAAGCTGGAAAAGAAGATAAAGAGTCCAGACTCTGTCTGTAAGCGGAAGCTCGTAAAGCGGAAGAGTACAAATAAGCACAACTACAATGAGGCACTGAATAACGTTTGCATATGCGAAAATTTTGTATCTGCCGAGCTTTTTGAGAAGCTTTTTTCTGATAAGAATATTTCTGAATCCGCTCCAGCCGTTGGTGAGAAAATGAGCACCGAATATTTTGAAAATGTTGAAGCTGTTGATGCCTTTCCATCGGGTATCTATGATGTTGGCAATACCGTCAGGAAGAATAAAGGAAAAATCAAATATAAGCATCAGTAAACCTAAAACCGCAAAGGTCAGATACACTGCATTATATTTCCGTTCAATTCTTTTTGGAAGAAAACCTAAGTTTGCATCAACACCCATGGTCAGGAGATTCCAGAAATATGTTGATGCAACGAAAAATACGTTTATCGCGCTGAATGTAAGGAGAGGAATTTCGTAGTAATATGCAATAAGATAACAGCCCGTACCGAAGGTAAGGAAGCTCTTGAGATAATCCAGGGTATAATCACCGCCGACTGCGGCAAAAATTGAAAAATATTCTTTATACGGAACATACTTTCCTTCGGCAGGAGTGTTCCAGTATTTTTTCATTTCCTGAAAAATATTCATTTTCTCTTTGCTTTCGGATTTTGACATCAGTTTTCGCCGCCTTTCTCAAGAAGTTCGTTTATTCTTTGGTTTGTATCGTCACGGGTTTTGCTGTATTGTTCCTTTGGGGCAACATTAATAACAACCTTTTTAATGTTTTTGGGAAGCCAGCTGTCACCGAAGGTTATTTGCTCTTCGCTTTGTGCACCCATATAAAACTCTTTGAGATTTGAACAAGAATAGAATGCAAAACTTCCGATTTCCTTAACTGAATCAGGAATAAACATAGCAGGCTTCATTTCCTGACAGTAACTGAACGCATCGGAACCGATTTTTTTAAGTCCGTCGGGAAGTGTGACGAGCGATAATTTTTCGCACTTGAAAAATGCCATATCGCCGATTTCTTTTAATGTTGAGGGCAAGGTGATTTCTGTAACAGATTCATTTTTATAGAAAGCGCATTTGCCGATTCTTTCAACGCCTTCAGGAATTGCGTATTTACCGGTTTTGTTCTCTTTCATAATTGGATAGACAAGGAGTTTTTTCATATCCTTTGTATAAAGAACACCGTCAACGGAAGTGTAATACTCATTTGCCTCGTCTACTTCTATAGCTTTGAGTTCTTTACAATAGAAAAATGAAGTTTCATCTATGTATTTTACATCTTTGCCTATATGAATAACCTCAACATATTCATCGGTATTCATTGTGAATTTACCTACTGCCGAAACAGGCTTTGAGGTGTCAGGATTGTTGCCATTTTCATCACGGACATAGTCGATATGCACCTCTTTGGTAGAATTGTTGCCGTTAAAGCCGAAAAGCACCCAACCTTCAACAGAGGATTCGCTCTCAAGTGACGTCTGATATTCATATTCAAACGGAGCTCTTGCCATAGAAATAAATGAAATGGTAACAGATGCGATGATAAATGCCACAAGTACAATTATAAAGGTTGCCTTTTGCCATGTTTTCAATCTGATCAACTCCTGTTATTTTGATAATGCTTTAATTGGAAAATGAGCCTTTATTGTGAAGCCTCTTGGAAAAAGGATTCAGTTTAATAACAGTCTCTTTCCTATCAATATTTTTTATAGAATAAATATAACGCAGCAATTTGTATAAATCAATATCACATTGCAAAAAAAATATATTAAATCTGTACAATCGAAACTTGCTTTTTCACTGTGTGACTTTAGTTGAAATCTAAAATTAACAAGAAAATTAAAATCAAAAGAGCTAACTGACTATAAAAAATCAGTTAGCTCTTAACTTTCAGATAATTCAAATGTTTCCAAAACGTTGCCACGGAGCATTTTTGAAACCTCAAGATTGAGGCATATCAACGCTTGTGCCGTCTGGTTGTATTATTCCCACTCAATAGTGCCGATCGGCTTCGGGGTGAGGTCGAGAAGAACACGGTTGATGCCTTCAACCTCGTGTGTAATTCTGTCAGTAATCTTATGAAGAACAGAATAGGGGATTTCTTCGATTGTTGCTGTCATAGCATCTGTTGTGTTAACAGCTCTGATAATTGCAGGCCAGCCTTCATATCGAAGATCGTTTCTTACGCCAACACTCTTGAAATCGGGAACAGCGATGAAATACTGCCATACCTTTTCAGCAAGTCCGCAGTTGTCAAATTCTTCACGAAGAATTGCATCTGCTTCACGGAGAGCATGGAGTCTGTCTCGGGTGATAGCACCGAGGCAACGAACGCCAAGTCCGGGGCCGGGGAACGGCTGACGGTAAACCATAGCATGGGGGAGGCCGAGAGCTTCACCTACAACTCTGACTTCATCTTTATAAAGGAGCTTTACGGGTTCAACGAGCTCCATTTCCATATCTTCGGGAAGACCGCCGACGTTGTGGTGAGCTTTAACGCCTTTTGATTCAATGATGTCAGGATAAATTGTACCCTGAGCAAGGAAAGAGATGCCTTCGAGTTTTGCTGATTCTTCATCAAAAACTTTGATAAACTCGTTACCGATAATCTTTCTCTTTGTTTCAGGATCAGCAACATCCTTGAGAAGGTCAAGGAATCTGTCTGTTGCGTCAATATAAATAAGGTTGGCATCAAGTGCTTCTCCAAAGATTTCTATAACCTGTTCACTTTCACCTTTACGCATAAGACCGTGGTTAACATGAACGCAAACAAGCTGTTTGCCGATTGCTTTGATAAGAAGAGCTGCTACAACGGAGGAATCAACACCGCCAGAAAGAGCAAGGAGAACTTTTTTGTCTCCAACCTGGGCTCTAACTTCTGCAACCTGCTCTTCAATAAAAGCATTAGCAAGCTCGGGGGTGGTGATGCGTGCCATTGATTCGGGTCTGATATTACTGCTCATATTTTTAACCTCCGTTATATTTATATCAGTTTGTATAGTTGTCGAAATATCCCTGAACAAGAACTACAGGTGTACCTTTATCGCCTGAACCGCTTGTGAGGTCACAAAGAGAACCGATAAGATCAGTAAACTGACGGGGAGTTGTACCCTGTGAAGACATATCACCGACAAGACTGCTGCCGTCTTTTGCTTCGATTTTCTTTGAAATTGCTTCTTTAAGTGCATCGCCTGTAAGATCTTTAAAATCATTGTCGGCAAGATACTTGAGTTTGAGCTCGTTGGGAGTACCTTTAAGACCGTCTGTATATCCGGGAGAAACAACGGGATCAGCAAGTTCCCAGATTTTACCCTGTGGATCTTTGAAAGCGCCGTCGCCGTAAACCATAACTTCAATGTTTTTGCCGCTTGCTTTGATAAGGAGTTCCTGCGTCTTCTTTACAAATTCATTGCAGTTTGCAGGGAAAAGCTTAATTGTGTCTTCAGTTGATTTATTTGAACCGAGAAGACCGTAAGCTTCATTATATCCGCTTCCGTCGATTGAAGATGTGAGAATATCATCAAGTCCGCAAACTGTTTTTGCACCTGCAGCTTTGAGGAGACGTTTTGTTCTCGCTCTTGTGTGAATATCGCAGGTAAGAACGCAGTCAGTATAATCGAGAATGCTTTTTGCCTGATTTGCAAAGATGATTTCGCATTCAGCTCCTGCATCTTTAATTATCTTTGAATAATAGTCAACATAGTCAACACCTGTAAATTCATGCTTGTTTTCACCGAAAAGTTCACGGTATTTAGCAAGAGTGAGAACGTCGCTGTAGGGATTTACGCCCGCTTCGTCAAGCTGGTCATAGGTAAGAAGATGGTTGCCAACTTCATCGCTGGGATAGCTGAGCATAAGAACAACTTTCTTAGCGCCCATTGCAATACCCTTAAGGCAGATTGCAAAACGGTTTCTTGAAAGAATAGGGAAGATAACACCTATTGTTTCACCGCCGAGTTTAGCTTTAACATCCTTTGCAATTGCATTTACATTTGCATAGTTACCCTGGCTTCTTGCAAGAATAGATTCTGTTACAGCAACAACATCTTTATCGCGAAGTTCAAAGCCGTCGCATTCTGCAGCTTCAATAACGCTGTTGCAAACTATCTGTGCAAGATCATCACCCTCACGAATAATAGGGCAACGAATGCCTCTTGAAATTGTGCCTGTTTTTCTTTCCATAATTTAAACCCCCTAATTGAGTGGCGATTGATTAACAATCATACTTTATTATTTTATCACCGCAAAAAACATAAATCAATAGTAAATTTATATATTATAATATTTTTCGTAAAAAAACTTTTGTAAAAAATTATAATTACAATTTATATTTTTTCATGTAGGAAAAATTATCATATTTTTAAAAGATAGGTTGACATTTTTTTTCTGAATTTGTATAATTAACATACCAAATATATATCCGATAATTTCGGATGGACATGGAGGCAGAGTATGAAAAAGTTTATAGCGTTTTTATTAGCATTCACAATGCTGTTTTCAATCGCGGTTCCTGCTTTTGCAGGCGGTGATGAAATAGCTGTTCCTTCAATTGATTTTGGTATTTTTGAAACAATAATCAATGGGATTTCAGGATTCTTTAATGATATAATTGATTTCTTTAAAAATCTCATTAACCCGCCTGATCCTTTAGCATATTATACAATATCGTATGTTGACACAAACGGCGATTTGATTTACAAGAAATCTTATGCAGTTGGTTCATCAATTCCCGCTCCCGAAATTCCTGTAAAAGACGGATATGTATTTATGAGCTGGTATCCTGCACTTCCTGACACAATGCCCGAAAGAGATTTGGTTGTTACAGCTCAATGGGCAGAAATAAATTGATTTGATAATGATAAAAATCCCCTGAGTTTAATCAGGGGATTTTTTTATTTTGCAAATTCGTTTTTTATTGCTTCAACAACTTCATCTACATCAGATTTAACAATAAGCATTGAAATCTCAATTTCAGATGTAGTTATCATTCTGACATCCGCATCAACGCTTGCAACAGCATTGAATACTCCTGCGGAAATACCGGGAGTTCCTCTCATTTCTTCGCCGCTTACGGTGATTTTGCAGTTGCCGCTGCTGACGCTGATTTTTGTTTTGGGAGAACGTGAACGAAGTTCGGATGCAATTGCAAGAACTGAAACAAAATCCTTGTCGCTTACCGTAAATGAAAATCCGGAATTGGCACCGCTTAAAGGAAATTGTGAAATCATATCAACATCGATTCCTGCATTGGCAATCATTTTAAAAACATCAGCCATATGGGATATATCGGCAGGTGAATCATAAATGGAGAAAAGAGTTACATCTTCTGTTACAAAAATATTATCAACAAACTTCATTTCATTTCACTCCTGAATCTTATTTAAGCATATCCGTCATGTTATAAAGTCCAGCATCTTTACCGCAAATGAACATTGCTGCATTTATTCCGCCTGTTGCAAAAAGTTCTTTGCTTCTTGCAGAATGTGAAATCTTTATGATTTCATCATGACCTGCAAAAATAATCTCATGTTCGCCCGTGATAGTACCGCCTCTGACAGCGTGGATACCAATTTCTTTTTTTGTTCTCTTTTCACGCTTTGAATGACGGTCATATTCATATTTGATATCGCCTTCAAGTTCACCACGGATTGAATCGGCAATCATAAGAGCAGTTCCGCTGGGAGCATCGATTTTCTGATTGTGATGCATTTCAACAATTTCAATATCAAATGAATCCCCGAGAACTTTTGCTGCCTTTTTCGAAAGCTCACAGATAAGATTAACACCAAGTGACATGTTAGCACTAAAGAAAACGGGGATTTTGGCAGATGCATTTTTAATAAGATTTATCTGTGCATCATTAAGTCCTGTTGTACAGATAACGGCAGGAATTGAGTTTGCAACAGCAAATTCAAGAAGTCCTGCAAGAGCGTTAGGGTTTGAAAAGTCGATAATAACATCGATTTTTTTAATTATATCATTTGAAATAAGTGCGGGTGAGGAATAAACAGGATATCCGTAACGAGATTCATCAAAAACATCTACGCCGCATACGATTTCGCAATCGTTGTTTTCGGCAACACTCATTGTTACTGCTCTGCCCATTTTTCCGTTGCAACCGCTTAATAAAATTCCTGGCATTTTATATTTTACCTCAATAAATTATTTAACAAGACCGTAGTTAGCGAGAACTTTTCTGAGATGTTCCTTTGCAGGTTCGGTCATTTTGTAGAGGGGGAGTCTGCAATCGCCTACATTCATGCCCATCATATTCATTGCTTCTTTAACAGGGATGGGGTTTACATCGCTGAAAAGAGCGTTGCAAAGAGCGAGATATTCAAGCTGAAGCTTTGCACTTCCTTTGAAATCGCCTTCAAGATATTTGGTGGGGATTTCGTGAGCAATTTTAGGAACGATGTTAGAAAGAACGGAAATTGAACCTTTACCGCCGAGTGACATAAGTGCTGTAACCTGGTCATCATTACCTGAATATACCGAGAAATCTTCACCGCAGAGTGAAATTGTTTTTGCAACGGAAGAAATATCTCCGTTAGCTTCTTTTGTGCCGACAATTCTCTTGTGATGTGAAAGCTCAAAATATGTTTCGGGAGCTATATTTACACCTGTTCTTGAAGGTACATTATAAAGAATAACAGGAACGCTGACATTGTCTGCGATAAAGTTAAAATGCTGAACAAGACCTCTCTGTGATGTTTTATTATAATAAGGAGTAACTGAAAGAAGAGCGTCTACGCCTGCTTTTTCAGCTTCATTTGAAAGCTTAACGGCATAGTTTGTGTCGTTGCTTCCTGTACCTGCAATAACAGGAATTCTTTTGTTAACAACATCAACAGTGAATTTGATTGCCTGAGAATGTTCTTCATGGTCAAGAGTTGAACCTTCACCTGTTGTTCCGCAGATAATGATTGCGTCGGTTTTGTTTGCAATCTGGAACTCAAGAAGTTCTGCAAGTTTATCAAAATTAACCTTATTATCTTCCGTGAACGGAGTTACGATTGCAACACCGGCTCCGGTGAAAACAGTCTTTTTCATAATTGACTCCTTTCAAAATTAAAACTTTGAATCAATATAGCCCTGTGCGCAAAGCTGTTCAGCCATAAGAACTGCACCGCCTGCAGCACCTCTGAGAGTGTTGTGTGAAAGACAAACAAATTTATAATCGAACTGAGTATCTTCTCTGAGTCTGCCGATTGAAACAGCCATACCGTTTTCAAGGTTTCTCTGAAGCTTTGTCTGAGGCATGTTATCTTCTTCGAAATAGTTGAGGAACTGCTTGGGAGCGCTGGGAAGTTCTGCTTCCTGAGGATAACCCTTGAAGTTCTTCCAGATTTCTTTCATTTCTTCAATTGAAGGCTTGTTTTCGAATCTTACGAAAACAGCTGCCATATGACCGTCTGATGCAGGAACACGAAGGCACTGTGCTGTGAAGTTGGGTGAAGTTGCGGGAACGATTTCGTCGCCTTCAATTTTACCCCAGATCTTAAGGGGTTCTTTTTCTGACTTTTCTTCTTCGCCGCCGATATAGGGGATTACGTTATCTACCATTTCAGGCCATGTGTCAAAAGTTTTGCCTGCGCCTGAAATTGCCTGGTATGTGCAAACAAGAACGTCTTTAACGCCAAACTTGTTGAGAGGATAGAGTGCGGGAACATAGCTCTGGAGTGAGCAGTTTGATTTAACAGAGATGAAACCTCTCTTTGTGCCGAGACGCTTTTTCTGTGAATTGATAATTTCAGCGTGATTTGTGTTGAGTTCAGGAACAATCATGGGAACGTCGGGAGTCATTCTGTGAGCGCTGTTGTTTGAAACAACGGGGCATTCTGCTTTTGCATATGCTTCCTCAAGAGCCTTGATTTCATCCTTCTTCATATCAACTGCGCAGAAAATGAAGTCAACGGATGCGGAAATCTTTTCGATATCTGCAGTTGCATCCATAACAATCATGTCTGCCATCTTTTCGGGAATATCGGTTGCCATGCACCATTTTGCGCCGACAGCCTCTTTATATGTTTTACCTGCGGAACGAGGACTTGCAGCAAGAACTGCAACTTCAAACCAGGGATGGTTTTCAAGAAGGGTTGCAAAACGCTGACCAACCATGCCTGTTGCGCCAACAATACCGACTTTGTAATTCTTCATAACTTTAACCTCTTTTCAGAAAATAACTGTATTAAATTTTAGTCATAATGAACCTTGACAAAAACTTATTATAATATTATGATGATATCACATGTTAGAGTATTAAGTCAAATAATTATTTATACAAATATGTTGGAAATTTTGAGAATAATTTGAGGATTTTTAATGAAAAGAAGCGATTTTTACTATGATTTGCCTCCTGAGCTTATTGCTCAGACCCCTCTTGAGCCGAGAGACAGCTCAAGATTGCTTGCAATGAATAAAGAAACCGGAGAGATTATCCACCGCAATTTCAGAGATGTTATTGACTGGTTCAGACCGGGCGATTGTCTGATATTGAATAACACAAAGGTTCTTCCTGCAAGAATGTACGGTCAAAGAATTGACACAGGTTCACTTGTTGAATTTCTTCTCCTTAATCAGAAGAGCTATGACACATGGGAAGTTATAACAGGTCCTGGGAAAAAAGCAAGAGTCGGTCATAAATTCACCTTTGGAGAAGGTATTCTTACTGCTGAAATAATTGAGGTTTTACCTGACGGAAACCGAGTTGCCAGATTTGGATTTGAGGGCAATTTCTTTGAGGTTATTGATAAGGTTGGTGAAATGCCTCTTCCTCATTATATAACTGAAAAGCTTGAGGATAAAAACAGATACCAGACCGTTTATGCAAAAGAAGAAGGCAGCGCTGCCGCACCGACTGCAGGACTTCATTTTACACCTGATTTAATGAATAAAATCAAAGAAAAAGGCGTTGAAATCGGATTCGTAACCCTTCATGTTGGACTTGGTACATTCCGACCTGTTAAAGCGGATGATATTAAAGATCATCATATGCATTCCGAGCATTATCATCTTCCTGCAGAAACCGCTGATTTGATTAATAAAACCAAGAAAAACGGAGGAAGAGTTTTTGCAGTCGGAACAACTTGCTGCAGAACTCTTGAGTCTGTTGCTGCATTCCGCGGCGAAATAAAAGAAGATGACGGCTGGACAGATATTTTCATTTATCCCGGTTATGAATTCAAATGTATCGATTGTCTTATCACAAACTTCCATCTTCCCGAAAGCACTCTTATTATGCTTGTGAGTGCATTTTGCGGATATGATAACACAATGAACGCATATAAAGTTGCCGTTGAAGAAAAATACAGATTCTTTTCTCTCGGTGACAGTATGTTGATTTACGGAGAATAATTTATGTATAAACTTTTGAAAAAAGACGGCAACGCAAGAAGGGGAGAGTTTGTTACTGTTCACGGAACGGTACAGACCCCTGCTTTTATGAATGTTGCAACATGCGGCGCAATCAAAGGTGCTCTCTCGGCTGTTGATTTAAAGGAAATCGGCTGTCAGGTTATGCTTTCAAATACTTATCATCTTCATGTCAGACCCGGTGATGAACTCGTTCGTGAAATGGGAGGTCTCCACGAGTTTACGGCATGGAACGGACCGATTCTTACCGACAGCGGTGGATTTCAGGTCTTTTCACTTTCTTCATTAAGAAAGATTCAGGAAGAGGGTGTTTATTTCCAGTCTCATGTTGACGGAAAACATATTTTTATGGGTCCTGAAGAAAGTATGAGAATTCAGTCAAATCTTGGATCAACAATTGCTATGGCATTCGATGAGTGTGTTGAAAATCCAGCAAAATATGAATATTCAAAGCAGTCTTGCGAAAGAACAACACGCTGGCTTATCCGTTGCAAGGAAGAGATGAAAAGACTCAATTCTTTGCCTGATACAATTAATAAAAATCAACTTCTTTTCGGTATAAACCAGGGATGTACTTTTGATGATCTGCGTGTTGAACATATGAAAGAAATTGCGAAACTTGACCTTGATGGTTATGCAATCGGCGGTCTCGCTGTTGGTGAACCCAAAGAGGATATGTATCGCATAATTTCAGCAGTTGAGCCTCATATGCCTGCCGATAAAATCCGTTATCTTATGGGTGTCGGAACTCCAGGAAACATTATCGAAGCGGTATACAGAGGAGTTGACCTTTTTGACTGTGTTATGCCCAGCCGAAATGCAAGACACGGCCATCTTTTCACAAAAAAAGGCATAATAAATCTTAATAACAAAAAATATGAAAAAGATCCTCTGCCGATTGATCCCGAATGTAATTGCCCTGCTTGCAAAAGCTTTTCGAGGTCTTATATCAGACATCTTTTCAAGGCAAAAGAAATGCTTGCGATGCGCCTTTGCGTAATTCATAATCTGCATTTCTATAATATGCTTATGCAAGAAATCCGTGACGCTATAGATAACGGAACTTTCGAAGAATACCGTGCAAAATACGTTGATTTGCTTGACACAAGAATTTAATCATAATTATTTAAAATTTCTATTGCATATTTTTTTATCTTAATGTATAATATTTGCATTATGTTTTGGAGGTTATACCTATGAACTTTATTACTCTTATGGCTCAGATGACAGGCGGCGCAGCAGGTGGTGCAGCCGGCGGTCAGCAAAATCCCATGTCAATGGTTATCATGATGGCTGCTCTTTTCGGCGTAATGTATTTTGTTATGATCAGACCCCAGAAGAAAAAGCAGAAGGAAGAACAGAATATGCGTGACAACATCCAGATCGGTGATGAAATCACCACAATCGGCGGAATTGTTGGTCGTGTTGTTACCGTTAAAGAAGATTCTCTCATCATTGAAACAGGTGCAGACAGAAACAAGATGAAGATCACTCGTTGGGCTGTTTCACAGAATAACACAGCTAACGAAAAGCTTGAAGCTGAAAGACAGGCTGCAAAGGAAGCTGCTGAAGCTGAAAAGCAGAAGAAGATGGAAGAAGCTGCTGAAAACAGC
Organism: Acutalibacteraceae bacterium; assembly: GCA_045631105.1. GTDB lineage: Bacteria > Bacillota > Clostridia > Oscillospirales > Acutalibacteraceae > CAG-177. Next base: position 21,059 of record JAZQTZ010000098.1, read on the forward strand.
AAGAAGAACAGAAAGAAGTCCAAGAAAAAGGACGACACTTTTGATTCCTGATTTGAATAATTAAAAAACTTCTCTCATATTATTTAACAATAATACGAGGGGAGTTTTTTTATGACGAATAATTCAAAAAACAGTCGTTCGAAAGATAATGAGACTTTAAACTATAATAAAATATTAATTTGCTCATTGATCGGAACTGTTATGTTTTTTTTCATTATTTCATTTTTTTCATTTATTGCCCTTAAAACCGATTTTTTGACAAAATCATTATATATGCCGATTGGTATTTTGTCTGCTGCAGTTTCATCTTTTATTTGCGGATTTATGTCTGTCAAAAAGACGAAAAAAAACGGTGCGTTATTTGGCTCAGTGACAGGTTTAGCACAAGCTCTTATTTCATCATTGATTCTCTTTTTAATCAATAACAGAAAATCGGGAACAGGAATTTTTATTCTTATTGTTATTTTTGTTGCTTTTGGTGCAATTGGCGGCATTTCGGCAGTAAATATGAAAGTCAGGAAAAAATACAAATGAGAAAACAAATATTATGTATTATTTTGTTGTTTGTAACCTTTCTGAATGCATGTTCCGTTCAGGAAAAAATGAATTCTGAAATTTTTTTTGAAAGATTATCAATAATAAATAATTGTTTGAACATAACAGATATAATTAATGATAATGAAAAATGTATTTATTATGTGAATGATGATAAATCAGTTGATTATATTTTTGAATTTTATAATGATAATATCGGAGATATAAATAAAATCAGCTTTGCCTGTAACAGAAAAGACAAAGCTGAAGATTTTATAAAATATATGTGTGATATAATTTTTGTATATTCTCCAAATGAAAATAAAGATGAAATTATATCTGAATTAACAGAAAACGGAAAACTAAAGCCGAAATATACATATTATGATACCAAGTGGTATATTTGGTCGTCTTTTTCCGATGAAAACGGTTTATATTTTTCAGTTGTAAATAAAAAGTTGTCAGAAGAAACTATTGCTAAATACAGTCTAAAACAGAATGACAGAAATGAATTTTAGCTATCTTTTTTCATCTTTTTTTCATTTAAAAATCCGATACAGCAAACAGTTGCTGCGACAAGACAAACACATAACATAATAATAAAAACAGCTTTCCAACCGAAGACTTGTGAAACAGCGCCAAGAGTATATGATGTTGCTGTGCTTCCGACATAACAGAATGTATTAAGAAGACCTGCAGCGAAGCCTGCATTGAGCATTTTACGATGGTCAAGTGCAAACATACTTGTTATAACATTGTTTATCATTGCCATTCCGCAGGCAACTCCGATAAAGCAAATCATAATTACAAAAATGTTATGAATTCTGAGTGATAAAAGAATTCCTGCGCAGAGTGATGCGGAAATTAAATAGAATATAAGGTTCATTGCAGCGTGAGAAGAAATCTTTTCGTGAACTTTTTTTGCGATTGCTGCGCCAAGTGTTGAAACAAGAGGCAGACAGAGGGTTAAAAGAATGGAGAATGACTGTGAAACGCCGAATTCTTCGTATAAAACAGAAGGTACCCATGTAGTTATACCGTCTTTAATGAATCCGTTTGCAACACCTGCAAAAGCGGCAAGGAATAAGGAAAGAAGAACTATTTTTCCTGCTTTTATTTTTTCTGATTTGTTCGTTTTTTCAACGGAAACGGGTTTTCTTGAAGGTCCGAATAAAAAGAGCCAGATGAATGCGCTGATAAAAACAATAGTTGATGCAACGTAGAAAACAGTCTGCCAATTTCCGTTTTTAACAGAGATTGAAGAGATGCCGTATGCAAGAAAAGTGCCGATTGCAACGGTAGTGCTCATTGCAAGGATTGCTTTTGGAAGTTTTTTGTCGGTGACAAAGTCGGATAATGTTTTGATAAGTGTGCTCCATAAAACCGATTGTACAATTCCGTTTCCGAGCCAAATGTATTTCATAAGAGATATATCGTTGCACAAAGGCATAAGAAGATTAAAAACTGATGATAAAATAAGTGATAGGAATATCATTATTTTTGCATTATATTTTTGGGACAGTATTCCGTTGATAAGCTGTCCTGCGCCGTAAGCAAAGAAAAAGAATGAACTTACAAGTCCTGCTTCAGCTTTTGTGACTCCGAGGTCAGATATGATTGCTACAATCGATGCATTGAAATTTAGTCTGCCGACATAAGCTGCTGTGTAAGCGAGACAACAGATGAAAATAATTCTGTTTTCTTTTTTATTTTCTGTTTTTGAAATAGTGTTCATAATATTACCTTCTTCCAATCCGATAGTTTATCACTTTTAAGACGTTTGGTCAACATCGATGTTGACAAAAGGTGATAAAAATTATATAATAAATGTATCCTGACATGAGGAAAGGGTCTGTTCCTTCCGGGTGAAAGGTGCAAATATTATAAATATTTTTTATAGTATAACTGCGCCTTTTTGGGTGCGGTTATTTTTGTTTTGGAGTGATAAAATATGGAAAAGAGGATCGCTGTTGTCGGTATAATAATTGAAAACACCGATTCGGTTGAAAAGCTCAATTCGCTTCTCCATGAATTCGGAGAATATATTGTTGGAAGAATGGGTTTGCCCTACAGAGAGAGAAATATCAGCATCGTCAGTCTTGCAGTTGATGCACCTCAGGATGTTATTTCAACCATGACGGGCAGAATAGGAAACATTGACGGAATAAGCGTTAAAGCGGCTTATTCAAACAAGATTTATAATGATTAATTTAATTAATAAACTCGAAAAAGAACGCAGTCTTTCTGTTTCGGAATATCAATATCTCATTGATAACAGAAACGAAGAATATGCATCAATTCTTGCAGAAAAAGCCGTTAAAATCAGAAAAGAAATTTACGGTAATGATATCTATATAAGAGGCCTTATTGAGATTAGCAATATCTGCAAAAATGATTGTCATTATTGCGGGATAAGAGGCGGCAACCGTAACTGCGAAAGATTCCGTCTGACCAAGGAACAGATTTTATCGTGTTGTGAAAACGGATATTCTCTCGGGTTTCGTACTTTCGTTATGCAAGGCGGCGAAGATTTGTTTTTCACCGATGATGTAATGTGTGAAATTATTTCGGAAATAAAGAAAAAGTATCCTGATTGTGCAATAACGCTTTCTCTCGGTGAAAGAAGTTTTGAAAGCTACAACAGGCTTTATAATGCAGGCGCAGACCGTTATCTTCTTCGTCATGAAACAGCTGATAAATCTCACTACGAAATGCTTCATCCGAAAGAATTGTCATTCGAAACGAGAATGGAATGTCTTGAAAACTTGAATAAAATCGGATTTCAGACAGGTTGCGGTTTTATGGTCGGTTCTCCGTTTCAGACGAGTGAGCATATTGCAAAAGATTTGAAATTCATCGAAGAGTTCAAACCTGAAATGTGCGGCATCGGACCGTTTATTCCTCATAAAGATACTGTTTTTCATGATAAACCTGCAGGCTCACTTGAACTGACCTGCTATCTGCTTTCGATTGTGAGACTTATATCTCCGTCGATTCTTCTTCCTGCAACAACCGCTCTCGGAAGCATTGACCCGATCGGCAGAGAAAAAGGTATTCTCGCGGGTGCAAATGTTGTTATGCCTAATCTTTCTCCGCTTGATACAAGAAAAAAATATTCACTATATAACAATAAGCTTTTCTCCGGTGCAGAGTCTGCGCAGGGTAAGGCGGAACTTGAAGAAAAAATGAACTCGATCGGTTATAAAATTGTAACCGACAGAGGTGACTATATTGCAAAAATTTGAAAGGATGTATGATTTATGGCAATTTATAATCCCAAATCATTGAAAGCTGAAGAATTTATCAATAATGAAGAAATTCTTGCAACGCTCGAATATGCTGAACAAAATAAAAATAATGTTGAACTTATAGATTCTCTTCTTGAAAAAGCACGTCCCCGTGTAACTGCCGAAGGAACGGTATGCAGCGGTCTTACTCACAGAGAAGCAGCTGTTCTTCTTGCTTGTGAAATTCCTGAAAAAATTGAACAGATGTATAAGCTCGCAGAAGAAATCAAACTCAGATTTTACGGCAACAGAATCGTTATGTTTGCGCCTCTCTATCTTTCAAACTATTGCGTTAACGGTTGCGTTTATTGCCCGTATCATCTTAAAAATAAGACAATTGCACGCAAAAAGCTTACTCAGGAAGAAATAAAAAATGAGGTTATTGCTCTTCAGGATATGGGGCATAAACGTCTTGCAATTGAAGCAGGTGAAGATCCCGTTAACAATCCTATTGAATATATCCTTGAAAGCATAAAAACAATTTACTCCATCAATCATAAAAACGGAGCAATCCGCCGTGTTAATGTTAATATTGCGGCAACTACCGTTGAAAATTATCGTAAACTTAAGGATGCCGGAATCGGTACATATATTCTTTTCCAGGAAACCTATCATAAGGAAAGCTATCTCAAACTTCATCCCACAGGACCTAAGCATGATTATGATTATCATACCGAAGCTATGGACAGAGCCATGGAAGGCGGAATAGACGATGTAGGTCTTGGTGTTCTTTTCGGTCTTGAACTTTATAAATACGAGTTTGCAGGTCTTCTTATGCATGCCGAGCATCTTGAAGCTGTTCACGGTGTAGGACCTCATACAATAAGCGTTCCCAGACTTAAAAGAGCTGATGATATTAATCCCGAAGAATTTGATAACGGTATTTCGGATGAACTTTTTGAAAAGCTTATTGCCTGCATAAGAATTGCTGTTCCTTACACAGGAATGATTATCTCAACAAGAGAATCCGAAGCTGTAAGAGGCAGAGCTCTCAATCTCGGTATTTCACAGATAAGCGGTGCGTCAAGAACATCCGTTGGCGGTTATACCGAAGAAGAAAGACCTCACGATTCCGAGCAGTTTGATGTTTCCGACCAGAGAACTCTTGATGAAGTTGTCCGCTGGCTTATTGAACTTAAGCATATTCCTTCATTTTGCACCGCTTGTTACAGAGAAGGCAGAACGGGTGACAGATTTATGATGCTCTGCAAAAACGGTCAGATTCTTAATTGTTGTCATCCCAACGCACTTATGACATTGACCGAATATCTTGTTGACTACGCAAGTCCTTTAACACAGAAAATCGGCTATGAAATGATTGATAATGAACTTAAAAAGATTCCCGGTGAAAAAGTCAGAGCTATTGCCGAAAAGAACATTGAAGATATCAAAAATTCAAACCGCCGCGACTTCAGATTTTAAGGTGATTTTATGAGCTTAAATGATACAGTTTCCGCCGAAAGAATTCATATCGGTTTTTTCGGACTTCGTAATGCAGGAAAATCAAGTGTTGTCAATGCAGTAACAGGTCAGAGTTTATCTCTTGTTTCCGATGTTAAAGGCACAACAACTGACCCTGTAAAAAAAGCTATGGAACTTCTTCCTCTCGGTCCTGTTGTAATCATTGATACACCGGGCATTGATGATGAGGGTGAGCTTGGTCAGATGCGTGTAAGACGTGCAAAACAGATGCTCAATATTGTTGATATTGCAGTTCTTGTTGTTGATGCAACAAAAGGTGTTCAAGCTCTTGATTCTGAATTGATTTCACTTTTTGAAAGCAAAAAAGTTCCGTATGTTATTGCATTTAACAAGTCTGACTTGCTCGGTAATATTTCTGTAAGCAAAGAGAATGAAATATATGTCAGTGCAATAAGCGGAAATAATATTAATGAATTAAAAAACAAAATCGCTTCGTTATTTACCAAAAAAGAAAATAACAAAAAAATTGTTGCTGATATGATCGACAAGGGTGAAATTGCAGTTCTTGTTGTTCCTATTGATGAATCAGCGCCGAAGGGTAGGCTCATTCTTCCTCAGCAACAAGTTATAAGAGAACTCCTCGAAAACGGTTCTGCAGCGGTTGTGTGCCGTGATACCGAACTTTCAGAAACACTTGCATCGCTGGGCAAAAAGCCGAAACTTGTTATAACCGATTCTCAGGCATTCGGAAGGGTTTCGAAAATTACTCCCGATGATATAAAATTAACTTCATTCTCCATTCTTTTTGCGAGATATAAAGGTGATCTTGTGTCTGCAGTCCGAGGCGCGGCGATGCTTGATAAACTCAAAGACGGCGATACCGTTCTTATTTCCGAAGGTTGTACTCACCACAGACAGTGCAACGATATCGGAACTGTAAAGTTGCCGAACTGGGTAAGAAATCATACGAAAAAGAATATTGAATTTGAGTTTACTTCGGGCGGTGAATTTCCGGATGATTTATCAAAATATGCTTTGATTATCCATTGCGGAGCCTGTATGCTTAACGCTCGTGAAATGCAGTCAAGATTGGGCTATGCAAACGATTGCGGAATACCTATGACAAATTACGGAACTGCAATTGCGCATATGCACGGAATACTTAAAAGAAGTGTCGAGATTTTCCCTGAAGCATTAAAAGAACTTGAATAGGATGTTTTATATGAAAAAGATAACACAAGTTGTTGCCGCGTTAATCAGAGACGGCGATAAATTTATGATTTTTCAAAGACCTGAAAGCAAAACAAGAGCTTTTCAATGGGAATTTGTCGGCGGCAAGGTCGAAGATGGTGAAACCCTTGAAGAAGGTCTTATCCGTGAATGTATGGAAGAGATAGGGGTAAAAATAAAAGTCGGAGATATATTTACGGAAGTTGACCATACATATCCCGATATAGATATTCATCTTACTCTTTTTAACGCTGAAATTGAAGAAGGCGAAGTTAGGATGCTTGAACATAATGATATAAAAAGCATTTCTCCCGATGAAATCGATAATTATAGATTCTGTCCTGCAGATGATGAGATACTTGTGAAAATCAAAAATGAATTTTGAGGTAAATGCCATGAAATTTGAAAATGCGCAGTTAAGAGCAAAGGAACTTCGAAATTTGCTTAATTACCACAGTCATAAATATTATGTTGAAGATAATCCTGAAATAGGGGATTATGAATATGATATGCTCCAGAGAGAACTTACGGAAATTGAAAAATTATTTCCCGAGCTGATTACACCCGATTCTCCTACTCAAAGAGTCGGAGGCAGTGCAGACGGTCTTTTTGAGCCTGTTGTTCATGCTGTGCCCCTCGAAAGCCTTCAGGATGCATTCGGCATTGATGAGGTCAGAGCTTTTGATGAAAGAGTCAGAGCGGTTTTCTCCGATGCAGAATATGTTGTTGAACCGAAAATCGACGGTCTTTCAGTTGCGCTTGAATATGAAAATGGTGTTTTCGTCAGAGGTTCAACCCGAGGTGATGGTATAACGGGCGAAAATGTAACGGCAAATCTCAGAACAATTAATTCTATTCCTCTCCGACTTAAAAAAGATGTAACAATCGAAGTCAGAGGCGAGGTTTATATGCCGAAAAATGTTTTTGCTTCTCTTGTTGAGGAACAGGAACAGAACGGCGAAAAGACCTTTAAAAACCCCAGAAATGCTGCTGCGGGCTCGCTTCGTCAGAAGAATCCGAAGATTACCGCATCAAGAAATCTTGATATTTTTGTTTTTAATATTCAGAAATATCAAGGTGATGGAATAACGGGTCATAAGCAATCAATTGATTATCTTAAAACTCTCGGATTCAAAACCGTTCCGTTTTATGATAAATTCAACGATATTGATGATGTTATTGCTGAACTTAACAGAATCGGCGAAATTCGTTCGTCATTACCTTTTGATATTGACGGTGCGGTTATTAAAACAGATTCATTTGCACAGCGTACTGAAATCGGAAGTACATCAAAATTCCCGAGATGGGCACTTGCATTTAAATATCCACCTGAGGAAAAAGAAACAACCCTTATTGACATTGAGGTTGCAGTCGGAAGAACGGGTGTTCTGACTCCGACAGCAGTTTTTGAGCCCGTTCTTGTTGCGGGATCAACCGTTTCAAGGGCGACTCTCCATAACCAGGATTTTATCAATGAAAAGGATATAAGACTCGGTGACAGAGTTGTTATCCGTAAAGCAGGGGATATAATTCCTGAAGTTATCAGAGTTGTTTCGCACGCCGATAACAGCGAAAAATATCTTCTTCCGACTGTCTGCCCGTCATGTGGTGCAACAGTTATCCGCGAAGAGGATGAAGCGGCTGTCAGATGCGTTAACCCTGAATGTCCCGCTCAGCTTCTTCGCAATCTTATTCATTTCTGCTCAAGAGATGCGATGGATATTGAAGGAATGGGCGATGCAGTTCTTGAAAAGCTTGTTTCAAACGGTATGCTTGCCAAAGCGAGCGATATCTATACACTCAAAAAAGAAGATTTCATGACGCTTGAAGGATTCAAGGATAAATCGTCGCAGAATCTTGTTGATGCGATTGAAAAGTCAAAGAGTAATGACCTTGCAAAGCTTGTTTTTGCACTCGGAATCCGTCATGTCGGACAAAAGGCGGGAAAAATTCTTTCTGAGCATTTTGAGTCCATGGAAAACCTTTTGAATGCTGATGTTGAAACAATAGCAGAAATTGAAGGCTTTGGCGGAATTATGGCGCAGAGTGTTGCAGATTTCTTCTCGCTTGAACAAACAAAACATGAGATTGAAGCTCTTGCCGCCCTCGGTGTAAATATGGTTTCTCAAAAAGAAAAAATTGACAATCGTTTTGAGGGGAAAACGTTTGTTTTAACAGGAACATTACCTAATTATTCGCGAAATGAGGCAAGTGAAATCATTGAAAAATTCGGCGGTAAAACAGCTTCTTCCGTTTCGAAGAAAACAAGCTATGTTCTTGCAGGCGAAGAAGCGGGAAGCAAACTTGTAAAAGCGCAGTCTTTGGGTGTTATAATTATCAGCGAAGAAGAATTTATTGAGATGATAAAATAATACTTGCAAATTAATATTATATATGTTATATTATTTAGGATATTTAAACGCAGAGATCGGGAGAGTAAGTAAAAGCCACTCACTAAAGAGAAAATCCGTCAGCGGCTGAAAGCGGATTGTGAAGTGATTTACCGAAGTTCACCCGTTAGCGGTGAAGCTGAAATAACAGTAGGTTTCAACGGTAGCCTCCGTTACGGGTTTTGAGTGCATGACATTTGTCATGAATCAGGGTGGTACCACGGATTTATTTCGTCCCTCGTCATTTTGACGGGGGATTTTTATTTGTAAATTATGAAAGGATTGATATAAATGTTTGAAAAAACCGCAGAATTAAAAAAGCTGTTTGAAGAAAAACTTTCTGCAGTAACAGCAACTGCCGAAATTGAACAGCTGAGAATTGAATTCCTTGGCAAAAAAGGTTCTGTTTCTTCTCTTATGCAGGAACTTCGCAATGTTCCCAACGATCAGAAAAAAGAGGCAGGTCAGGCAATTAATGAAACAAAGCAGTTTGTTGAAGGTGCAATTGCCGCAAAGCTTGAAGAACTCAAAGCTCTTGAAGAGCAGAAGCTTATTGACAGCGCAGAAAGCTACGATGAATCCATGCCTACAGATGCTGATCTCGGCTCATATCATCCCATTACTCTCACAAAGAGAAGAGTTGAGAATATCTTCCTCAGCATGGGCTTCACAATTGAAGATTATTCTGAAATAACCGACGATTTCAATTGCTTCGAAGCTCTTAATATTCCTAAACATCACCCTGCAAGAGATATGCAGGATACTTATTATCTCAGCACAGGTCAGCTTCTTAAAACACATACTTCTGCTGCTCAGAATACAATTCTCCGCAAGTATGCTGCAAATCTCGAAAACGGCAATCCCATCAGAGCCATTTTTCCCGGCAGATGTTTCAGAAATGAAAAGATTGACGCTTGCCATGAAAATACATTCTTCCAGATGGAAGGTATGATGGTTGATAAAGATATTTCAATTTCAAACCTTATTTATTTCATGAAAACAATGCTCTCCGAAGTTTTCCAGAAGGATATAACCGTCAGACTTCGTCCCGGTTTCTTCCCCTTTGTTGAACCCGGTTTTGAGCTTGATATTCAGTGCACAATCTGTAAGGGTAAAGGATGTCCTTCCTGCAAGGATTCAGGCTGGCTTGAACTTTGCCCCTGCGGCATGATTCATCCCAATGTTCTTATTGCTGCTGGAATTGACCCTGAAAAATACATCGGATTTGCATTCGGTCTCGGCATGACCAGACTTGCAATGATGACCTACGGCGTTAAGGATATCCGTGTTTTCAACAGCGGTAACCTTAAGTCACTTTCGCAGTTTACCGCAGTTTCATTCACCAGACCCGAAGAAAGCAAGGAGGCATAAGAAATGTTTGTGTCAATTAACTGGATTAAAGATTATGTTGACCTTGAAGGTCTGGATATCAAAAAGCTTATCGAAAGCTTCACTCTCGCAACTGCAGAAGTTGAAGATATAATCGTTAAAGGTGAGGATGTTCAGAACGTTGTAGTCGGTGAAATTCTCTCCGTTGAAAACCATCCCAACTCAAAGAAGCTTCATCTTCTTAAGGTTGATGCAGGTGAAAAGGTATGCAACATTGTTTGCGGTGCACCCAACGTTGCAGTCGGACAGAAAGTTGCGCTTGCACTTGCAGGCGGCAGAGTTTGCGGCGGCGAAATCAAGGTTGCAACAGTTGCAGGCTATGAATCTGAAGGTATGTGTTGTTCAGAAAGAGAACTCGGTCTCAGTGATGAACATGCAGGTATTATGGAACTTGATCCTTCACTCAAAAACGGAACAAACATCAAGGATATTTTCCCCATTGATGATATTATTTTTGAAGTTGATAATAAATCTCTTACAAACCGTCCTGATCTTTGGGGCCATTATGGTATTGCAAGAGAACTTGCTGCACTTGCAGGCAGAGAACTTAAGCCTCTTGAAATGGGCGACCTTTCATATGAAGGCGATAATGAAATCGATGTAACAATTGGCAGAGAAGATCTTGTTTACAGATATTCATGCGTTAAGATGGATAATATCACAAAGAATAAGAGTCCTCTTGATATGAGAATCCGTCTTTACTACTGCGGCATGAGAGGTATCAATCTTCTTGCTGACGTAACTAACTATATAATGCTTGAAATCGGACAGCCGACTCATGCTTTTGCAGGCAATTCAATCGATAATATCGTTGTCACAACTCCCAAGGAGAAGATTAATTTCAAAACTCTTGACGGCGTTGAAAGACTCATTGATGAAGAAACCCTCATGATTTGCAACGGTGAAACTCCCGTTGGTATTGCAGGTATCATGGGCGGACTTGAATCTGAAATTGAAGATGATACAGGTTCAGTTGTTCTTGAAAGTGCAAACTTTGACGGTGTAAGCATCCGTAAGTCATCATCAAGACTCGGTCACAGAACCGATGCAAGCGCAAGATATGAAAAGATGCTTGATCCTGAACTTACAATGACTGCTGTTGGAAGATTTGTAAAACTTGTCAAGGATATCGATTCAGGTGCAAAGGTTGCATCAAAAGTTACCGATGCATATGTCAGAAAGTATCCTGAAATTTCTCTTTCATTTGACAAGAGATATGTTGACCGCTACACAGGTATCGACATCAGCGATGAGCAGATTATGAAAACTCTTACTGCTCTCGGATTTGATGTTAATTTCAATAACGGTGAATATGCTGTTAAAGTTCCTTCATGGAGAGCAACCAAGGATGTTACAATAAAGGCTGATATCATCGAAGAAATCACCCGTATTTACGGATATGACAACTTCAATATTTCAACAACCAGCAGCCCCCTCAAGCCCGTTCCCAATGACTACGCAAGAATGGAAGATGATGAAATCAAGGATATCCTTGTTAAGAAATACGGTTTCCATGAGGTTCATTCCTATGTATGGTGTGACGGCAGAAAGTTTAAGAAGCTCGGTATCGATGTTGAAGATAATGTAAAAGTTCTTAATATTGAAAATTCCGATAACGGTGTTCTTCGTAACTCAATGCTTCCCACTCTTCTTGTTATGGCTCAGGAGAACAAGGATTTTGCTGATAAATACGGTATCTTCGAAGTTGGCAGAGTTGTTGACGGAACAGATGAAAACGGTCTTTGCAACGAAAGAAAGCATCTGGGCGCAGTTATCTATGATAAGAGCGGTAATGAAAAAGCTGCTTATCTTAAGGCTGTTGAAATTATAAACTGCATCATCGGTACAATTAAGCAAAAGAATACAGGCTATAATAAGATTGCGCCTGTTCATGCATGGCAGCATCCTAAAAATACAGCTGAAATTCTCATCGACGGTGTTAAGGTCGGTACTCTTTGTGCACTTCATCCTTCAAACAAAGCAAAGCTCGATAAGACAGCTTGTGCTGTTTGCTTTGAATTTGATATGGATATTTTCTCTTCACTTGATGCTGCATCAATTCATTTTGCAGAACCCAGCACTCAGCAGTCAACTTATTATGACCTTTCACTTGTACTTGCAGAGAACACAAAGTATTCCGAGCTTGCAGAATGCTGGAATTCACTTGGCCTTGAAGAGCTTGAAAGTTCAAAGGTTATTGATACCTATGAGAAAGACGGTATCAAGAGTGTAACCGTAAGACTCAATTTTGCTGCTATGGACAGAACTCTCGAAATGGAAGAAGTTCAGAGTTGGATTAATACAATTCTTGAAAATCTCAGCAAAATCGGCGTTACTCTCAGAGCATAATATCAGAGCATAATAACAATTTATAAAAAACACTTGTTTTATTTTAAAATATGTTATATAATAATTTGGTAACGGAGGTGACCGAAATGACTGATAAAACAATAAAATTTTCAATCAAAGATGAAAATGAAGTTGAAATGAAGAAAAATCTTCTTGCTGTATATGAAGCTTTGAATGAAAAGGGTTATAACTCAATCAGCCAGATTGTCGGCTATATCCTCTCCGAGGACCCGACCTATATAACTACTCATAACAATGCACGCAGTCTTGTCAGAAGGCTCGACAGAGACGAACTTCTTCAGGCGATGGTTAAGTGCTATCTCGGTATTAAGTAATTATCTTGAAGGAGTGATAACATGGCAAAGAATAAGTTTCTTATGTATAAGGGCAGACCTCTTGTCAGAAGCGGTAAAACAATATATTACGGCTATATGTCCGATCCCTATGTTGTTATTATGCAGATAACAAGCACAAGAGATGTCAAGGGCGTTGAGGTTGCAGACAGAGTTGTTGTTCAGCTTGTCAACACAGACCCCGATGTCAGAATGAAAGACAAGATTGTCAAAAAGGCAGAGCGCAGAGGTATCTATAGCGCGATGGATATCGGATGCATCTGGCTTGAAAGAGAACTCAAAGATCCCGCATAAAAAACACGGTCAGCATTTCGATGCTGACCGCTTTTTTATTTATTGTATTTATGATTTTTGATTATATCCTTTGCGATATAAATCGGACGGTTTTTTGTTTGAATATAAGTCCTTGCAATATATTCGCCGATTATACCGATACAGCAAAGCTGGATGCCTCCGAGAAGAAGAATGAGAACAACAATTGTTGCATATCCTTCAACATCAATTCCGAATGCGAGCTTCTGAATAACAACAACAAAAAGATAGATAATTGATAAAAGTGCTGTTACAAGTCCGATTATTGTTGAAATCCGCAGGGGAGTGGTGCTGAAAGCAAAGATACCGTCCATGGCATATTTGAAAAGTTTTGTAAATGACCACTTTGATTCTCCTGTTGCTCTTTCTTCAGCAATATAGGGAATGAACTTGGTTTTGAAGCCTACCCAGGAAAAAAGTCCTTTTGAAAAACGGAAATATTCATCCATTGAAAGAATTGCATCAACCATGGGACGGCGAAATGTCCTGAAATCGCTTGCGCCCTGAATGAATTCAGTATCGGAAAACTTATTGATAAGTTTATAAAAACAGTTTTTAAAGAAAACAAGAGCTTTACTTTCGTTTCTTGTGTCCTGATATGCTGCAACGCAGTCAAACTCAGACTCATTATCAAGGATATTTACCATATCAAGTGCAATTGAAGGACGCTGCTGTAAGTCAGCATCAATAATTGTCACATATTCACCTTCGGCTTCACGAAGCCCTGCGTACATTGCAGATTCTTTTCCGAAGTTGCGTGAAAAATTAACAATCTTGACTGGTAAATCACCGTCGCAAAGTTTTTTTAGCTCTTTAAAAGTGCCGTCACGGCTTCCGTCGTTAACAAATACAAGCTCGTATTCAAAGTTAACGGCGGAAAAATCTTTTTTTACGGCATTATAAAAAAGTTCTACATTCTTTTCTTCGTTATAGCAAGGAATAACAAGGGATAATTTCATATTATATCATCCTAAAATCAGATTTTAGCCGCTTTTTTGATATCCTCAACTCTGTCTGTCTTTTCCCAGGGAAGGTCGATATCTGTTCTGCCAATGTGACCGAGAGCTGCAACCTGTCTGTAGATAGGTCTTCTCAGGTCAAGAGTCTTGATAATTCCTGCAGGAGAAAGATCAAAAAGATCATTTACTATTGCGGAAATTTCAGAATCGGAAATCTTGCCTGTGCCGAATGTGTCAACGAAAACGGAAACGGGCTGTTCAACACCGATAGCATATGCAAGTTCAACTTCGCATTTTTTTGCAAGGCCTGCAGCAACGATATTCTTGGCAACATAGCGAGCAGCATATGCAGCTGAACGGTCAACCTTTGTGGGGTCTTTGCCGCTGAAAGCTCCGCCTCCGTGACGAGCATAACCGCCGTATGTATCAACAATAATCTTTCTGCCGGTGAGACCGCTGTCGCCCTGAGGACCGCCTGTAACAAATCTGCCGGTGGGGTTGATATGATAAACGGTATTTTCATCAAGAAGAGAAGCGGGGATTGTTGTCTTGATAACCTTTTCGATAATGTCTGCTCTTATCTGATCAAGTTCAATTTCAGGAGCGTGCTGAGAAGAGATAACAACAGTATGAACTCTGACAGGATTATGATTTTCATCATATTCGATTGTTACCTGGCTCTTGCCGTCGGGACGGAGATAACCAAGACTTCCGTTTTTGCGCTCATCTGTAAGCTTTGCGCAAAGTTTATGTGCAAGAGAAATGGGAAGGGGCATAAATTCGGGTGTTTCATCGCAAGCGAAACCGAACATCATACCCTGATCGCCTGCACCAAGTCTGTCAACGCCCATAGCGATATCGCCTGACTGCTTGTCAAGAGCTGTCATAACTGCACATGTGTTACAGTCGAAACCGTATTCTGCATTATTATAACCGATATCATTAACAACTTCTCTGACAATTTTAGGAATATCAATTTCTGCAGTTGTTGTAATTTCACCCATAACAAGAACCATGCCTGTTGTGCAGCATGTTTCACAAGCAACTCTGCCTATGGGATCCTGTGCAAGAATTGCGTCAAGAACGGCATCTGAAATCTGATCGCAGATTTTCTCGGGATGACCGCCTGTTACTGATTCTGTTGTGAATAAGTAGTTTGCCATTTTATATACCTCACAAAAATTATTACCAAAAAAATACCCGCCCAAGGAGTCTTAGGCGGGGCTAAAACACCTTATTTTTCGGATAATCCGCAGGAATTAGCACCTTGTTCTAAAAACAGGTTGCCGGGCTTCACAGGGCCTGTCCCTCAGCCGCTCTTAATAAGGGAGTATTCAATTGACATCTTATTATAATACCGATATCTTATTTTGTCAATACATATTTCGACATATTTAATCACAGATATCGTTGATTGTTACAGAATAAATACGCGGAGCATGGGAAAATTTGTTGTTGAACCTGAATGAACCGTCATTTGAGAATGTTATTTCGTTTTCGCCTTCTTCAAGTTCAAGATTCATAGTTACGGTTTTGACTGTATCCCAACTGTAAGTGTTTCTGCACCATAATTTATAATAGCTGTTGACAGTTATATATCTTTCAATCAAATCAACATTGTAGCTGTGTACTCCGCCTTCCTCATTGTTTGAATAGGCAACAGTCATTCTGTAATTTCCGGCTTCGGGAACATTGATTTTAAATGATGCTTTACCGCCTTCACATGATATTCCGTCAATATATCCATCTGAAAGAAAAGAAGTTTCGGAAAGAATCATTTCATCGGCATTAACTGTATGGGAAAAATTTTTATCTTTAGTTGATTTAATAATACAATCGGTATTCTTATCTGTTTTTATATCTATATAATTAAGACCTCTGCGAAGATAAATAACAGAATCTCCATCAGTATAAGAGAATGCACCGTCGATTGAAAATTCAGCTTCAACAGATTTCATTTCATAGAAACCGTCATAGGGTGCAACAGCAAGAAATGATTTATTGTTTATATTTGTTCTGTCACCGTCGTATAAAACAGTAATTTCATTGATATCGCTATGTGCTTCAACAAGCATACTGTCAACAACAAACGTTCCGTTTTTGTGGGCAAGAGTTAATGAATGATTACCTTTTTCAAAATAACGCTCAAGCGTTATTTTATCTGTATATTCACTCTTAATTGTATTAGGAAATGAAACTGTTTCTGTTATTCCGTCAAGAGTCATTAACGCCTGCGAATCTTTTCTGTCATCAGGAGTTGTTCCGTCGTTTGAATTGCCGAAAATGAGTTTTAAATCATAATATCCATCTTCGGGAATATTAAAGGTTATTGTCACCGAATCGCCGTCGTTTTCAAGTCCGCCGACCATTCCGTTTTGCTGACCTGTTGTTGCATATGCGCTGTCATAAGTATATGAACGACCCGAAAGAATGCCGTTTTCGAATTCATATCTTACAGGAAGAGAATCATTGAAATAATCTTCTTTGTTTTCTTCGTCTTCGGTAATAGTAATATGGTAGACTGCAGTGGGGTCGGGATTTTCTATATTAACTCTCAGTCTGCCGAAAATAACGTCTGCGGTATATTCACAAACCGTAATGGGGGAGTTGACTATTCCTGAAAGACCTTCAAAATATACACTTTCAATCTTGATATTGACTTTTTTGCCGAGATTAGTTTTGTCGAGGTTTTTAAATGATATTCCGCTTGTGTAATCACATCCTCCGCAAATTACTTCAATTTTATCTTCGTCATCTGTCAAAGATGCAATTCCGTTGAATCCTTTGTAGTGGAAACGGTCATATCCGTATTTGAAAACATTCGCAAAATCAGAATGAAGAATATCAATGATTTTGGATTTTAGAAGCGCACCTTCCATATCGGCATACCAGCGGAAAAGCCACCAGTTTGAATTTGGACTGTTATTATCAGCCGCTGTATCGCAAAGGTTATTTGCAAGACGCCAGTATGCGGCGTTTGCATATGCTTCTGATTTTTCGATGCAAGTTATATATTTCAGCATATCTGCAGGTGCACCGCATTCATACATTGTGCCGTACTCGGTTATGATTATCGGCATTTCATCTATTCCGAGCTTTTTTTCAATGTAGCGATAATCATCGATATGATCTTGCCAGAATAATGACGATTTTTCACCGAGTTCATGATAAATCATTATATCGGGCAGGCAGTTGTTATATTTGCAGTATTCAAGAAAATCTCTGATTTCATAGCTGTCATAGTCGCAATATCCCGGTCCTCCGATAACAGCATCAGGATAAAGTGAATGAATAAGCTCATATGTTTCTTTCCATGCATTATAAAAACGATTTTTTGCAGCATCATCAAACATCATCCATGTTCCGTCTTCTGACGGAGTTCCGAACCAGACAGCATTATCCGTTTCATTATAGGGACAGATAACCAATTTTTTTGCATATTCTTTATTGCGAAGTTTGATTATGCTTTCTTCAACCAAAGGATAAAATCGGTTTCTTACAAATTCTTCGGGGTTATAATTTCCTGATTTTCTCAGTTCCTCAATTTCTTGCCAGCAATAATACCATGTGTCAAATGCATCCTGAAGATAAACGGTTATATAATCGCATTTGTCAAGCATCTGCGCAGCTTCATCAACATCGCCGATGGGGTGCTGTAAACCGTCAATAACTTTCTGTGAAACGCTTGAAATATCAATGCTTTCAACCATCGCTGCATCGGGAACCCCGTTCTGAGCAATTCCGTAAAGGAATCCTGATGCTCTGCTTGAAACTTTACCTTCGCTCACCGAAGCATCAACTTCAAGCGTCGGTCTGAACATATAAGGTATTCCTTCGCTTACAAGAGTCAGAACCGTTATAAAACTCATAAAAAAATTGATTATTTTAGTCATTTAAACCTCTGTTATTTAATATATTTTTCAGCAAATTTATTTATTTTTGCTTCATAAGATACGCTGTCAACAGGATAGCTTTCTGCATGGGCAGCTCCTTCAACTATAAGGATATCCTTGTCATTTGCTGCGCAGTTATTATATAACTCATAGACCATTTTTGTGGGAACAAATGTGTCAATACTTCCGTGAATAAAAAGCATTGGAACCTTTGCAGTCTTAACTGCTTCAATCGGGTTCGCATCTTTAAATTCGTATCCAGAAATAAGTTTATTAAATTTACTTGCTATATTAATGACAGGTTTTGCAAGAGCTTTTATCTGTCCTGCGTTATGAAGAAATTCATCATGTGCAGAAGTGTATCCACAGTCTGCAACGGTAAACTTAACGTTCGAAGGAAGTCTGTCATTTCCGCTCATCATTGTAACCGTTGCGCAACCCATTGAAACGCCATGGAGAATAATCTGAATATTTTTACCAAATTCATTGCGCATAAAATCGAGCCATCTGAAGCAGTCTTTATGTTCATGATAACCGAAGCCAATATATTTTCCGTCGCTTTCACCTGCTGCCTGATGGTCAACAATAAAAAGGTTATAACCTTTTTCGTGATAGAATTTTGCCATATTCTGAAATTCAAATCTGCCGTTTCCTCTGTAACCGTGACTGCAGAAAACATAAACATCACTTTCTTTATCTGCTGGAAGAAGATAACCTTTGAGACTGAATCCTTTTTCGTTTGTGATTTCAAATTCTTCAAGAACCTGATTATAAAACCATGCGATTTTTTCTTCGTTAACAGAGTTATCGGCTGGTATACCTGATTCACCGACAAACATTGAGCCGATTTTTTGCGCAACAACTGCATTTTTGTTCATGATTTCCTGGAATGTAATATATCCTGCACCACCAAGAATTCCTGCACCGATTCCAATGGCTTTTATCAATTTTTTAGATTTTATTTTCATGTTTGTTTCCCTCTTTTTGTTATGTTATTTTGAAAAACTTGATGAACAAATTAAACATTATTTTAAAAAACTCATTGAAATCAACTGTTATTCCTTGGCGATTTGTTCTTGTAATTGTATCTCCGCATCCGGAACAGATTTTTTTGCTTATTGTGTTTCCTTCAGAATTTATTTCAAATTCTGTCCAATTATTGTAAGAATGTTCGCTGAGTGCATAGGTGATTTCATTTGTTATATTACCGCAGAATTCACAATAGGTTTTTTCGTAACCGGCAGTCTTACATGTTGATTCGGTTTTTTCTGTTTTGTATGAATGAGAGTTTTCTGTGAATGCCTGAATGTAAAGGTTACCCCATCCTCTTTGTGTGTTATCAATCCATGTTGTAGAGCTTCTGCCGCTATTAACGAAACTTTCACCTGCTTTAGCTGAAAATACAACGTTTGATTGATTGTATTCCACAGGTATATAACTGACACCATTCGGATCTACACATTCTATTATAACGGAGAATATCGATCCTGGGGAAAGCTGAATTTCTTTATCGAGTTCAATAGTATGATAACCTTCTCTCGGAATAAATGTTTCCATAGATAAAGCAAGAGTGCCCTGGTTAGGATATTTATAATTATTTCTGATATCTTTATAAATGTATACTGTCACATCTGAGTATTTGGTTAATGTATAGATTGAAATTGAAGTAAGTTTTTCGCAACCTTTTGCGGTGAAAACATTTGCGGTTTGAACAGGGGAAGTGTTATTGAAATAAACCCTGTATCCTGTTCCGTTATAAGTATAATTATTACTGTTTTCAGTAACAGGTTTAGCTGTGAATCCTGCAAAATAAGTAATGGTCATATCGTAGTAAGAAATATAAAAATATCCGTCATCACCCCAGTACTTACTCCAGCTGTTTTTACAAATCCATGCGCCGTCATTATCAGGTCTGAAAGTGGTGTTAAAGTTATCTGTGGAATAATTATCATCCCAACCGACAATTGTTATCTGATGGTTTATAGAACCGATTGCTGTATCCATATAATACGCTGCTGTTGACTCGTTAAAATAAGGTTCGTCAAAATATAGAGCAGCAGTAACACTTCCGTGGTCAAGAATCCATTGTTTGGTATCGTCCATGTCGAGCATGACCTCAGTTGAATTCAGAACAATTCCGCTTCCGGTATCATATCTGTTTTCTTCGGGATATCCGGTCATTTTACTGATATCATAAGGATTGAACGGGTAGTCTGATTCTTTTGCAACACCGTTCCATCTTGCAAGCGGTGCAGAAACGGTGAGCCAGTTTCCGCCGATGGAATACGGTGATTCATAGTTTACTCCGTCGCCATAAGTCGGATCTTCGGTGTTATCCGAAAGACTTCTGCCTGAAAACCATGAAAGATGTGCTTCTGAATAATCTGCATTTTTCAATGTATCATATCCGTTTATAATGCTGTCTGTTTCGAGAGCGGAAAGGGTTGAAAAAGCCCAACAGTTGCCAGATTCACCCTGATATTTTACACCGGTAATATATCCGTCTGCTCTAGCATCATATTTTTCAGGTAAAAGTGAAAAAAATCTGATTTTTTTATTTGAAGGAATAAAATCCTCTCTATTATGATTATCGACGGAATTGCCGTTTTCATCAACAAATTTATAATCGATAAAACCAAATTCGCTTGTAGGTTCGGCTTCCATTGTGAAAATGCTGAAATCATTATTTGTTATATTTGCACTTACGGAAAAATTCGTAGAAAAAACAAAAAGAAGTGTAACACATAATAACATTGTCAGAGATTTTTTCATGTTTTATCACCGTACTAATGATTTTTATAAAATTATTATATCATTTTAAACAGAATAATCAAGATATGAATTCTTAAAAAGAAAAACCGCAGTTAACTGCGGTTTTAGAGTAATTTATTTGTTGAAATCTCTGACAGTTCCCATAAAAAGGGGAGTTCCGGAATCGGATTTAAATATTAAATAAACGGTCTGTCAAAGGTATAAAGCAGATTTTTGTTTTATTAATAAAACACTCACTATTAAAAAATTTCGGCAGGACACAATTATCCTGCCGAAGATAAAATTATTTAATGTTTTCAAGTTTTTTTAGCCAAATATTAGCGCAAGCGTCAGAGGGCATTCTCCAATCTGTTGCAGGAGAAATGCCTACAGAACCGATTTTAATGCCGTCAGGCATACAGCTTCTTTTAAATTGCTGAGTAAAAAATCTTCTGTAAAAAGTTTTAAGCCATTTATAAATTGTTTCTGCATCAAAGTCATCCTTAAAAGCTTTTTTTGCAAGAAAATATATTTTTTCAGGTTCAAAACCATAGCGAAGAATATAGTAAAGAAAGAAATCATGGAGTGCATAAGGGCCAACGATATCTTCGGTCTGCTGTGCAATTTCTCCTTTTGCATCAGGAGGAAGAAGTTCGGGACTGATGGGTGTATTAACTATATCTTCAAGATATTCGATGCTATCTGAAAAATATCCTTCTTTGAGGAGACTATCGATTATCCATCTGATAAGTGATTTTGGAACTCCTGAGTTTACGCCGTACATACTCATATGGTCGCCGTTATAGGTGCACCAACCGAGAGCCATTTCGCTCATATCACCAGTACCGACAACGAGTCCGCCGATTCTGCCGGCATAATCCATGAGAACCTGCGTTCTTTCTCTTGCCTGAGAATTTTCATAGGTAAGGTCGAATGTGTTCGGATTATGACCGATGTCTTTAAAATGCTGAATGCAAGCATCTTTGATGTTGATTTCGAGGCTTGTTATTCCGAGTGAATTCATAAGCGATAAAGCATTGTTATAAGTTCTGTCAGTTGTTCCGAAGCAAGGCATTGTAATACCGACAACATCTGAAACAGGTCGCCCGAGTGATTTTGTTGCTTCAACAGCAACAAGAAGTGCAAGCGTTGAATCGAGACCGCCGGATATACCTATAACAGGCTTGCAACCTGTTTTTTCAAGTCTTTTTTTGAGACCTGCAACTTGGATATCAAATATTTCACGACATCTTATTATTCTGTCTTTTTCATTTGAGGGAATAAATGGAAGTTTGGAAATGTTTGTGTATTCGCCGTCAGCTTTTGATACTTTATCTGTTAAAAAATAATTCTCAATTTTGTTTTTATTATATGCTTTTGCATCCGAAAATGTTGTGTTAACTGCTCTGTCGTGTCGGATTTTGCCGAGATCAATATCACTGATTAGCATATAATCGGAAGAAATGTTTGCTTTTTGATCCGAAATTATCTTGCCATTTTCTGCAACAAGACTGTGACCTGAGAAAACAAGACCTGATGTTGATTCTTTATTTCCAGCTGAACAGAATGCATATGCGCAGATACCTTTTAATGATTGGTTCTTGACAATATCTGTTCTGAAATTGCGTTTGTTAACTGTTTCGTTGCTTGCTGCAAGATTTGCGATTATTTCTGCGCCGGATAAACATAAATCTGTACTGACAGGTGAAACTGAGAATAAATCTTCGCAAATTTCAAATCCGACTTTTGCGCCTTTGATACAGAACACTTTGCAACCGACAGGAATATCATATTCATCGTTAAATCCGAAATATTCCGAATAAATATATTCTGTATCAAGATTAAGAGAAGAGGTAAAATGTTTTTTTTCAAAAAATTCACCTGAATTTGCTATGAATTTTTTGGGGATAATTCCATGAATAATACCATTGAAAATAATAACAGCACAATTAAAAAGCGAACCATTAATATTAATCGGAGCACCTGCAGAAATAATAACATCAGAACCGTTGCTATATTCAACAAGTTCTTTAACTCCGTTCGCTGCTTCTTTTATTAATGTATCCTGAAAGAAAAGATCAGCGCAAGTATAACCTGTTATTCCGAGTTCAGGAAAAACAAGCAAATCTACGTTTTGATTTTTGGCTTTATCAATATATTTTTTCATTTCTTTGATATTGAAATTAACATCAGCAACTTCAATATCGGGTACGGCACAAGCAATTCTGAAATAATCAAACATTATATAATACCTTCTTTCAGGTTATTATCTGCATTTTATCACATGATTTCAATCTTGTCAAAAGAAATTAAAAGCCGTACCTGCAACTGCAGATACGGCGATAGTTTAAAATCCGAAAAGTTCTTTTAATTCCTGAACAGTTTCCTGATCGTATTTTTTTGCGCTTTCAATTTTATTCATGATTCTTTCTTCAACGGTAACATATTTGAAAGATTCTTTTACAGCGTAGTATGAGGGTTTGGGTCTGCCGACACCGTCTACAAGTCCCCAGCCTGTTTCAACGGGACAATCAGCCTGACCGCATACATAGCAGCTGTCACTGTCACCCCAACAATATACAAATGCGCCGATAACGTAATCAACTTCCATTATTTTGGGAATGATATATCTGTAGAAATCAGCCTGACCTTCGGGTGTGTGTTCAAAACCGTAAAGTCCGAAACCTTCGGCAAGTTCACAATAGAGATGATTTGAATATTCACCGTTAAAAATAAGGTCTGCTCTTTCTTCGGGAGTTCTGTCGCTGTAATCTTCAATAATTTCTTCTTTCATTTCTTCGGGGAGGTTGTTGATGAAATTATCGATGTCTTTTCTGGCGTCTGCTTCGCTGTTATATCCGTATTTTTTAAGGATAGCGGTTTTATCTGCTTCGGATTTGGGTTCACCGTAACCGATATAACCGAATTCACACATTATAATAGGCTTGTTTGTAACTCTTCTTACAAAATTGAGAATTGTTATATACTGATTTGCATTCTTAAGTACGGGTTCAAAGCAACCGAGATACATATCAAGACCGACATAATCGCAATACTTATTATATTTCATCATTTTAAAAGGAAGAGAAATAATTGAAAGACCGCCGAGATTATAACCGATGATAACATCTCCTCTGATAGGATACATTGCTTCAAGCTGCATGCCGATGAATTCTGCCGCTTCATCAAGAGTGAGAGGAAGAGTGAAACGGTCAATGCCCATTTCATTGGTTACCTGAAATGCTCCGACAATTCCTTTAAGGTCATTCATATAGAATCTTGCGATTTCCTGAATTTCTTCTCTGTTTTCAGGATCACGAGGGTCAAGTCCGTAAGCGATATAATCATCGGGGTAGGGTGTAATACCAAAAATTCTTACACCATTCTTTACGAATTCAGCACTTTCTTTTTTCCAATTGATATAACTCTGAGAGAGTGTGCCGTCATTATTATAAGGGAAAGGTATATCATCACGGAACCATTCTATTCCTGCTTCATTAAGAAGGTCATATTGAGGATCTGCGTGGCAAACACCTTTCATGAATCCGCCAACTTTTTCCTCTGTGGCATCAACGTTTTTGTCAAGCGGAGCAAAAGGAGTTGCTACAACGAGAGACAAAAGCGGAGTTAATACTGCAAGAATAAAACCGACGATTTTCATAAGAATTGTCATAAACATAAATCTAATCTCCTTTGAACATGATTAATAATTTTAACGAAAAAATATATAATTTACAATGTATAAAACATTAAATAATAAATTTTGGCGAAGTTAACAAAATGAATAATATGATTTTGTTAAGTATTACTGTCGGCATTGATTACTTTTTCGGCAATTGCTTTCAGTTGATCCATATTTTCGAGCGAACCGATTTCTTGTCTTAATGCGGCGGCTCCTCTAATTCCTTTGATATACCAACCTGAATGCTTTCTTGCTTCTCGCATTCCGACATATTCACCTTTATATTTACAAAGCTTTTCAATGTGATTTAACATTATATTCATTCTTTCTTCGATGGGAGGGTCGGGAATTATATTACCGTTTTTCATATACTCGTTTATTTGATTGAAAATCCACGGTGCACCGAGCGCTCCTCTTCCGACCATGATAAAATCACAACCTGTTGAATCGTACATCATTTTTGCGGTTAATGCATCGATTATATCTCCGTTAGCAATAACAGGGATTTCAACAGATTCTTTAACCTGTCTGATGATATCGATATTGACAGGCGGTGCATACATCTGTTTTCTTGTTCTTCCGTGAACGGTTATTATCGAAGCTCCCGCACTTTCTTGCATTTGTGCAAATTCAACGGCATTTATATTGTTTTCATCCCAACCTGAACGGAATTTAACCGTAACGGGTAAATCAACGGCACCAACAACCGCTTCTGTAATTTTAGCGGCAAGTGAAGGATCTTTCATAAGAGCTGAACCTCCGCCGTTTCCTGCGATTTTTGGAGCAGGGCAACCCATGTTAATATCAATAGCACAACATCCTGTCTGAACAGCTTTTTTTGCTGCTTCTGCCATGGTTGACGGATTATTACCGAAAATCTGAACAGCAGCAGGTTTTTCTGTTTCTCCAAGAAACATTAGAGAATCTGATTTTCTGTCATGCATGGTCAGACCTTTTGAACTGACCATTTCGGTGACCACATATGATGCACCGAATTCAATGCAAAGCTCTCGAAAAGCTCTGTCTGCAACACCTGCCATAGGGGCAAGAGCTGCAAAACCGTTTAATTCAATGTTATTTATCTTCATTGTTATTCCTCGGAATATCTTAATTAATGTTTATA
The DNA here is from genome assembly GCA_045631105.1 of Acutalibacteraceae bacterium. GTDB lineage: Bacteria > Bacillota > Clostridia > Oscillospirales > Acutalibacteraceae > CAG-177. The sequence goes on from JAZQTZ010000098.1 coordinate 46,733, forward strand.
TTATCATTTCATTAAATTAATTTCAATAATTTTAAAAAAAATGATGAAATTTACAGAATTTATGTTATACTGTAAAATGAGGTGATTTAGAATGAAACTTTTAGCGCTGGACGGAAACAGTATTCTTAACCGTGCGTTTTACGGAATTAAACTTCTTACCACCAAAGACGGAACTAAATTCACAAACGGTATTTACGGCTTTTTAAATATACTTTTGAGATTGCAGGAAGAGGTAACTCCCGATGCAGTTGCGATTGCATTTGATGTTAAATCTCCAACATTCAGGCATGAGATGTATTCGGGTTATAAGGCAAACAGAAAGGGGATGCCTCCTGAACTTGCACAACAGATGCCTGTACTTAAAGAGTTGCTTGTCGCTCTCGGATATAAAATTCTTGAGGCTCCAGGATGGGAAGCGGATGATATTCTCGGAACACTTGCTTCAGGATGTAATAAGGGCGATTTTTGTTATATCGCAACAGGGGACCGTGATTCTCTTCAGCTTGTCAGAGATAATGTTAATGTTCTTCTTGCATCAACAAAGATGGGAAGACCTCAGAGTGTAAAATATGACTGTGATAAAATCAAAGAAGAATATTTTGTAACACCTGAACAGATGATTGATATCAAAGCTCTCATGGGTGATGCTTCGGACTGCATTCCTGGTGTTGCGGGTATCGGTCAGAAAACAGCTCAGGATTTAATCAGCCGTTTTGGTTCGATTGATAATATATATTCTGAAATTGATAACATTGATATCAAAAAAGGCGTTCATGATAAACTTGTCAATGACAAGGAATCAGCATATCTCAGCCGTGAACTCGGCACAATAAAAACAGATGCACCTGTTGAAAAATCTTATGATTATTATATTCCTTCTGAGCCTGATGCTATTAAAGCTACAAGCCTTCTGGCAGACCTTGAAATGTATAAAATGATTGAAAAATTTAATTTTAGGGCGTCGGAAATCAGAAAAGAATCCGAGGAAACCGTAAGCGTTTCGACGGAATGTTTTGAACAGGAAGATTTAAAACTATTATATAATATTCTTAAAAAAATCGGTAAAGCATATTTTACGTTTTCAGACGGTGAATTTCTTTTTGCATCTGACAAGGGCGTTCTTAAAGTTAATCCTTCAAATGAAGGTTATGTTGAGTTTTGCACCGAATTCCTTTTTTCAAAAGACATTGAAAAATACACTTATAATTCGAAACAGATTTATTCATTCTTCTATGATTATTCAGCGGATATTGAAATCAACAATATAAAAGGCGATGCCATGCTTTCGGCTTATCTTATCAATCCTTCGTCGGGAGCATATGACTTAAAACGAATTATTGCCGAATATGCAAACGCTGAAATTCCTGATGAAGATAATGCATCTGCGTTTTATACTGCTTATCTTGTTTGTGCATTTGAAAATCTTGATAAACTCATTGATGAGCATAATCAGAGAAGACTTCTAGAAGAAATTGAACTTCCCTTGTCAAAAGTTCTCGCTTCGATGGAAAGAGAAGGTTTTCTTGTTGATGCAAAAGGGATTGAAGTTTTCGGCAATGAGCTGCAAGTGAAAATAGAGTCATTTGTCAGAGAAATCTATGATGAAGCGGGTTATGAATTCAATCTCAATTCTCCTAAACAGCTCGGAGAAGCTCTGTTTGAAAAAATGGGTCTTCCTGCAAAAAAGAAAACAAAGAGCGGTTATTCGACTAATGCAGATGTTCTTGAAGGTCTTGCTCAGGATTACCCTGTTGTAGCAAAGGTTCTTGAATACAGAACTCTTGCAAAGCTTAAATCAACCTATTGTGACGGTTTGTTAAAAGTTATTGGAGAAGACGGAAGAATTCACTCAAACCTTAATCAGACAGAAACCAGAACAGGAAGAATTTCTTCAACCGAACCCAATTTGCAGAATATTCCCGTTCGATCTGAACTTGGCAGAGAAATGAGAAAATTCTTCAAAGCGAAAGACGGATGTGTTCTTATTGATGCTGACTATTCGCAGATTGAACTTCGCGTTCTTGCTCATATGGCAAATGATAAAAACATGATTGATGCTTTTAATAACGGCGACGATATTCATGCAATAACGGCATCTCAGGTGTTCAATATGCCGCTTATGATGGTAACTCCGCTTATGAGAAGCAGAGCGAAAGCTGTTAATTTCGGAATTGTTTACGGAATAGGAGCTTTTTCCCTTTCAAAAGATATCGGTGTAACAAGAGCAGAAGCGGACAGCTATATTAAAGGCTATCTTGCTCATTTCAGCGGTGTTAAAGATTATATGACCGATGTTGTGGAAAAGGCAAAAGAAAACGGCTATGTTGAAACTGTTTTTGCAAGAAGAAGATATCTTCCTGAACTTACATCCTCAAATGCGATGATGCGCGCTTTCGGTGAAAGAGTTGCTCTTAATATGCCTATTCAGGGAACTGCAGCTGATATCATTAAAATTGCCATGATTAGGGTTTATAATTGCCTTAAAGAACAATGCCTTGATGCAAAACTCATTATGCAGGTTCATGACGAACTAATAGTTGAAGCGCCTGAAAAAGAAGCTCAAATCGTTGCAGGTATAGTCAAGCGTGAAATGGAAAACGCTGTTAAAATGCGTGTTGAAATGCAGGCAGATGTCGGCGTAGGTAAAACTTGGTTTGAATCAAAATAATAGGAATATAAAATGAAAATATTATTTGTATGTACGGGAAACACTTGCCGCAGTCCTATGGCAGAAGGTTTATTTAAAAAGATTGTTTCCGAAAAAAATATCGAAAATATTGAATGTTCAAGTGCCGGTCTTTTTGCGATGACCGGTGATGATGTTACGCGTAATTCAGTTGAAGCATGCAGCAGATTCGGTGTTGATATTTCATCTCACAGAGCAAGAAGAATAACTTCGTATATTCTTGATGAAACTGATAAGTTTGTTTGTATGACAAAGGACCATGCCGTCACTCTTTCTCTTTATGTTCCGACCGAAAAAATAATTGTTCTTGGTGATGGTATTCCTGATCCTTACGGAGGAAATATTGAAGCATATATGATCTGCGCAAATTCAATCAAAACATCGCTTACAGAACAATTCGATGAAATAGTTTCGGAGGCATAAATGGAGTATAATATTATCAGTATGACTCGGGAACATATATCTCAGATTGCTTTGCTTGAAAAAGAATGTTTTTCAACACCGTGGAGCGAATTTGTCCTTTTGGAAGAATTGTCAAATGAAAATTCACATTTTCTTGTTGCAAATTCAGATAAAGTTCTCGGTTATATCGGTGTTCAGGAGATCTGCGGTGAAGCTTATATAACAAATATAGCTGTTTTTGAAGAATACAGAAAACTCGGTGTTGGCCGTAAACTTTTAAAAACTGCAATAGATAATGCAAAGTCAAGAAATTGCGATTTTATCACCCTTGAAGTCAGAGAAAGCAATAAGTCTGCAATTTCACTTTATGAATCCGAAAACTTTGAGGTTGCAGGCATCAGAAAAAACTTTTACTCCAATCCGATTGAAAATGGAATAATTTACACAAAATATTTTAATAACAGAGGTTTAAAATGAAAATACTTGCTATTGAATCATCGTGTGATGAAACAGCTGCTGCAATTGTTGAAGACGGAAGAAAAGTCCTTTCAAGTATTATAGCATCACAGGTAAAAGAGCATATTGTTTATGGAGGAGTTGTGCCTGAAATCGCATCAAGGATGCATGCCCAGGCAATCAGCGGAGTCGTTTTAAAAGCCCTCAGCGATGCAAATCTCGGATATTCCGACCTGGACGCAATCGCTGTCACTTATGCTCCCGGCCTCATTGGCGCATTGCTTGTTGGTGTTAATTTTGCAAAAGGTCTTTCATATTCAACAGGTCTTCCTCTTATTCCTGTTCATCATCTTCGTTCGCATATTGCTGCAAACTATATAACTTCTGCTGAATTTGAACCTCCTTTTCTTTGTTTGGTTGTTTCGGGCGGACACAGCCATATTGTTGCTGTCAATGACTATACCGATTTTAAAATTATAGGCAGAACAAGAGATGATGCAGCAGGGGAGTGCATGGATAAAGCGGCAAGAGCAATGGGATTACCATATCCTGGAGGTGTCAATCTTGATAAAATCAGCAAGGATGGAAATCCTGATATATATAAACTTCCGCATCCTCATGTTGACGGAAGTGTTTATGATTTCAGCTTTTCGGGTCTTAAAACCGCTGTTGTTAATATAATTCATAACTCTAAGCAGAAAGGAAACGAAATCAGCGTACCTGACCTCGGTGCTTCTTGCATAGAAACGGTTGCTGACTGTCTTGTGACTAATACTGTTAGAGCTGCTGAGGAATTTGGATATAAAAAGATTGCCCTTGCAGGTGGTGTTTCAGCAAATTCACGTTTGCGAAAAAGAATGTCTGATATCTGCAGCGAAAAAGGTTGGGAGCTTTATATGCCCGATTTATCTCTTTGCGGTGATAATGCGGCGATGGTTGGGGCTCAGGCATATTATGAGTATCAAAAAGGTAATATTGCAAGTCTTGATCTTAATGCCTTCGCAACAATGCCGATTGACGAAGAAAATCGGTAAAAAATATCGATAAAATGAATTTTTTGAAATTCAATCATGCAAATTCTTTGTGTGCTATTGACTTTACAAAAAAACATGTTATAATCATGATGGATAAAGTTGGAATGGTGTTAAATTGCTTATGGCATTACGCATAATTCAACGTGTATTCGACAGATAAATTTGTTAAATTTTGTTGGTTTTTCCGTAAGAAAGGAGAATATATTATGGAAAATATGACTTCTAATAAGAGTGTACTTTCATGGATTAACGAAAAAATTGATCTCGTTAAGCCTGAAAAAGTTGTCTGGATTGACGGCTCCGAAGAGCAGATTGAAGCTCTCCGTGCAGAAGCTTGCTCAACAGGCGAAATCATCAAGCTCAACCAGGAAATTCTTCCTGACTGCTATCTTCACAGAACAGCAGTAAACGACGTTGCTCGTGTTGAAGGCAGAACATTTATCTGCGCTCCTTCAAAGGAAGAAGCTGGCCCCACAAACAACTGGATGGATCCCGCAGAAGCATATGAAATGCTCTATGCAATCGCTAAGGACAGCTACAAGGGCAGAACCATGTATGTTATTCCTTATTCAATGGGTCCTGTTGGTTCAAAGTTCTCAAAAATCGGTATTGAACTTACTGACTCAATTTATGTTGTTCTTAACATGATCATCATGACAAGAGTTGGCACAGATGTTCTCAAAGCTCTCGGTGACAGCGAAGATTGGGTTCGCGGTCTTCATTGCAAGTGTGACATCGATGAAGAAAAGAGATATATCTGCCAGTTCCCCCAGGATAACACAATTATCTCTGTAAACTCAGGTTACGGCGGAAACGTTCTTCTCGGTAAGAAGTGCTTTGCTCTTCGTATTGCATCATATCAGGGTAAGAACGAAGGCTGGCAGGCAGAGCATATGCTCATCCTTGGTCTTCAAAAGCCCGATGGCGAAATCAAATATATCTGCGCAGCATTCCCTTCAGCATGCGGTAAGACCAACCTTGCTATGCTTATTCCTCCCGAGGGATATTACAGAAACGGTTACCGTGTATGGTGCGTAGGTGACGATATTTCATGGATCCGTAAGGGTGAAGATGGCAGACTCTATGCTATCAATCCTGAAAACGGTTTCTTCGGTGTTGCACCCGGCACAAATGACAAGTCCAACCCCAACGCTCTTGCTTCAACAAAGAAGGGCACAATCTTCACAAACGTTGCTCATAATCTTGATGACAATACTGTTTGGTGGGAAGGTCTTGATAAGAATCCTCCTTCAAATGCTATTGAATGGAAAGGCAGCCCCTGGAACGGTAAGGAAAGCGAAGAAAAAGGTGCTCATCCCAACAGCCGTTTCACAGCTCCTGCAAAGAACTGCCCCTGCATCAGCTCAGAATTTGAAAATCCCAACGGTGTACCTGTTTCAGCTATCGTATTTGGCGGCAGACGCGCAAAGCTTGCACCCCTTGTATATCAGTCAAGAAGCTGGAATCACGGTGTATTCGTTGGTTCAATCATGGCATCAGAAACAACAGCTGCAGCTGCAGGCGCAGTAGGTGTTGTTCGTCGTGATCCCATGGCTATGCTTCCTTTCTGCGGTTATAACATGGCTGACTATTGGCAGCATTGGATCAACATCGGTGCAGGTCTTGATCCTGAAAAGGCTCCCAAGATTTTCAATGTAAACTGGTTCCGTAAGGATGACGAAGGCAACTTCATGTGGCCTGGTTTCGGCGATAACCTTCGTGTTCTTGACTGGATTATCGACCGTTGTGACGGTAAGGTAGATGCTGACGAAACAGCTATCGGTTTTGTTCCCAAGGCAGAAGATATTAACCTTGAAGGCATTGAAGATGAAGTTAACGACGCTCAGCTTAAGGAACTTCTCAGCGTTGATACTGCTCTTTGGAAGGATGAAGTTGCAGGTATTGAAGAGTTCTATGCAAAGTTTGACAGACTTCCCTCAACTCTCAAGTCTGAACTTGAAACTCTCAAGGAAAACATCAACAAATAATTAAATTAAAGGAGCTGTTTTATACAGCTCCTTTTTTCTGTTCTGAATTAAATTTGTTTTTAATTGAACTACAAAATATCCTGATGTTTAAATGAAACATATCAAAATATTGAGTTTTTTCTTGCAATAAAATAAATTAAATGTTATTATATATAATAATTGTACCCTTTTGTGAAATACTATTTGTGTTTATTAATTGAAAGGGTGCTGTATATGAGCAATAAGAATAAAAAAAATAATTTTTTTCTTCCTTCTCCGCCTTGGCAGTCTCCGGATCTTAGCAGCGGAAAAAATGATGATTCTGATGATTCAACCGCATTAAACGGTATAATTGAAACCGGTTCAGTTACAGTTAAAAAAGGCGATTATCTTATTCATTGTCTGACTGTTATAGGTCAGATTGAGGGGCATTATATTCTTCCGGCACAAAATAAAACGACAAAATATGAGCATGTTATTCCTCAATTGGTAGCTATCGAAGAAAGTGATGAGGTTGACGGCTTGATTTTAATTTTAAATACCGTCGGCGGTGATATTGAGGCTGGTCTTGCAATTGCAGAATTGATATCCGGAATGGAAACTCCTACCGTTTCGCTTGTTCTTGGAGGCGGACATTCAATAGGAGTTCCTCTTGCTGTGTCTGCAGATCGTTCTTTTATTACACCATCTGCAACAATGACCATTCATCCCGTCAGAATGAACGGTTTGGTTTTGGGTGTTCCTCAGACTTTATCATATTTTGAACAGATGCAAGAAAGAATTGTTCGTTTTGTTTCTGATAATTCCGATATTCAACCTGACAGATTCCGTGAAATGATGCTCGCTACAGGCGAACTTGTTTTGGATGTCGGAACGGTTTTGAGCGGTGAATCTGCCGTTAAAGAAGGCTTGATTGATTCACTTGGCAGTCTTTCAGATGCACTTAACTGTCTTTATGAATTAATTGAAAATAAGAACAATAAAACTCCGAAAGGATGAAAATAAATGGCAAATACCTCAGAAAAAAAGAAAAAGACTAATAAATCCAAAAGCTCAAGTTCTTCAAAAAGCACAAAAACTTCAACTAAAGAAACCGTTAAAAAAGAAGTTCCGAAGACCATTAACAGGCAGAAATATGCAATCGTTTTCATGGCTGTTGCCGTGTTTCTTTTCTGCGTTTCTTTCATTAAAGGCGAAAGCGTGTGGCTTCATCTTCATAATGCAATGTTCGGAATATTCGGTTTTTGTGCTTATGTGCTTCCCGCCATGTTTGTTTACATGTCAATTGTTTATGCAAAAGATAAACCGCTTGGAAGTATTGCAGCTAATCTTACGGGTGTCGGAACGTTTGTTGCTTTGCTTAGCGGTGCCGTACATATTTTCACAAATAATGCTCAATATTTTAAGGATATGGGTCTCGGAATTCAGATTTCTGATGCATGGAATAAAGCGGAAGCACTTGGAAACGGTGGTGTCATCGGTGCGATTATCGGTGGAATATTTTCAAAGCTTTTCGGTAAGACAGGTGCAGGAATAACCATCGTTATTCTTCTCGTTGTTCTTCTTATGTTCCTTACAGGCACAACACTTTATTCATTTGTTAATTTGATAAGAAAACTTTTCGGACAAATTAGTGATCTTGCAAATCAAAAGATTGAAGAAAATTCCGAAAAAAGAGAACAGCTTGAAGCTGAAAAAGAAAAGAATGCTGTAAAAGAAAGCAAAAAGTCATTCAATCCTCCTAAAACACCAACTGTTTCGGTTGAAAAGTTTGAAGATAATTTTATTTCTGATGAAACAACATTTTCGCCCGTTAAAGAAATTCCTCTTCCTGAAATTCCCGTTGTAAAACTTCCTAATGCAGAGTCAACGGATATTGTTGAGGAAACTATTGAAGAAGCGGTTAACGAAATTAAACCGAAGCGTAAAAAGAAGGCGCCTCCTGTTCCCGACGGAGACCCTGTCGTTGAACCTGAAGAAATTCCCTTTGATATTCCTGTTGAAGTTATCGATGAAGAAAAGCATGGTTATATCTATCCGCCGATTGATTGTCTTAATCTTGTTGAAAAAGAAGCGGGTGTTGATAATATGACTGAGATGCAACTCGGCGCTCAGAAACTTCTGACAACACTTGAAAGCTTTAAAATTAATGCGGAAGTTACCAATATTTGCAGAGGACCTTCTGTCACAAGATATGAACTTGTTCCCGAAGCAGGCGTCAGAATCAATAAAATTACAAATCTTTCCGATGATATTGCGCTTCGACTTGCTGCAACAAGTGTTCGTATTGAAGCACCCATTCCGGGAAAATCCGCAATCGGTATTGAAGTTCCCAACAGTGCAAAGTCTATGGTTACAATGCGTGAAATTATTGATACACCTCAGTTCAGAGATTCAAAAAGCAAGCTTACCGTTGCGCTTGGTAAGGATATTACAGGCAACATTATCTGTGCCGACCTTGCAAAAATGCCTCATCTTCTTGTTGCGGGTACAACAGGTTCGGGTAAATCCGTATGCCTTAATTCAATGATTGTCAGCATACTTTATAATGCCTCACCCGACGAGGTAAAGCTTCTCATGATTGACCCGAAGATGGTTGAATTTACCGTTTATAACGGCATTGCACATCTTGAAGTTCCCGTTGTTTCCAATCCCAGAAAAGCCGCAGGCGCACTCGGATGGGCTGTTGGTGAAATGGAAAAGAGATATAAGCAGTTCTCTGAAAACAGTGTCAGGGATATCAAGGGCTTTAATAAGCTCTGCGAAACAAGAGATGACCTTGTCAAGATGCATCAGATTGTTATCTTTATTGATGAACTTTCTGACCTTATGATGGTTTCTCCCAAAGAAGTTGAAGATTGTATTCAGCGTCTTGCACAGATGGCAAGAGCGGCAGGTATACATCTTGTTATTGCAACTCAGAGACCGTCTGTTGATGTTATTACGGGCATTATTAAAGCTAATATTCCCAGCCGAATTGCGCTTTCTGTTTCATCTCAGGTTGACTCAAGAACCATTCTTGATGCTGTTGGTGCTGAAAAACTTCTCGGTAACGGTGATATGCTCTTTAATCCCGTAGGTTCATCAAAACCCACCCGTGTTCAGGGATGCTTTATTTCTGATGCCGAGGTTGAAAATGTTGTAAATCATATTAAATCACAGCTTCAGACAACATATAACGAAGAAACAATGCATGAAATTGAAGCTAAAGCTGCTGCGTCTGAAAATGCCAAGAAGAAGGGGATTGAAGAAACAGACGAAGATGACTACGATCCTATGCTCAATGATGCAATTGAGGTTGTTCTCAATGCAGGCGGAGCTTCAACGACCATGCTTCAGAAAAAACTTAAACTCGGATATGCAAGAGCGTCAAGAGTTATGGACCAGCTTGAAGAAAAAGGTATTGTTGGTCCGTCCGAAGGAGCTAAACCGAGAGCTGTTTTGATTACAAAACAGCAATGGTATGAAATGCAGGCACTCGCCGACGGTGCAGGCGAAGCGCCGAATATAGATGACGTTTTTGCATACGATGATGATTATGCAGGTTCGGAGGATGACTTTGAATAATTTAAACGGATTTTTACCTGTTACAAAAGAAGAAATGCTCGAAAGAGGATGGGACAGCGTTGATTTTGTTTATGTCAGCGGTGATGCTTATGTTGACCATCCTGCTTTCGGTGCGGCAATTATTACGAGAATACTTGAAAATGCCGGTTTCAGAGTAGCTTTTCTTGCTCAGCCTGACTGGAAAAATCCCGAAGATTTTATGCGTTTCGGAAAACCCCGTCTCGGATTTCTTGTCAGCAGTGGCAACATCGATTCAATGGTTGCACACTATACTGCCGCAAAGAAAAAACGAAGTTCGGATTATTACAGTCCGGGAGGAAAATTCGGTTTAAGACCTGACAGAGCTGTTATAGTTTATTGCAATAAAATCAGAGAAATATACGGTGATGTCCCGATTATTATCGGTGGTCTTGAAGCATCGCTTCGACGTTTTGCGCACTATGACTATTGGGATGATAAAATCCGTCGATCAATCCTTTTTGATTCACAGGCGGATTTGCTTTCATTCGGCATGGGCGAACGTTCCATGCTTGAAATTGCCGAAAGACTTAATTCGGGAGAAAATATATCCGATATCCGTGACATCAGAGGAACCTGTTACAGCGTGGATGTTCGTGAAACTCCCTATTACGGAACAGAATGTCCGTCGTTTGACAATGTTTTCAATTCAAAAAAAGAGTATGCTGTTTCTTGCAGAATTCAGCAGGACGAACAGGATTTTTTCAGAGGGAAAGCCATAAAACAGCGTCACGGAAGCAGAATGCTTGTTCAGAATCAGCCTGCAATCCCTCTTTCACAGGAAGAACTTGACAATGTTTATGCTTTGCCGTATATGAGAACATATCATCCGATGTATGAAGCAATGGGCGGTGTTCCTGGAATTGAAGAAGTCCGTTTTTCGATTGCTCATAACAGAGGGTGTTTCGGTGCATGTAATTTCTGTTCTCTTGCGTTTCATCAGGGCAGATATATAACAACGCGAAGCAAAGAATCAATAATCAGAGAAGCGAAGATTTTAACCGGATTGCCCGATTTTAAAGGTTATATTCATGATATCGGAGGACCGACAGCGAATTTCCGTCATCCCTCATGTCAGGGTCAGGAAAAAAGAGGTCTTTGCAAAGGCAAGAAATGTCTTGCTCCGACTGTTTGTCCCAATCTTAAATCCAACCACGCCGAATACCTTGATATCCTCCGTGAAGTTCGTTCTCTTCCGAAAGTCAAAAAAGTTTTCATCCGCTCGGGAATCAGATATGATTATATGCTTGCTGATAAAGATGATACATTTTTCAGAGAGCTTGTTGCACATCATGTCAGCGGTCAGCTTAAAGTTGCCCCTGAGCATTGTTCAGCGGCTGTTCTTGATAAAATGGGTAAGCCTCACATTGAAGCATATCTTGAATTTTCAAAGAAATATTTCAAGTTTTCAAAGAATGAGGGTAAAGAGCAGTATCTTGTTCCTTACCTTATGTCTTCACATCCCGGAAGCACCCTTAAAGAGGCGGTTGAACTTGCGTTGTTCCTTAAGAAAATCGGTATAAGACCCGAGCAGGTTCAGGATTTTTATCCGACACCCGGCACCGTTTCAACCTGTATGTTTTATACAGGTCTTGACCCTTACACGATGAAAGATGTCTATGTTGCAAAAGATCCTCATGAAAAGGCAATGCAGAGGGCGTTATTGCAATATTTTAATCCGAAAAACAAGGGTCTTGTTATCGAAGCGTTGAGAAAAGCGGGCAGACATGATCTTATGGGTTACGGTGACAAATGCCTTGTCACGCCGAACAAACCCGCAAATAATCAAGGCAGAGAGAGGGGAAAGTATGAAAAAAATAAACGTAAAAAATAAAAAACTGATTATTAGTCTGATTTGTCTTGTTTTAGGTTTTATAGTCAGCCTCGGATCATCTAAAGGATGGTGGGGAGAATTTTCAGAAGACCCCGGCAACACTCTCGGTGATTTATCACAGACATCCGTTCAATCAGAAGAAAACAACGGCTTTTCCGTTCATTTCATCGATGTTGGTCAGGGTGACTGCACGCTTATTATGAGCGGCGATAAAACATTACTTATCGATGCAGGTGAAAACGGTCATGAAACCGATGTTCTCAATTACCTTCGCTCAATGAAAATCGATAAACTTGATTATATTATCGCAACTCATCAGCATTCCGACCATATCGGCGGTATTCCTGAAGTTCTTGAAGAATTTGACGCAGATAATATCATCATGCCCAGACTTACAAAGGAGCAAACACCCACTAACAGTACGTATAAAGCATTTTTGACAGCGTTACAGAATTCGGATGCTAAAATCATTTCCGCTAAACCCGGTTTGAAATATTCACTCGGTGATGCTGATTTTGAAATCCTCGGGCCTGTTACCGATGATTGCGAGGACATCAACAGTATGTCTGCCGTAACAAAAATTACATACGGCGTGAATTCTTTTATTGTAACTGGTGATGCCGAAAAAGACGAAGAACTTGAAATTATTGATAACGGTGCTGACCTTGATTGCGATGTTTTAAGAGTAGGTCATCACGGTTCAACAACATCTTCCTGCAAAGATTTCCTTGATGCTGTTAGTCCTGAAATATGCGTTATTTCATGCGGCGCAAACAACGATTACGGCCATCCTCATGATAAGGTAATGAACCGACTTGATAATTATACTGATGAAATTTACAGAACAGATATCTGTGGAAGTATTGTTATGACTAGCGACGGAGAAAATATCGAAATCTCCTATGAAAATGAATAATCAATGAGGTGACAGATATGTTTTACAGCATTGAAAAAATAATTGAAGAAGTTGCTGTTTGCATTGGTGATAATGAAGAGTATCTTCTTTTGTCTGTAGACAACATAATCGGCAGTTACAGAATCGGAAGTATCATCGAAGAAGATGAAAACGGCAATTATATTTCCGTTCCCGAAGAGGAAGAAAAGCGCAGAAAAGAGAATTTTGACCTTGCCGAAAGTCTCTTTGATGAATAAACCGTAAATTAATATCAAAAAAGCGACAGATTATTCATTTTACACTTGAATAATCTGTTCTTATATTATATAATAACAAATATATGTTCAATATGGAGGAATATGGCTTGTCCGATATTTCAAAGAAAAATTCAGTTTCCGTTCCTGCGGAAGAACTTGCAAAACAGCGTGAATATTCCGCTCTTGTGCGTGAGATAATTGAGCAGAGATATTCCGAGGCTCCGAAAGCGTTTGTTCATACTTACGGCTGTCAGGGAAATGTTTCCGACGGTGAAAGACTTGAAGGCATGCTCGAGGAAATGGGTTATGTTTTAACCGATGAAGTTGAAGGTGCCGATTTGGTTTTATATAATACATGTGCAATCCGAGAACACGCTGAAGACAGAGTTTTCGGAAATGTCGGTGCTCTTAAACCTTCAAAAAATGCAAACCGCGATATGAAGATTGTTCTTTGCGGTTGCATGATGCAGCAGGAATGGGTAGTTGAAAAAATTAAAAAGAGCTATCCGTTTGTTGATATTGTTTTCGGGATTCATGTTATGCACAGACTTCCTGAATTCCTTTATCTCAATCTTGCAAGAGGAAAGAAGATTCGTGAATTCCCGGAGCATGACGGTGTTATAGTTGAAGAACTGCCCGTGCACCGTGACAGCGAATTCAAAGCATGGCTTCCGATAATGTACGGCTGCAACAATTTCTGCAGCTATTGCATTGTTCCTTATGTCAGAGGCAGAGAAAGAAGCCGTGATCCCGAAGCAATAATAGAAGAAGCAAAACAGCTTGTTTCACAGGGATATAAAGAAATAACTCTTCTCGGTCAGAATGTAAATTCTTACGGCAAACATCCCGACTACGGATGCAATTTTTCGGAATTGCTTCGCAGACTCAATGACATTGAGGGCGATTTTATAATCCGCTTTATGACATCCCATCCGAAAGATTGCACTTATGAATTGCTTGACACAATGGCGTCATGCGAAAAAGTTGCAAGACATCTTCATTTGCCGTTCCAAAGCGGTAATAACAGAGTTCTTTCTGAGATGAATAGAAGGTACACAAGAGAAAAGTATCTTGACTTGCTTGGTTATGCATATTCAGTTATGCCCGATTTATCGGTAACAAGCGATGTTATAGTTGGTTTTCCCGGGGAAACTTATGAAGAATTCCTTGATACAGTTTCTTTGGTTGAAGAAGCAAAGTTCACTTCCATGTATACTTTCATCTTCTCGTCCAGAAACGGAACAAAGGCAGCATCAATGCCTGACCCCGTTTCGAGAGATGAAAAAGGTAAATGGTTCAGAGAGCTTCTTGATGTTCAGGAAAAAATAGCCGCTGTCAGAACAGCATCAATGGTCGGTAAAACCTACCGTGTTCTTTGTGAAAGCATCAGCAAGGGTGGTCTTATCGAAGGAAGAACAGGCGGGAATATTATTATTGAATTTCCTGCAGATGAATCTGTTATCGGTTCATTCCGTGATGTTAAAGTCACAGAATCGCTCACTTGGATTTTAAGAGGCGAGCTTCAATAAGTTAATACGTGCGTTTACCGTATTATAAATAAATTTCAGTTAGGAGAAACAAAAATGGACGTAATTGCAAAAGCAAGAGAGCTTGGCGCACTCCTTCAGCAGGATGAACGCTACACAAAGCTCATGGAAGCACAGAAAGCTAATGAAGAAGATACTGCTCTTAATGAGCTTATCGCAAGAATTCAGCTTGTTCAGATGTCTTTCCAGCATGAAGCACAGAAAGAAGACAAAAACGAGCAGAAACTTGAAGCATATGATAAGGAATTCGGCGAAATCTACACACAGATTATGGCTAATCCCAATATGCAGGCTTATGAGACAGCAAGAGCAGAAATTGATAAGCTCATGCAGTATATCAATGCTATTTTCGCTCTTTGCCTTCAGGGTGAAGACCCCGCAACTTGCGAACCTCCTCAGGAGCATAACTGCGGCGGCGAATGCTCATCCTGCAGCGGTTGCCACTAATTAAATCAATAGGGGTCACTTTATTGTGACCCCTGCAGAAGTTTTTGAAAGGTATGGTAATATCATGGCAGAGCTTACACCCATGATGAAGCAATATTTCCAGATAAAAGAGAATTACCCCGACACAATTCTTATGTTCCGTCTCGGCGATTTCTATGAAATGTTCTTTGAAGATGCAAAGAAGGTTTCTGCGGAACTCGACCTTGTTCTGACGGGTCGCGATTGCGGTCAGGAAGAGAGAGCACCTATGTGTGGTGTTCCTTTCCACAGCGCAGATTCATATATCGCCCGACTTGTTGCCAAGGGATATAAGGTTGCAGTTTGTGAACAGCTTGAAGATCCTTCGGCTGCAAAAGGAATTGTCAAAAGGGATGTTACCCGTGTTTTAACTCCGGGTACGGTTATCGAAAGCACTATGCTTGACGAAGGAAAAAACAATTTTCTTGCTTGTGTTTGTGCAATTGATAAATATGTCGGACTTTGCTTTGCTGATATTTCCACAGGCGCAGTACATGTTACTCAGTTTGAAAGAAAAAAATCTGAGAAAAAGATAATTAATGAACTCGGCAGATTTTCACCGAGCGAGATAATCATCAATTCGGATGTTCTTAAGCTTACTCAGGTTACTGATTTTGTTAAAACAAGACTTCAATCTTCCTGTGATTTGCTTGATGACGATAACTTTGATCTTTCAAAAGCTTCCGCAACCATTCTTTCGCATTTCAAAATCTCTTCACTTTCTGAGATTTCATTAAACGATGCAGAAGGTGCTGTTTGTGCACTTGGCGCTTCAATGGAATATCTTAAGGAAGTTCAGAAATCCGAACTTGAAAATATAAGAAATGTTGAATATTACGGCGAAAGCAGTTTTATGCGACTTGATGTTTCGACTCTTCGAAATCTGGAGATAACCGAAACTATGCGTAACAGAGAAAAAAGAGGTTCACTTCTCTGGGTGCTTGATAAAACAAAAACATCAATGGGCAAAAGAATGCTCAGAAACTGGCTTGAACAGCCTCTTCTTAATATTGCAAAGATTACTAAAAGACATAACGCTGTTTCCGAGTTTGTTGAAAATCCTTCACTTCGTGATGATGTTATCGATTCTTTAACGGGCTGTCAGGATATGGAGCGACTTATAACAAGGATAGCTTATTCTACAGCTAACGCAAGAGAACTCAAGGGTCTTTCAATGACACTTAACCGTCTTCCTGCTATTAAAGAAATTCTTTCTGAATGCAAAAGTACATTATTTAATGAATTATGCGATGAAATTCTTACGCTTGACGACCTCGCTTCAATCATAGACGGTGCAATTGTAGATGAACCTCCTTTTTCTGTTCGTGAAGGCGGAATGATAAAAGAAGGATTCAATGAAGAATTAGATTCTCTTCGCGATATCGTTGCAAACGGCAAAGGTTATATTGCAGATATTCAGCTTCGTGAGCAGGAAAGAACGGGTATAAAAAAGCTCAAAATCGGTTATAACCGTGTTTTCGGATATTATATTGAGGTTTCCAATTCTTATAAAGAACTCGTTCCGGATGATTACATACGCAAACAGACTTTGACTAACTGCGAAAGATTCATAACTCAGGAACTTAAAGAACTTGAATCAAAAGTTCTCGGTGCTCAGGAAAGAATTGTCCGACTTGAATATGAAATTTTTGATTCGGTCAGAAAAAAAGCAGCGGAAAAACTTTTTGAAATTCAGAAAACTGCTTCCGCCGTTGCAGCAACCGATGTTCTTTGTTCATTCGCTAAAGTTGCATCGGAAAACAATTATTGCTGTCCTGTAATGAATGCAGGCGACAGAATTGCAGTTACAGATGGCAGACATCCCGTTGTTGAAAAAATGATTGATTTTCCGTTTGTTCCGAACGATACGGTTCTTGATTGCTCGGATAACCGGTGTTCAATTATTACAGGTCCCAATATGGCTGGTAAATCAACATTCATGCGTCAGGTTGCATTGATATCTCTTATGGCGCAGTCGGGAAGTTTTGTTCCTGCTATGTCAGCAGAGCTTTGCGTTGTTGACGGTATATTTACCAGAATCGGTGCTTCCGATGACCTTGCATCAGGTTCATCAACATTTATGGTTGAAATGACCGAGGTTGCTGATATTCTTAAAAATGCTACATCAAAGAGTCTGATAATTTTTGATGAAATCGGCAGAGGAACTTCAACGTTTGACGGAATGAGTATTGCAAGAGCGGTTCTTGAATATTCAGCCGATAAACGCAAACTCGGTGCAAAAACTCTTTTTGCAACGCATTATCATGAACTTACCGAACTTGAAAATTCGGTTCAGGGAGTTAAAAATTATAATATTGCTGTCAAGAAAAGGGGAGATGATATCACTTTCCTTCGTCGCATTATTTCAGGATGTGCAGACGGCAGTTACGGTATTGAGGTTGCAAAGCTTGCAGGCGTTCCTTCAAGCGTCGTTGAAAGAGCAAAGGTTGTTCTTCGTGAACTTGAAGGTGAAGGTTTAAAAGCTCCCGTTCATAATTATGAACCTGATGAATCCGAAATGCAGATTTCTTTCGGAAATACAAACGCAAATGATATTGTTGAAAAACTAAAAAATATTGATGTTAATACTTTAACGCCAATTGAAGCTATGAGTGTTCTTTTTGAACTTACCAAACAGGCTAAAAACTGATAAAGGAGGGTCCTTATGCCGAAAATTAATGTTCTTCCGAAGCATCTTGCGGAATTAATTGCCGCAGGAGAAGTTGTTGAACGCCCCGCTTCGGTCGTTAAGGAACTCCTTGAAAATTCAATCGACGCAGATGCCGATAAAATTACCGTTGAAATTAAAAACGGTGGGATATCTTATATCAGAATAACCGATAATGGATGCGGTATTTCAAGAGAAGATATCAGAAATGCATTTGTCAGTCATGCTACAAGCAAAATATCAACAGCCGATGATCTTAATTCAATTTATACTCTCGGATTCAGAGGTGAAGCGCTTGCAAGTGTCGGCGCAGTTGCTAAGGTCGAAGTTATGACCAGAACATCCGATGAAGAAATCGGAACAAGATACATTATAGAAAACGGTGAAGAAATTCTTCTTGATGACGCAGGTTGTCCCGAAGGTACAACAATGATAGTCAGAGATTTGTTTTTTAAAACACCTGCAAGAATGAAATTTCTTAAAAAGGATGTTACCGAAGCAAACGCTGTTGCGAGTGTAATTGACAGAATTGCTCTTTCGCATCCCGAGGTTTCCGTCCGTTTTATTCGTGAGGGAAAGCAAGTCCTTATAACAAGCGGTAAGGGTGATTTATTGACTTGTATCAGGGAGGTTTTCGGTAAGGATTTTTCTTCAGATCTTATTCCTGCTGAATTTTCTGATAAAGGTATCAAAGTCAGCGGCTATGTTTCAAAACCGTCAGCAGCAAGGCCTAACCGTAATATGCAGTTTTTCTTCCTCAATAATCGTCTGATCAAAACCGGTACGGGAAGTGCAGCATTAAGTGAAGGTTATAAAAATTCGATAATGGTCGGAAAATTTCCTTCGTGTGTTTTAAATATTGACATTAATCCTTCACTTGTCGATGTTAATGTTCATCCCGCTAAAACCGAAGTCAGATTTTCGGATGAAAGACCTGTTTTTAATGCGATTTATTGTGCTTGCAAAAATGCACTTTCGACAGGCGATATGCCCCAAAAAGCAGTTATTAACACCCGTGATTTTTATTCGGAGCCGCCAAAACCTGCTGAGCAGATAACTTTGTCAACTCCTCCTGCACCTAAAAAAGATTTTTGGCAACATATTCCGGTTAAAAAGGAAGAGAAAGCGGATCCTGTTCCTTTAAAAATCAACATTGTAGAACCGCAAATTAAAGAAGTTATTATTGAACCTCAAAATATTATCAAAGAACCTCGAAATATTATCAAAGCGTCATCTCCCGAACCGGAGAATAAAACCGAAGAAAAATTTGATGAAATTTTGTTGAATAATACCGTTAAAGAACATAAATCAGAACCGATTAAGATTGAGATTCAAGAACAAGTAAAACCGAAATCGGATTTTGTCGAGGATGAATTCAATCTTATCGGAGAAGCTTTTAAAACATATATTTTGTGCGAATACCGTAATAAAATTGTTATCATTGATAAGCATGCCGCTCATGAAAGAATAATTTATGAAAAGCTTAAAAGAGATAACGGTGAACGTTCACCGCAGATCCTTCTTTTGCCTGTAACAGTTACTCTTTCAAAGGATGAATACTCGTCTATGCTTGAAAATATCGATCTTGTCAATAATTCAGGATTTGAAGTTGAAGACTTCGGAAACGGATGTGTTATTGTCAGAGAATGTCCTATGGAATTGACTGCAGATGATGTTGAAGATGTTATAACGGAAATTGCAGGCAGATTTGTAGAAAAGAAGCAGGATGTATCTTTTGAAAAAATGGATTGGATTTTTCATTCTGTTGCATGTAGGAGTGCTATTAAAGCCGGTAATTTTACATCGAGGCTCGAAATGGAGCGTTTTGCAAAACAACTTCTTTCTATGCCTGATATAAAATATTGTCCTCACGGAAGACCTGTTCTTATTGAAATGACCCAAAGAGAGTTGGAGAAAAATTTTGGAAGAATATAAAATACCGCTTATTGCTGTTGTTGGACCGACTGCATCGGGAAAAACTTCTCTTGCCGTTGAAATATGCAAACGTTACGGTGCAGAAGCTGTATCGTGCGATTCAATGCAGATTTACAAAGGCATGGACATAGCAACAGCAAAACCAACTATTGATGAAATGCAAGGCATTCCTCATCATTTAATTGGATTTTTATCACCTGAAGAATCTTTTAGCGTTGCAATATATTGTGATACTGCCAGAAATATCATTTTTGATATTAACAGCAGAGATAAAAAAGCCGTTCTTGTCGGCGGTACGGGACTGTATTATAATTCTCTCGTTGACAACGTTGAATTTCTTCCTGAAGAAACTGATTTTGAATACAGAGAAATGCTTAAAAAGGAAGCGGAAGAAAAAGGTGCACAAATCCTTTTGGATAAACTTTATGAAATTGACCCTGATTCAGCGAAAGATCTTCATGTCAATAATCTTGGAAGAATTATCCGTGCTCTTGAAATTTATCATACAACCGGAAAAACCAAAACAATGCAGAATGAAGAATCATTAAAAAATCCTTCTCCTTTTGAGGTCTTACCGATTTGTCTTGATGCGAGAGACAGACAGTATCTTTATGACAGAATAAATAAACGTGTTGATATAATGATTGAAAACGGTCTTTTAGAAGAAGCTGAATTATTTTTTAAATCATATATCGGAAGAACTGCTGCACAAGCAATTGGTTATAAAGAATTGGCGCCATATTTCAAAAATGAAAAATCATTAGATGAATGTATAGAAAATCTTAAAATGCAGACAAGAAGATACGCTAAACGTCAGCTTACATGGTTTAGGCGAGATGAAAGAATGAATTTTCTCTATATTGATGATTATTCATCTTCTTCAGAACTTCTTGAGTCAGCTTGCAACATAATTGAAAGGGGAGTGAAATTTGAAAAGTAAAGACAGATTGTTAAAAGTTCTTTCAATTCTTGCAGCTGTTGTTATTGTTGTGTATTTTATCTCTCAGATTTATAATATTTCTGCTCGTACATTTACAACACAGATTGTTTATGAACAAAACGTTCTTAACACCATTGATGCGGAAATGTTCATCATCCGCGAGGAGACCGTTTTAACAGTTCCGACAAACGGCGTTACTGTTCCCTTGGCTGATAACGCCGAAAGAGTCAGCAAGGGGAGTTCGATTGCCGCTGTTTTCGCAACAGAAGAAGCTGCAGAAAATTATGTTGAACTTCAGGCTTTACAAAAAAAGCTTGCAACTTACCAGAAAATCGACGGTCAATTAAAACTTTCTACTGTTGACATTGAAAAACTCACTAATGAAATAAACTCGGAATTCAAAGATATTCTTGATTTCGCTTATTTCAATAATTTTAATGATTTATCTGACACAAAACTCTCGTTCAGCGAAAAAGTTTCAAGAAAACAGATTTCAATTGATAAGAATGTTGATTGCGGCGAGCAGATTGCTCAACTTCAAAGCGAGATAACTTCATTATCAGGTACAGTTCCGTCTCAGATTATAACGGCGGATGCTTCAGGATATTATGTTAACAAAGAAGACGGCTTTGAAAATCTCATTTCTGTTGATAGTATTGATGAATTGACCCACGAAAAATTAAATGAAGCTCTTGAGAGCAAAAAGAAAGATCCAACCCCGGGATCCATCGGAAAAATAATAGACGGTTATAATTGGTATGTTGCATGTGTTGTTGATTCGGCTCATGTATCCACCTTTAAAAAAGAAAAACCCGTTAATCTTATCTTCGGTGATTCGAATGAGGATATTGTTTCAACATATCTGTATTCTGTCAAAAAAATAGATGACAAGGATTCTCTGGTTGTGTTCAGATGCACCCTTATGAATGATGAACTTATTTCTCTTCGTAAAATAAACGGTAAAATTGTAATCGATGATTTTACCGGATTAAAAGTCAGCAGAGATGCGGTCAGAATAGATGATAACGGTAATACGGGTGTTTTTGTCAGAAGAGGAAATATTGTTAATTTCCGCAGTATTAACATCGTTTATTCGGAAGATTCTTTTGTTGTCGCTCAAAAACCTGGAGAAAACAGCGAAATTAAACTTCCGTATACCCATCTTAAACAATATGACGAGGTTATAATCTCGGGAAAGGAATTGAAAGATGGAATGGTTATCGGATGAAGAACGTTATAAAGCTATAGAGCAAAATCTAAAGTATATCCGTTCGGATATCGAAGATGCCGCATTAAAATCGGGCAGGTATGTAGATGATATAATGCTCATGGCTGTAACAAAAACTGTTGAATCCAAATTTATTAATCATGCAATTAAAAATGGAATTAATCTTATAGGTGAAAACAAAGTTCAGGAATTATTACTCAAAGAACCTGATTTGAATTTGGATAATTGCACTCCTCATCTTATCGGACATCTTCAGTCAAATAAGGTTAAGAAAATTGTCGGAAAAGTTGATACTATTCAATCGGTTGATTCGGTTTCGATTGCAAATGAAATTGGAAAACGCTCCTCAGATATGGGACTTACCACGAAAATTCTTTTGGAAGTTAATGTTGGTAATGAGGACAGTAAGTTTGGATTCATATATGATGAAGTATTTGAAAAAGCGTGTGAGATTTCAGAAATTGACGGAATTTTAATTGACGGTCTTATGTGTGTAGCTCCCATATGTGAAAAAGAGATTGAAATTCGAGGAATTTTTTCAAATATGCATCGCCTGTTTATTGACATTCGTGATAAAAAAAGAGATAATATAAATATGAATGTCTTGTCAATGGGTATGTCAGGAGACTATAAAGAAGCAATACTTGAAGGCGCCAATCTTGTAAGAATAGGCTCTTCAATTTTTGGCGCAAGAATTTACAGATAATCAAGGAGGAATTATTATGAATTTAAAGGACAAACTCAAGCAATTTATCAATGTAACGGATGATGACTATATCGATAGCGCAGAATCGGATTATACCGATGATTTTGACTATGCTCCCTCAGCACCTGCCGCTCCTGAAACAAAATCTTTTACATCAAAAGTAAAAACTGAAAAATCAAATTCAGCTTCAAACAATGTTGTTAACATTAACTCCAAACCTTCAGGCACTCAGCCTAAACCTCACGTTGTTTTCAGAAAGATTGACAGATTTGAAGAAGTTGGCGAAGTTGCTGATGTTCTCAATGATAAGAGAATTGTTATTCTTAATCTTGAAACATGTCCCAACGATGTTTCTCAAAGAATTATAGATTTTCTTTATGGTGTTGCATATGCAAACCACGGTGATTTTAAGAAGGTTGCAGGCAGAGCTTATATTATTACCCCTTATAATGTCCCTGTTTCAGGTGAACTTCTTGATGAACTTGGTGCAAGTGCCGAAACATTTTAAGTGATTTTTGAGAGGACAGGTGTGAAAAATGATCAGACCCGAACAGATTATAAATGCAAAATTTACTCCCATAAATAAAGGAACATACAGCGCTGAAGAAGTTGATGCTTTTCTTAAAACCGTTGCCGATTCATATGAAGAGTCACTTAATCAGAATAAAGAACTTATTAAGAAAATCAGCATTCTTGCCGATAAAATTGAAAGCTACAGAAATGATGAAGAAGCTATAAAACTCGCTCTTCTTGATGCTCACAGAATGTCAGAAACCATTAACAAGAACGCTAAGACAAAAGCTGATGATATTCTTACCGACGCTGAAACAAGATCGAAGATTATTCTTGACGGTGCATCAAGACAGGCTAATCAGTCTATTGAAGATGCAAGAGAAAAGGCAAAAGAAATTGTTGATAATGCAAGAACAGCTGTTTCTTCTCTTACAGAAAGAGCTCAGGTTGAAACAGAAACAACAATCAAAGCTGCTCAGAAAAAAGCAGCAGAAATTATTGCACAGGCTGAAGCTGACGGAAAAGCAATTATCGGAAGCAGTAAAGAATCATTTGAATTCTATTCAAATGAACTTTCTAAGGTTAAAGCGGAAACAATTAAGTTTAAAGAAACTATTCAGGAGCTTTGCAAAGGTCAACTCAGTCTTCTCGACGGTATGCCTGAATTTATTGCAGCAGTTAATGCTGTTTCTGCAGCTGCAGAACAGGTTCCCGCTTCAGATGAGTATGAAGATATTCCTGAAATTATCGATGAGGAAGATGTTATAATTCCCGAAGATGATTCATATGCAGAAACAGTTGATAATGAAATTATTGTTTCTGAAGATGATTCTGGTTTTTCAGATGAAGAAGATATTATTGAAGAACCTGTAACTTATGTCCCTGAAATCGCAGAAGAAGCTGATGATTTTGTTGACGAAGAAATTGATAATGAAGTTACAGATTTTATCCCCGAAACCGAGGATGATGAAGATGATCTTTTCAGTTTCATTGACGAGATGAATTTTGATAATATTTCAGAAAATATTTCATCTGATATCGATGACCTTCTTCCAGAAATTCCTGTTGATGATGAAGAAGACGATGACAACTTTAACGGTTTTAAAGTGGATCTTGATTCTATTGAAGAGATTGATAATTCATCAGACGATGATGAAGATGATATCGCATCGCTTTTTGATTCAATGTTTGACGATGAATAATATTTGAGAGGTTTATATGTTTCAGGCAATTTCTATTGCAGTCATAGTTGTTTTGATTGCAGTTGACCGTTTGACAAAATATATTGCTGTTTCAACAGTAAAAGTTGATGGACCTTATGAGTTTTTTAATGGTTTATTTCAATTCAGATATGTTGAAAATACAGGTGCAGCATTCAGTTCTTTTTCGGACAAAACCGAAATTCTGACCGTTGTTACAATTATGATTATTTTGTTTTGTCTTATCTTGTTGTTAAGCAAAAAGCTGAAACCTATGTTTATTAATGTTTGTTTGCTTATTGTTACGGCAGGCGGAATAGGAAACGTTATTGATAGAATTGCCTACGGATATGTTGTTGATTTTATTGAACCTCTTTTTATTGATTTTGCTGTATTTAATTTTGCTGATTGCTGTATTACCGTTGGCGCATTTATGATAATAGGATTTGAAATATTTGAATTAATTAAAGAACGAAAGAATTCAAAAAAACATGATTGAAAAGATTGATACAATTGAATATAACGATCTGATTTCAATTTCAATTGATTCGGAATCGGCAGGTGAAAGGCTTGATAAGATCCTCTCACTTGCATTGAGCGATTATTCTCGTTCTTTTATTCAAAATTTATTTGCCGACGGTTTAGTTTCTTGCAATAGTAAAAATGTTTCAAAAAGTTTTAAACCAAAATCAGGCGATATAATCAGCTTTATTATTCCTGAGCCTAAAGAATTATCTCTTGAGCCTCAGAACATACCGCTTGATATTTTCTATGAGGATAATGATCTCCTTGTTGTCAATAAACCGAGAGGTATGGTTGTTCATCCTGCTCCGGGAAACTATGATTCAACACTTGTCAATGCTCTTTTATATCATTGCAAGGGCAATCTGTCAGGTATTAACGGTGTTGTTCGCCCCGGAATTGTTCACCGCATTGATAAGGATACAAGCGGTTTATTGCTTGTTGCTAAAAATGATTCTGCTCATGTTTCTCTTTCGTCACAGATCAGTGATCATTCTCTTGACAGAGAATATCGAGCTGTAATCCATGGTTATTTAAAGGAACCGGAAGGAACAATTGATGCACCGATTGGCAGATGTCCGAATGACCGCAAGAAAATGTGTGTAACAAATCAGAATTCCAAAAATGCTGTTACTCATTACAAGGTTATTGAGGAATATAAAGATTTTTCTTTTATTGCTCTTAAACTTGAAACAGGAAGAACTCATCAGATAAGAGTTCATATGTCCTATCTGGGTCATCCTGTAGCCGGTGATTATGTGTACGGTCCTAAAAACGGAGTTTCATATTTGAACGGACAATGTCTTCATGCCGCTATCTTAGGGTTTGATCACCCTTCAACTGGTGAACATATCCGATTAGAATCTCCGCTTCCGAATTATTTTACCGATTTCCTTGGGAGAATAAAAAAATAATGGATAATAATAATTTACTTTCTGAATGGTTGATTGCATCAGATATCGACGGTACTCTTAATAATAAAATAAGAAAATTACCTCATAGAAATAAAAAAGCAATCGAGAAATTTGTTTCAATGGGCGGAAGATTTACTCTTGCTTCGGGAAGAAATCCTCAATCAATGGAAAAACATTATAAACGTCTTTCAATTGACGGGACTCCCGCGGTAGTTATTAACGGTGCAGGTTTATATGATTTTGGTAAACAGGAAATGATTTGGTTCAGTTCGATGAGTAACGAAGGAATGGATCTTGCCATTGAAGCTGCAAAAAAATTTCCCGCAGTTGACGTAATTGTTGTTGCAAAGGATATGATATATATAACCGGCATCGGCTGGTTCGGTTACTTTTTTGTTGCTTCAGGAAATCTTAAATATAAGCATATTAAAAATATTGAAGATGTTCCTAGAGAGAATTGGGGTAAGGTAATTTATTCCGGGTTACCATTTCATATTTCAAAGGTTAAAAACCATTTCGAATCAATGGCTGACCCAGACCTAACTCTTATGTCTTCTTCTGTTGCAAGCTTTGAAATACTTGCAAGAGATACTCATAAAGGAACAGCTCTAATGAAACTTGCTGAAATTCTCGGGATTGATAAAGAGCACACGGGAGCAATTGGAGATTATTTTAATGATTATGATATGCTTAAATCTGTCGGAGTTCCTGCGTGTTGCGGTCAGGCACCAAAAGAGTTAAAAGAAATTTCGGAATTTGTTTCGTGTCATTGTAACGATGGCGCTGTCGCAGATTTCCTTGAATATATCGAAAATAAAACACTTAGTCTGAATAAATAATCATGACAGGAGGCGACTGCTATAATGGACGCAGTTATCAGAAAACAATTAAAAATCAAAGCATGCAAAGCAAGAATGGGTATTATCGAAGGTGTTTATAACGCTAAATCAGGTCATCCCGGCGGATCACTTTCTTGCGTTGATATTGTCACATATTTATATTTTAATCACATGAATGTTGATCATCAGAATCCTAAGATGGATGATAGAGATAGATTTGTTCTTTCAAAGGGTCATGCTGCACCTGCTCTTTATTCCGTTCTTTCTCTTAAGGGATTTTTCCCTGTTGAAAACATGAAGACTCTCAGAAAGAGCGATTCAATGCTTCAGGGTCATCCGAGCATAAAATACACTCCTGGTGTTGATATGTGCACAGGCTCTCTTGGACAGGGCATTTCAACAGCATGCGGTATGGCTCTCGGAGCAAAACTTGACGGAAAGAATTTCAGAGTTTATACCATTCTCGGTGACGGTGAGATTCAGGAAGGTCAGGTATGGGAAGCAGCTATGTTTGCATCTGCAAAAGGTCTTGATAATCTTGTTGCAGTTGTTGATAATAACGGTCTTCAGATTGACGGAAAGATTTCAGAGGTTAATTCACCTTATCCTATTGCTGAAAAATTCAAGTCCTTTGGTTGGAATGTTATTGAAATCGACGCTCATAGCTTTGATGAAATTGATGCAGCATTCAACGCTGCCGCCGAATTCAAAGGCAAGCCTTCTGTTATTGTTGCAAATAGCGTAAAAGGTAAAGGCGTTTCATTTATGGAAGATCAGGTTTCATGGCACGGTGCTGCACCCAATGCAGAACAGTATGAGCAGGCTATGAGCGAACTTACACAGGCTCTTGCCGAGCTTGAAGCCTAAGAAAGGAACGGTGGCGAAAATGGCTGACGTTATTAAAACCGCAACTCGCGATGCATACGGCAAGGCTCTTGTTGAGCTTGGCGATATAAATGATAAAGTAGTAGTTCTTGATGCCGACCTTGCTGCGGCAACAAAAACAGGTATGTTCAAAAAAGCTCATCCCGAAAAATTCTTTGACTGCGGTATTGCAGAAGGAAATATGATGGGTGTTGCTGCCGGTCTTGCTTCTTCAGGTTATACAGTTTTTGCAAGCACATTTGCTATGTTTGCTGCAGGAAGAGCTTTTGAACAGGTAAGAAACTCAATTGCTTATCCTCACCTTAATGTTAAAATCGGTGCAACACACGCAGGTATTTCTGTCGGTGAAGACGGTGCAAGCCATCAGTGCTGTGAGGATATCGCTCTTATGAGAGCTATCCCCGGTATGACAATCATTAACCCTGCAGATGATATCGAAGCAAGAGCTGCTGTTCTTGCTGCTGCAGAGTTTGAAGGCCCTGTTTATATGAGATTCGGCCGTCTCGCTGTTCCCAGAATCTTTGATGAAGACTATAAATTCGAAATCGGTAAGGCTGTTGTTCTTAACGAGGGTACAGATGTAACAATCTGCGCAACAGGTCTTATGGTTAATGAAGCAATTGAAGCTCAGAAGATTCTTGCAGAGCAGGGTATCAGCGCTGAGGTTATCAACGTTCATACAATCAAGCCTCTTGATGTTGAAACTATTCTTAAATCAGCTGCAAAGACAGGTGTTATCGTAACCGCAGAGGAACACAGCATTATCGGCGGTCTCGGCAGTGCGGTTGCAGAAGCAGTCTGCGAATCAGCAAAGCCTGTTCCCGTTATCAAACTCGGTGTTAACGATGTTTTCGGAAAATCAGGACCTGCAGTTGAACTTCTTCATATTTACGGACTTGATGCACAGAATATAGTTGAAAAGGCAAAGCAGGCCGTTTCAATGAAATAATATTGATTTCAAATGAAAGGAACCTGTTTTTCGGGTTCCTTTCGTTGAATTACGGTAGAGCTGTTGAGGTGTTTTTGTGGAGCATACCGAAAAAAAGATGATTTCAAAAAAGATTAAAATAATACTTGCGGTAACTGCAACGATAATTGTTTTGCTCGGGCTTACTGTTGTTATCAGTCAGCTTGCGGGAATTGACAATCCCGAAAACAACGGTTATCTTGTTTACCGTACGGGCGGGGAAATTATTGTCAGAATCAACGGTAAAGAGCTTACGGTTACCGATATGAGCGCTGATAATTTTAAATGCGACGAAGAGAATGAGAGAGTAATTTATACAGTTGCTTCATCGCGTTATGACGGTCTTTATGACCTTTGTTATATTCAGAAGCACAGGAGTGAGCTTCTTGAACCGAAAATTATTGATATCGGAACAGAAGAAAACTTCAACGTTGTTTCCGGTAAAATTTATTATCTTAAAAAGAACACAAGCGCAGGCGCAAACGACGGTTGCGTTTGCGATATTGATAGCGGAAAGATAGAAACCTTTTCCGCCAATGTTGAGAATATTTTTGCTCTCAACGGAAGCGACAAGCTTTATTTCACAAAGATGCACGGCAACAACAAAGTTCTGTATTCATATGAAAACGAAACTCCGAAAGAAATCTGCCGTGAAACAGTCAATGTTTTTTGTTATAATGATACGGAAGATCCTCATATAATTTACGAAAGAAAATCTCAGGTTAATGTAGGTATGACCGAACTTTATATTGCGTATGCCGATTCGGAACCCGAGATGATATGCGATAACACATATCTTGTTATGTTTGATGATTATTCTGCGGGCGGCAATCTTTATTATTACACTTCATCTGCTGAGAGCATTTCATGGACTGCTGTTATTTCGGATGAATATGCAGAGAGCGATAAAACGGTCACGAAGCCCGTCAGAAAGAATTTTCTTGCAATTCTCGGTATTTCCGTGGAGTATAATGAGGCATTGAGAAAGTATCAGGATAAGCTCGTGCGTGATGAAATCAGAGCAGCTCTTAATGAATCGGTCGAAAACGGTGATTTCTCGGCGCCTGTTTTTACCGCGTTTGCTTATAACCCCGAGGGTACATTCAAGATTGCCGAAAATGTTGACCCCAACGATGTTTATACCGTATCCGATTTCGGCAATCCGCAGATTATATTTGAGAGCAAGGAAATTACAACAAATCGTTCTGATATCGGTACTCTTGTGAGCATTGCACAGCGAAGCTCAATGAGAGATGTTATTGAATATGCCCGTTCGCTTCTTGATGAAAGTGTTGAATCAAAAGGTATGGCTTTTGCGGGAAGTTGTGATTCAGGAACGGTCACTTACGAGCTGCAGGGCTATGACCGCCGTAAAACATTGTTTTCGTTTTCGGAAAGCGGTTCAAGGATTTTTGCTTTTGTCCGTGATGCCAACGGTGACAGATTAAGTCTTTATACCAACAGTATTAACGAAAAGCTTATGCCGTCTGCCAATATCAATGTTGACAACGGTCTTTCAAGCTATCGCATTGTTGAAGATTCCGTTATCTATCTTAAAGCAGACACGGGCAAAAACACAGGCGATATATTTTCTTTTGACGGTGAAAAGAGCATTAAACTTTCCAATGCCGCAAGTGCGTTCACAGTTAAGAATTCCGAAAATATAATAATTCTTAAAGGAAACAATATTTCGGACTCAAATCCAACGGCTGATTATTATGTTTTTAACGGTGAAGAAGAAACACTTATTGACAGTAACATTGTTGTTTCAACCTTCAATGTTGAAGAGAACGGAAAAGCGGCATATATTACCGGTGATAAATCATTGAAAGTTTATTATCATGGCAAGGATTCTGTGATTTCGGAATCGGCAGATGAAATACTGATGTTTAAATAATGATGTGAAGAGAAAGGATGTTATATATGGGTTCAGAAAGTATTTTGAAAAAATCGGTTATCGGAGGCTTCAAAAAAGAAGGTGTTCTTAATTATGTTGAACAGCTTCAGACAGAAATTGTTGCTCTCAGAAAAGAACTTAACGAATGCAAATCCTGCAAAAAAGAGCTTGATTCGGCAAATCGCAAAAATGAAATTGCAGAAAAAGAAATCGACGGTCTTATCCTTGAAATTGAAGAACTTAAAAACAAAAACGAAGTTCTTGAGGATGCAAACAAGGCTTTGAACGAGCGCGATGCAGCCGCATCACTCAAGCTTGAAGAAGCACAGGTTACCATCTCTAATTATGAGAATAAGATTAATCTGTATGAAGAAAAAATAGCTTCGATTGAAGAAAAGTTTGCTGAGATTGAAAGAAATTATAAGAAGTACGGCGAAGTTATTGATAATGCGGAAACATCAGCGGCAGAAATAACCGACAAAGCAAAAAAAGCTGTTGACGATGCAAAAAATGAAATTTCATCTGCAAACGAACGCATAAAAACCGCTTGCGTAAACTTTGAAAGCTCTGTTGCATCAATGAAATTCTGCGCCGAAAACCTTATGGAAACTCTTTCTGCCATATCGGGGAATATCAGTGTTGAGGAAGAATAATATGGCGGAATATAACATAAATATCAATGAGATTAAATCATATTCGTCCGTGCTGAAAGCGGGTGACAGAGTTAATCTCAACGGGACGGTTTATACATCAAGAGATGCTGCTCATAAAAGAATTTTTCAGTATCTTGATGAAGGCAAGGAGTTGCCGTTTGAGCTTGAAGGTGCTTGCATTTATTTTGCAGGGCCTACTCCGACTCCCGAAGGAATGGTAATCGGCAGTTGCGGCCCGACGACTTCGGGCAGAATGGATGTTTATTCGCCGCGTCTTCTTGACCTTGGTCTGTCTGCAATGATAGGCAAGGGAGAACGCAATCAGGCTGTTTGCGATGCGATTGTGCGTAATAATGCTGTTTATTTCTGTGCAATCGGCGGAGCAGGTGCTCTTTATGCAAAACAGATTGTATCGTGTGAAGAAATCACTTTTAAAGACCTTGGATGCGAGAGTGTCAAAAAGCTTGAGCTTCGCGATTTCCCCGTTATAGTCGGAATTGATTCCAATGGCGGTAATTTATTCAAATAAAAACGGATTTAAAAAACGCTTTCTCTTTGAGAAGGCGTTTATTTTTTGGTGATTTTAATGTTTTTGATTGCTTTTACTGTTATCATAACCCTTGCGGTTGCTTTTGTTAATGGGTTAACAGATGCTCCGAATGCTATTTCATCAAGTGTTTCAACAGGATGTATGAAACTGAAAAAAGCTGTTATTGTAGCGGCTGTTGCCGATTTTATCGGTGCAATGACCGTAGGCGCATTAAGCAACAAGGTTTCCGATACTGTAATGAATATTGCGGACTTCGGCGATGACAGTAGCCTTGCATTTGCAGGTCTTTGTGCGGCGATGTGCTCTGTTGTTATATGGGCGGTTACGGCATGGCGATTCGGAATACCGACAAGCGAGAGCCATGCGTTGATAGCAGGTATTATCGGAGGTGCTGTTGCAGTAAACGGTGGATTTGAAGA
The DNA here is from genome assembly GCA_045631105.1 of Acutalibacteraceae bacterium. Classification (GTDB taxonomy): domain Bacteria; phylum Bacillota; class Clostridia; order Oscillospirales; family Acutalibacteraceae; genus CAG-177. The sequence goes on from JAZQTZ010000098.1 coordinate 78,696, forward strand.
AATTGATAAA
>JAZQTZ010000099.1:0-5493 GCA_045631105.1 Acutalibacteraceae bacterium
GGGCCGCTTCCAGCCAAGTATTTTCGGCACTGTTGAGCTTAACTACCGTGTTCGGGATGGGAACGGGTGGACCCTCAACGTCATCAACACCGACTAAAAAACGCAACGGCGTTTTTTGAATGCTTGATGATTATATACCCAAAAAGTCGGTTTGTCAAGTCTTTTTTATAAATTTTTTGAATTTTTTTGAAAATCCCCGAAAATTGCCGAAAATCACCGTTTTTATATTATAGACAATCGAAAAATATTATGATATTATATATAATGTATAATTGTGCAGTTGAAAGGATGATAAAAATGACTGAACTCAAATATTGGGAAAATCCTTATATCATCAAAGAAAATAAAGAAGACGGACATAACACCGCCCTGCCCAGACTTTCTGTTAAGGATGCGCTTGACGGCGCAGAAGCTCCTCTGCGTTTTACTCTCAACGGCGATTGGAAATTCTGCTGGCAGCTCGGCACCGATAATGCAAGAACAGATTATTATGCCGATAACTATGATGATTCATCATGGGACGATATGCCCGTGCCTTCGCTCTGGCAGCTCAAGGGCTACGGCAAACCCATCTATCTTTGCAGTTCACTCCCCGCCGCCGTTTCGTCGGTGAAGAACGAAATCCCCAAAATCAACCACGACCTCAACGAAATCGGTGTTTACCGCCGCAATTTTGAAATCCCCGAAACCTTTGACGGCAAGGAAATCTTTATCCATTTCGGCGCGGTCAAAGCAGGTTTCTTCCTTTATATCAACGGCAGACAGATCGGTTATTCGCAGGGTTCAATGACTCCCGCAGAATTCAGAATCACCGATTATGTCAAGATTGGCGAAAACCAGATAACCGTTGAAGTTTTCCGTTATACCGACGGAACATATCTTGAAGACCAGGATATGTGGTTCCTCAGCGGTATTTACAGAGAGGTTTATGTTTATGCCGAAGAAAAGCTCTGCGTTAGAGACTTCTTTGCTGACGCAACCCTCGACGATACATATAAAAACGGCGTTCTCAACCTTGAAGTAACGCTCAATAACTATAATGCCGATGCGCAGAACTGCACCTTTGAAGCAGCTCTTATCGTTGGCGATAAACCCCATAAGATTGCCGTTGAAAAGCTCCGCATTGAAAACGGCAAAACCGTTCTGAACTACAGCCTTGTTGAAGAAAATGTCCGTTCATGGTCAGCTGAAGAACCCAATCTCTATAAGCTTATCCTTGCTCTGCGTTCGGGAAGAAAGGTTCTTTCAGTCAAATGCATCAACATCGGTTTCAAGAGAATGGAAATCAAAGACGGCGTTCTCTATATGAACGGCAAAAGAGTTATCATCAAGGGCGTTAACCGTCACGATTTCGACCCCGACAACGGCTGGGCTGTTCCTCTTGAAAGATATTATCAGGATTTGCATCTGATGAAGCAGGCAAACATCAATGCCATCAGAACAAGCCACTATCCCAACGCTGAAATTTTCTATGACATGTGCGACGAACTCGGTTTCTACGTTATGGACGAAGCCGATGTTGAAAGCCACGGTGTACGCCGTAAGAATTGCCCCGGCGACAACCTTGAATTCAAGGAAGCGGTTGAAGACAGAGCGGAAAGAATGGTTCTTCGTGACAGAAGCCATGCCTGTGTCTGCTTCTGGTCGCTCGGCAATGAAGCAGGTGACGGCGAAAACTTCAAGCACGAAAAGAACGCAATCCTCGCTCTCGATAAATCAAGACCCATCCACTATGAAGGCGATTTCGATTTCACAAAGAGCGATTTCATCAGCAGAATGTATCCCGTTGAGTATGTTGTTGATGCGATGCGCAACAAGAAAGAGCTGAAAATCAGCCCCTATGAAAATGTTGCAAACGTTCTTGCTGCAGATAACAAACCCATCCCCGAAGAAACATATAAAACTCATCCCGTCATCTATTGTGAATATGCCCATGCCATGGAAAACAGCCTCGGCAATTTCAAGGAATATGTTGACGATTTCGAAAAATATGACCATATGTGCGGCGGATTTATCTGGGACTATGTTGATCAGTCCATCCGCAAGGTTGAAAACGGTCAGGAAAAATGGCTCTACGGCGGCGACTTCGACGAAGGCGTGTCAAGTTATTATTTCTGCGCAAACGGCATCATCAGCGCCGACAGAAAGCCTCAGCCCTCATATTATGAGGTTAAAAAAGTATATTCAAACCTTGAAGCAACCGACAGCGATTGCAAAAACGGCAAAATCATAATCAAGAATAAAAACCTCTTTATTTCAACCGAAGATTACAAAATCTGCTGGAGTCTTACCGTTGACGGAAATGAGGTTAAAAACGGCGAAATCAACGAAATCCTTGCTCCTCTTACCGAAAAGGAATTCGCTCTTCCCGTAAATATTGCGGATTATCCCGACGGCGAAGTTATTCTCACCGTTTCATTCGTCCTCAATAAGGATAAGGCATGGGCAAAGGAAGGATTCGAACATAACTTCTGCCAGATTATTCTCCGTGAACAGCCTGCCTCAAAGAAAAATCCCGCAAGAGGCGACCTCAAATATTCACAGAAAGGCAAGGATGTGAATATCATCGGCGAAGGTTTTACCGCAAAGATTAAAAACGGTGCGCTTGCATCGCTGAAATACGGCGAAGAAGAGGTTGTCGAAGAGAATTCACCTCTTCGCCCCGATTTCTTCAGAGCGCTTACCGATAATGACAGAGAATATCTCAACTTTGTAAAACCGATAGCAGGAATCCATCCCCTCTATCAGTGGAAACGAACAACCGCACAGACCGTTGCTCGCTCCGTTAAGGCGCAGTCAACACCCTCGGGCGTTGAGGTTAAGGTCAACTGGCTTGCACCTTTTGTTGCAGGCGTTGAAACAACTTATCTTTTCTCTCCCGTCGGCGAAGTTACCGTTAAACACAGCGCAATGGGTCTGCTTCTTCCGATGCTCAAGGTTGGTATGAGAATGGGTATCAAAAGCACACTCGAAAATGTTGAATGGTACGGCAGAGGTCCCCACGAAACATATCTCGACAGAAAAACGGGCGGCAAGATTGCAAAGCACGCAATGACCGTTGCAGAGCTTGAACACAGATATATGCGTCCTCAGGAAAACGGCCACAGAACAGACACAAGAACTCTTTCGGTCAATGACCATTCGGGCTTCGGAATCAAGATCGACGCCATGGATATTCCCTTCGGCTTCAACCTCGGCTATTATAATCCCGAAAAACTCGATAAAGCGGAGCATCTCTATGAACTTGTGAAAGATAATTCAATCACCCTTTGCCTTGATGCGGCGATGAGAGGTGTCGGCGGCGATATGCCCGGCTGTGCACATCTTCACAAGGAATACAGACTCAACAGCCATAAGAAGATTGAGTTCACATTCAGAATTTCCAAGAAATAATATGACCAAAACAAATGCAATGAGGCTTCTCGAAGCCGCAAAAATACCGTTTGAGCTTATGGAATATCCCGTTGACGAAAACGACCTTTCGGGCGAAAACATCGCAAGAAAAACGGGCAAAGACCCCACGCAGGTTTTTAAAACCCTCGTTTTCTTTGGCGAAAAGAACGGTCACGGCGTTTGCTGTATACCTGCCTGCGATGAACTCGACCTCAAAAAGGTTGCAAAAGCCTTCGGCGAAAAGAAGGTTGAGATGATTCCCGTCAAGGATTTGCTCAAAACAACGGGTTATATCCGAGGCGGATGCTCACCCGTGGGCATGAAAAAACCGTTTCCGACGGTCATCGACGAAACGGCAACTCTTTTTGATAAAATTTATGTCAGCGCAGGGGTAAGGGGCGCAATGCTCGGAATTGAGCCCTCCGCCCTCGCTGATTATATCGGCGCAAAATTTGAAGATGTTACTGTAATGTAAAAAGCCGCAGGATTTTACTCCTGCGGCAATTTTTATTGTTTAATTATTTGCTGTACTTTGAACGCTTAACATAGTGAGTATGAAGAACCTCGTGTGCCTTGTGGCTGCCGGGCTTCTCGAAATACTCAGCATAAACTGCCTTAACAGCTTCGTTTTCGTGGCTCTTTCTGAGGGGAAGATTCTTATCTGCCTCGTAGAGTGCCTTACCTCTGAGACCCTTGAGGTCAACAAAGTTGTGAACGCTTGCGGGCTGTACGGGCTGACCGCCGCCGTTTACGCAACCGCCGGGGCAAGCCATGATTTCAACGAAGTGATAATCAGCTGTGCCGTTCTTGATTTTTTCCATAACTGTCTGTGCGTTCTTAAGTCCGCTTGCAGCGCAAACCTTGATTTCCATGCCTGCAACTGTGTAAGTAGCTTCCTTAAGACCTTCTGTACCTCTTACTTCTGTGAAGTCAAGGCTCTTGAGTTCTTCGCCTGTAAGAGTTTCAACAGCAGTTCTGAGAGCAGCTTCCATAACGCCGCCTGTTGCGCCGAAGATAACGCCTGCGCCTGTGCCTTCGCCGAGAGGATTGTCGAATTCTTCATCGGGAAGAAGGTTGAAGTTGAGACCTGCAGTTTCAATCATTCTTGCAAGTTCACGGGTTGTGAGAGCGAAGTCAACATCGGGATAACCGCTTGCGGACTGGTCGTCTCTGCCGCATTCGAACTTCTTAGCAGTACAGGGCATGATGCTTACAACAACGATATCCTTGGGATCAAGGTTCATCTTTTCAGCATACCATGTCTTTGTTACTGCGCCGAACATCTGCTGGGGTGACTTGCAGCTTGAAAGATGGTCAATCTGCTCGGGATAGTAGTGTTCGCAATACTTAACCCAACCGGGTGAGCATGATGTGATGAGGGGAAGAGCGCCGCCGTTGTTGATTCTGTCGAGAAGTTCGTTTGCTTCTTCGAGAATTGTGAGGTCAGCGGAGAAATCTGTATCGAATACCTTGTCAAAGCCAAGACGACGGAGAGCTGCAACCATCTTGCCGGTAACGTTTGTACCGATAGCGTTGCCGAATGCTTCGCCGAGAGTAACTCTGATTGAAGGAGCTGTGTTAACAACAACAAACTTTTCGGGATCGTTGATAGCAGCGAATACCTTTGCTGTGTCATCCTTCTCATAGATTGCGCCAACGGGGCAATGAACGATACACTGACCGCAGGATACGCATGAGAAATCGTTGAGGGGAAGCTCAAAGGGTGAGCCGATATGAGTATCAAAACCTCTTGCGTTTGCGCCGATAACGCTGATAGCCTGATTATCGCAAGCTGCAACGCAACGACGGCAGAGAACGCACTTGCTGTTATCTCTGATCATATGAGCTGCTGAATCATCATAGTCTGCAACGGGATAAGCGCCTTCATACTTGGAAGCATCTTCAACGCCGTAGTCCTTGCAAAGCTTCTGAAGTTCGCAGTTGCCGCTTCTTACGCAGGTAAGGCAAGCCTTGTTATGAGTTGAAAGAACGAGTTCAAGATTCTGCTTGCGGCTCTTTCTTACTTTTTCGCTGTTTGTGAAAATTTCCATTCCCTCGTTAACGGGGAATACGCAAGCTGCAACGAGTGAACGAGCGCCG
>JAZQTZ010000100.1:0-45218 GCA_045631105.1 Acutalibacteraceae bacterium
ATACCTGCAATTGCACAGATAAGAAGTCCGTAGCCGCCATCGCCGAAAATTATGCCAAAGAATATGAGTATAAATGCCAGAAACCAGCCGGAAATATCATATTCAAAGTATCCGGGAACTGTACCGAGAAAGTCTGTCAGCGGATAAATAAGACTGACAAACTTATTGTTTTTCAGCTTTGTGGGAACATTGTCTTCTTCGGTGGGTTCTTCAACTAGAAGTCCCCATGAATTTTCCTTTGCAGTCTGTTTCAGACGGTCAAGATTTTCTTCCTCAACATAACCCGTGAAATGCGAAACGGTTACATCGGAAAGATTTTCGTCCGCCATGCCCGTTGCATAAACCTCGAATTCAATTTCTTTTTCACAGATTCCGATTGCTTTCTTTATGCTTTCGGCACAGCCTGCGAATGAAGAAATTTTTTCTTCAATCTCACTTATGCGGTTGTTTATATCCTCGGTTTTTTGTTTTAATTCAGCCGTTGATATTTCAGGCATTTCAAATCGGTAAGATTTCAATGATTCAACAACATCATCTTCACCTTCAAGACCCGATTTGATTAACAGGAATTTTACCGATGATTTTGTTTTTTCAAGAGGCAGGGTTTTCACGCTTTCTCCGAGCTTATCATATTCATTTTTCGGCATCTCATAAAGCGAAATTCCGATACCTTTTTCGGATAAAGCTTCGAGCTTTACGGGGTCAAGTTCACCCCAATCCGAAAGTCGGTCAAGCTCTGCACCGAGAGCAATTTTCTCTGCCATGCATTGTTTTTTCTCATCCTCAAGAGAAGCGATTTCTTTTGATATATCAATCGCCTGAGAAACATCAATGCTTTGAGGTTTCACCTTTTTGTTTTTCTTTTCCGATATGCTGAAAAACCCTCTTTCAAGCAAGAAAACTCTTTCTTTGAGTTCTTCAAGCTTTTTGCCCGAGCCTTCAACCGATTCGATATGAAGAATTCCGAGCTTGCGGAGTTTTCCGAGCGTTTCGGATTTTTTATCTCCCATTATTATAAGAGAAACTTTTTTCATAGGCACAATCATAATGAGTACACCTCCGTTTCCGAAGATACTTCATTGCGTGCCGCAATTTTGCGTTTTGAGATTTTTGAACGGACAACGGCACTTACCTGCTGGTCCGCCATATATATCGATATTTTTTTGATATTTTCCTCTGTTTCGGGAATTTTGACCTTTTCAAACAGGTTGACTCTCTGCGAGGTTGCACGAAGCTCCTGCTCAAGAAGTCTGACCTGCTCATCCAACACTTCCGCTTCAAGATCGAGCGACATAGCTTTTTCCATATGGTTTGCGGCAATGTCAACCCAGAGCGGAGTTTCGTATAAATCGTAGTCTCCTCGGGAGAAATCCGCTCCTTCATAGACGGGAATCGTAACGCCTGCGATATTACCGTAACCCTTACGGATATTTCTCACAGTTATTATTCCGTCGGGAAAAGCATCTGTTTCGCTGAAAACGGCAATCCATGAGCCGAACCCTTTTTCAAGCTCTTTTCTTTCTTTTCTTACCGCTTCCGCTTTTGCTTCAATGGTACGGATTTCAGCCTGAAGCTGTTGTTTTTTGAGTGTCAGAGTAGGCAAATATCTCCGATACATTTTGAGGGCATCTTTCTGTATCTTTAACTCGTTTTTAGTCAGTTTGATTTTTGCCAAAACCTTACCCCCCTTAATTTACAGGCCAGAATTCATCGGTAAGGTCGGATTTTATTCCTGTTTCATCCTTTTCAAAACATTCGGCAAGGATTTTCCATCCGAGGTCAAGAGCTTCTTCGAGAGAAAGAGTGACCGACAAATCCATAAGTTTGTTTTCGAAAAGCTGACCGTATTTAAGAAGTTTACCGTCCCAGCGTGACATCGCAAAGCCCATATTCTTCTTTTCCAATGTTTCTTTGTAGGAAGAATACATGCGGATCATCGCATCCATGAGGGCACGGTGGTCTTTACGGGTTTTGCCGTTAACATTCTGCTTGAGTCGGGAAAGAGAACCGAAAGGTTCGATTCTTCCGCCCTTGAGATAATACTGACCTTCTGTAATATAGCCTGTATTATCGGGAACGGGATGAGTTACATCGTCACCGGGCATCGTTGTGACCGCAAGAACAGTAACAGAGCCCGAATCGTCAAAGTCAACAGCCTTTTCATATCGGGATGCAAGCTGTGAATAGAGGTCACCGGGATATCCGCGGTTTGAGGGAACCTGTTCCTGAGTGATGGCGATTTCTTTCATTGCATCGGCAAAGTTCGTCATATCGGTAAGAAGAACAAGAACGTCCTTATTCTGCAACGCAAACTGCTCTGCAACCGCAAGTGCCATATCGGGAATCATCATGCATTCAACCGTGGGGTCGGATGCCGTGTGTATAAACATAACGGTTTTGCTGAGCGCTCCGCCGTTTGAAAGCTCTTCTTTAAAATAGAGGAAATCGTCATACTTAAGACCCATACCGCCGAGGATGATAACATCCGCTTCAGCCTGAAGGGCAATTCGTGCAAGAAGCTGGTTATAGGGCTCACCCGAAATTGAGAAAATCGGGAGCTTCTGCGAAACAACAAGAGTGTTGAACATATCAATCATCGGGATATTCGTTCTCATCATGCGGTTTGCAAGAATACGTTTTGTAGGGTTAACGGAAGGTCCGCCGATAGATTTCATGTTATCGGTGAGAGCAGGGCCTTTGTCTCTCGGTTCACCCGAGCCGTTAAAAATTCTGCCAAGCAAATCTTCGCTGAACGAAACACGCATTTCGTGACCCAGGAAGCGCACTTCATCGCCTGTTGAAACGCCCTGACCGCCTGCAAAAACCTGAAGCGAAACAATATCGCCGTCAATCTTATTGACCTGTGCGAGCGATTTGCCGAATCGGGTGTTTATCTGCGCCAGCTCGTTATATCTAACGCCGTCTGCTTTTACAGTGATAACGTTACCCGTGATGGATTCAATTCTGTTAAAAACTTTATTCATTATCACTCACCACCCTTTAATAAAAGCTCTGCTTCACGGCCTGTTCTGCCTTGACCGTCAGCATACATTGCATCAATTTCAGCTTCCGCCTTTGCAAAGGCATCGCTTTCAAATTCAGTATAGTTCCAGTCAATGAATTTCTGACGCATACGGTTAAAGAAGCTTCGTGCGTCGTCTTTGTTATCAAGTGCATATTCACTTCCGAGAACATTAATCAGCTTGTCGGTTACATAACGCTGACGTTCAGTACCGCAGTTGGCATCAACCAAATCAAATGAGTTCTGCTGAAGATAAACGGCGTCAAGCATTTCCGATTTCAGATACATGATATAGTCCGAAATGCTTGTTCCTTCTTCACCTACAACCTTCATCATTGAACCGATTTCGTTACCGTTGAGAAGAATATTTTTGCAGAAATCCGACTTTGCGGAATCTGTTACGGTCTTATATTTCGACCAGGAAATAAGGGGATCAATTGCAGGATATTTTCTTGCATCCGAGCGTTCACGGGACAAACCGTGGAATGCACCGACAACCTTAAGAGTTGCCTGAGTAACAGGTTCTTCAAAGTTACCGCCTGCGGGAGAAACCGTTCCGCCGATTGTGACGGAGCCTTTGCTTCCGTCAGGAAGAAGAACGCAGCCTGCTCTTTCATAGAAAGCGGCGATATAAGATTCAAGATATGCAGGGAAAGCCTCTTCGCCGGGAATTTCTTCAAGTCTGCCCGACATTTCACGAAGTGCCTGCGCCCAACGTGAGGTTGAATCAGCAAGAAGAAGAACATTCAGACCCATCTGACGGTAATATTCAGCAAGAGTTACCGAAGTATAAACCGACGCTTCACGGGATGCAACGGGCATAGACGATGTATTACATATAATAATAGTTCGTTCCATAAGCGAACGGCCTGTTTTCGGGTCGGTAAGCTCGGGAAACTCGGTTATTGTTTCAACAACCTCACCTGCACGCTCACCGCAAGCGGCGATGATAACGATATCAACATCCGCATATTTTGAGGTTGTATGCTGCAAAACTGTTTTTCCTGCGCCGAAAGGACCGGGTGTGCAATAAGTTCCGCCCTTTGCAACAGGGAAGAATGAATCTATAAGACGCACCTTTGTTTCCATGGTTTCAGCAGGAGCAAGTCTTTCGCTGTAACATTTAACTGCTCTTTTAACGGGCCACTTAAACGAGAGAGAAACAGGAGTTTCTCTGCCTCTTTCGTCTGCAAGAACCGCAACGGTTTCGTTTACCGTATATTCACCCTTGTCTGCGATTGATTTCAGAGTGTAGTTACCGATAAGATAAAAAGGAACAAAAATTTTGTGTGTAAAAGGTCCTTCGGGAACTGTTCCTATATATTCACCTGCACGCAGAACGTCGCCGACTTTTGCTGTGGGAGTAAATTCCCATTTCTTTTCAGCATTGAGTCCGTCTGCATAAACGCCTCTTTCAAGGAACCAGCCTGCCTGCTCAGCCAACACGGGCAGCGGATTCTGAAGACCGTCATAAACCTGACCGAGAAGTCCGGGTCCGAGCTGTGCGGAAAGCATATCGCCTGTGAATTCAACGTCATCTCCGCACTTTATTCCGTTTGTCATTTCATAAACCTGAATCTGTGCGATGTCACCTCTTATACGGATAACCTCGCTCTTAAGTTTTGTATTGTCAACATTAACGAAGCATATTTCGTTCATTGAAACATTGCCGTCAAACCTTACGGATACAAGGTTGCCGTTAACGCTTACTACTTTGCCTTTGTTTTCGGTCATTGTATAACCTCCGATCTGTCCCCATTCATAATGGAGCCATAGATATTTCTGTATGCGGTTTCTCCGCTTTCCGAATCGAACTTTCTTAAACGCTCAATGAGTTTCAGTTTCAGTCCGTAATAAAATATGAACTCTTGCGAAAAAGAATCCATCGGTCTGAGCGTTTCAAGGAAATCAAGACGGTATTTATTAAGGAATTTTTCCGCTTCAAGCGGGCTTTCAATTTCGATTGCTGTTCTTACAGCCTGCATAAGTCCCGGAGAGAAAGACTGAATTTCCGCATCAAAATGTTTATTCATTTTATCAGCACGAAGTTTTGCAAGAACAAGACGCAGACTGCGTTCACCCTCATTCCACTTATTAATTAATTCAGATGATGATTTTTCGGAGTTTCTCGAAGGAGTAAGAGTTAATTTTTCAAATTCTCCCTGTGCTTTTTTGCCGAGGGAGCCGCGGCAAAGCTCCGCAAATCTTTCCGATGTTATGGGGAGAGGCGTGTTTTCATTGATTCCGTCAAGTGACGGCAATTGAGATATCAGATAGTATTCAGCCATAATTATTCAGCCTCTTTCAGAAGTGCGGTAACTTTAGGGCTGAGATAATTTGACAGCATATCGGTAACAGCTTCAGCGGAATAATCATAATAAACCGCACCGTTATTTACGGCAATACGGAATCCGCCGTCAAAATTATCATTAGCCTTAAGGGTAACACCGCCGAGCATTTTCGCTTTAAGCTCTGAAAGAAGAGCTTCTTCAAGCTTCGCAAGGTCACCGCTGTTAAGAATGACAGACATATCCTCTGCTTCGGGTTTAGCTGTCCAGCATTCAACTGCATTGATGATAAGCTTTACGAAGGCATCCGATGAATAAACGCCGTTGACATTATCGCTAACAATGGCTTTGAGTTCTCTCGTAACGCTTTCTCTGAATGATATAAGAAGATTGCGGCCTGCCTGACGAATTGCATCTTCACCCGATTTAACAGTTTTTGCATTTTCGCTTTTTGCATCAGCCATAATCTTATCTGCCTGACCCTGAGCATCGGAGATGATTTTTTCGGCTTCCGCTTTTGCTGACTCAAGTATTGCTTTTGCCTGAGCTTCAGCTGCATCCACACCGTCTTTTTTAATCTGCTCAATAAGTTCCTGAAGTTGAATTTCCATAGCACGGTCTCCTTTTTATGATAATGTATATTCTTTGTAAATTCCTTTAAAAAAACATAAAGGAACCAACATCCTCTGCAGACAGCTGGTTCCTTTAAATATTAGTTTAAATTTATTATATCACTCTATCTGTTTTTGTCAAGGCTTTTGAATTGTTTGGTTATTAATAACACATTAATATGTTTTTGATGAAAGCCGAAGGGATTAGACTCGCGCCCCCAAAAAAGCAAATCAACCTCCGTTTCATGGAGATTGATTTGTTTGGCCCGCCCGAAGGGATTCGAACCCCCGTTCTTCAGAATCGGAATCTGCTGCGTTATCCAACTGCGCCACGGGCGGATATATAAGGGTGCATATGCACCCTTTAATTATTTAATTTTCTCGATAACCTCGCCTGAGCTGGGTTTGGTTTTGTCGATGAATTCCTGAACTGCTTCCGCAGAGGGCATTGCAGCTGAGCAGCTGTGAGCCGAAACAAGCATTGAAGCGGATGCTGTTGCAAATTCAAGCGCATCGGGAACGCTCTTTCCGTTGAGGAGAGAATAGATGAATGCAGATGCATAACCGTCGCCGCCGCCGAAACCTTTGAGCATCTTTACTGGGAAAGGCTTTACCTTATAAGCAGAACCGTCGTCAAGATATGCAACGGAACCTTCCTTGCCATGCTTGATGATTACAATTTTGTTGCCGTAGGAGAACCAACGTGCTGCAGATTCTTCATCGCTTGCACAAACACCTTCAACAGCCTCGGTGAGGTCGAATTCTTCTCTTGAACCGAGAACGATATCGCTGTTCTTTGCAGCGATTGAATAATAGAGCGAAATTTCGTCCTTATTCTTCCATGTATAGCTTCTGTAGTCGATATCAAAGATAACAACCACACCGTTTTTCTTTGCAAGGAAAAGAGTTTTGAGAGCTGCTTCTCTTGAGGGGCTTGCGCAAAGAGCTGTGCCCGAAATAACAACTGCCTTTGCCTGCTTTATATATTCTTCGTCAACATCGTCAACGCATACCTGAAGGTCTGCAACGCCTTCACGATACATAAGAATACTGCTCTGAGTAGGGCTGAGGATTTCTGTGAATGTAAGACCGAGGTTTTCGCCGTTTTCACATCTGAAAACGTGGGAAACATCAATGCCGTCATTCTTGAAATAGTTTTCAACATAGTCGCCGAACTGGTCATCGGAAACTCTTGCGATGAAGCCGCACTTTGCGCCGAGTCTTGCAAGACCGACAGCAATATTTGCAGGTGAACCGCCGACATACTTATTGAAATTGCTGCTCTCGGAAAGAGGCATATTCATATCTGTAGGATTGAAATCAATGGCAATTCTGCCGATGGGGATTACATCAAGAGGTTTTGATTTGTCAAAATTAATATAGCTCATATTTATCTTCCTTTCTTATGCTTTTCCCGAGCATCCGAATATTTCTATATGTTTCATTGCGTTATTATATGCACCCTCAACCTCGGCGGTCTGCAAATCGTAATAACCTTTTATTGCGCCGTTTTCATAGGCTATTCTGACCGAATTTTCAACGCTGTCAAAGGTTGCGGTTGCAATATTTATTTTATTGATACCGAGCTTTATGCACTTTCTGAAATCCTCGGGAAGAATACCAGTTCCGCCGTGGAGAACAAGAGGAACTTCAACAAGATTTGCGGTTTCTTCAAGGATATCAAAACGGAGTTTGGGCGCCTGCTTGTAATTACCGTGAGCATTCCCTATTGCAACTGCAAGGGCATCAACATTGGTTTTTTTGTAGAATTCAAGCGCCTGAACAGGAGATGTGCAATTGATTGCAATATCCTCGCTTCCGTCTTCGCTTCCTCCGACACAGCCGATTTCGCCCTCGCAGTCTGCATCGTATTTCTGAGCAAGAAGCTTTGTTTCGGCAGTAATTTTTGCATTCTCCTCAAACGGAAGATGCGAGCCGTCAAGCATAACGCTTGTGAACCCGATATCAAGAGCCTGCTTTATTTTTTCGGTTGTTTTACCGTGGTCAAAATGCACGGCAACGGGCATTGAACAATTCTTTGCCGCCGCAACCATAAGAGGTCCGATGATTTCAAGCGGTGAATGATTGAGCCTCACCTCTGCAATCTGCAGAATTGCGGGACTTTTTGTTTCTTCAACGGCTTTCAATACACCGAGCACCATTTCCATATTGGAAACGCTGAAACTACCGACTGCATATCCGCCTTCCCTCGCATTTTTCAGCAAGGAACTCATTTTTACAAGAGGCATTATTTTTCCTCCTTACCATAATACACTACCGAACAAATTGCGCTTGTCAGAGGCAAGGTCAAAAGCATGCCCATACTGCCTGCAAGAGCCTGAAGAATTTCCGCAACAATAAGCTCTCTGTTGATAACCTGCTGTATATCTGCATTATATGCAACAAGCAGAAGCACGCTCGTGAGTGAACTGCCTATGTATGCAAGAACAAGCGTATTCGCCATTGTGCCCATCATATCTCTGCCGATTGTGAAACCCGATTTCATGAGAGCATTCGGTTTTATCGAAGGAGATTTTATACGAAGTTCATAGAGCGACGATGAAATCGACATTGAAACGTCCATAACCGCACCGACTGCGCCAACGATAATCATGGCAAATATTATTGCTTTCAGATTTATCGGATTATCGGGATAGAGCTGAACGAGATAGATTGATTCCTCTTCGATAAGACCCGTCATATTCAGGAATTTATCCATAATCAGAGTTATCAGACCCGAACAAAGAACACCGCATATACAGCCGATTCCCGCGCAAACAGATTTGACATTGAATCCGCTGATTAAACAAAGGGTCATAATAGTTATAAAGATACAAACCAGAATTGACCATAAATAAATGTTATGTCCGTTAAGAATTGCGGGGATAAGAACGGTAAATACAGAAAGGCAGGTGAATCCGAGAGAAACAACCGTTTTCAGACCCTGCAATTTTGCAAAAATCACTATCAGAACGCAGAAAATAACAAGAAGCCACAGCAGAGGAGTTATCCTCACAAAATCGCCGAAATAAAAAAGTTTTTCACCGTTTTCAACATAACCCGACAGCAAAACCTTATCATTTTCTTCAACCTGACGGGGACTGAACGCATAAGATTTATCAATTTCCTGAACCGCTTCAACGGTTTTTCCTCTCAAATCGGTATTGAGAGCCTGCGCTTTGAATTTTACGGTTATGAATTCGGCTTCCCCCATAACATTCTGAACATTGACATCGGTAACACGGATAACTCTCGCTTTTATGATTTCGCCGTCAAGGTCACCCTTGAAAATTGTTCCGTCGCCGACTATATACATATATGAAAAGAAGATAAGAAGCGCAGAAACAAAAACGGTTATTATCTGCAACACCGTCTGCTTGTTTTTCATCTTCCCACCTCAAATAATTAAAGTCATTATAATATATTATATCATTAATATTTATAAATCTCAATATATTTTTGCATAAAAAATCCGCCGGAAGAAAACCTTCCGACGGATAAAAACGATTATTTATTTGCAGTTGTTTTTCTTGCTTCGATTTCAGCAACCATCTCAGCCTGTCTCTTCTCTGTGATTGTGTAGAAGAACATGGGAACTGCGCAGGCGAACATGCTTACAACACCTGAAATAATAAGCACATCCCAGAGTGCACCGGGGTTTGCAACCTCATAAGTTCTTGCATTGATACCTGCGATGCTCATTGAGAGAACGCCGATGAATGCGCCGACTGCCATACCGATTTTGTTGATAAGAGTCTGCATAGCGAAGCAGATGCCTTCGCCTCTTTCGCCTGTTTTCCATTCAAGATAGTCAACAGTATCACCGATCATAGCATATGTAATGATGTTGTTAACACCCTGAGGAATACCGAGAAGAACAAGACCGATTGCGCAGATTACCATCTTCCAGGGAGCATCATAGCCTACAAAATACATAACTGTCATAACAACGCCGCCGAAGAGATGAACAACGATATATGACCATTTCTTTGTGAACTTCTTTGACATCCAGGGAACAAGGATTGATGCAACAAGTCCGCCGGGAACAACAAGAAGAGTTATGATACCGTAAAGGCCTTCGTTCTGAAGGATATACTTTGCAAAGTAAAGACCGCCTGTGTAAGAATAAACCATTCTTGCACCGCCGAGAACACCTGAAAGAACGATGAGAAGAAGTTCTTTATTCTTGAAGAGGAGCTTGAGGTTATGTCCGAATGAGGGAGGATTTTCTTCTGATGTGAAGCGTTCTGTTGTGTTCTTGAAACCGTAGAAGAACATGGGAATAGCAGCAACAACAAGAACAACCGCAGCCACAAAATAAACCCACTTGAGTGTGTCGGCATTTGCGATTTCCATGCCGTTTCTTACTGTTCCGACAAAAGTCTGTGCAGCTTCTTCTGCAGTTATACCCTGGTTTGCAACCATGTTTCTAACAGCTTCTGCTTTATCGGAAAGAATAAGAGCTATATCATCTGCAGTATACTTGAACTTTGATGTGAGAGCGCCTGTAATCATGGGAATGAAAACGGTAACGATACCTGCGCCGACTGTGCAGAACATACGGGCAACTGTAAGAATGTTACCTCTTGTTACTGTGTTGTTTGTAAGGCAAGTTGAAAGGCCCCAGTAAGGAACGTCTGCGATTGTGTAGAAAACAGACCAAAGAACATAAATAACACCGATTACGGCAAATGCCATGGATGTCTGTGTGCCGTTATAAACTTTCTCTGCGCTGAAAACGGGAAGGAAGCAGAGAATTGTCATGATACCGATGGGAATTGCCATCCACTTGAGATAAGGGCGGCATTTACCCCACTTTGTTCGGGTTTTGTCAACAACAGAGCCCATGATGGGGTCGTTGAATGCGTCAAAAATACGGGCGCCGAGCATAAGAATAGCAACAGCTGTTGCACCCTTAAGGCTTCCGACCATAACGCCGTCAGCACCGAAAAGAAGAGCATCGGTCATAAATACGGTGATGTAAGAACCGATGATGGTGCAGATAAAGTTCTGACCGAAACCGGCTATACTGTAGGCAATTGCCTCTTTGGGCTGAACACCCGTGCCCGGAGTTGTTCCGAACAGTTTGTGAAGAAATCCGTTGTTTTTCATTTTCACAAGTTCCTTTCGTCTTTAGAATAATGATTTATAAAACTCAAGCGCTTTGAATCTTTTACCCGTCTGTGAAAGCAAAAATCTCTCACAAACTTCAGAAAAACGCTTTTCATCCTCAGCAGGAAGAGAGAAAGAATACATTCTCTCAATGGGATTTGCGCACACATGGCGCATTGCGGTAAAAACGGTTGCATTTATTTTCATGCCGTTACCGCATTTTTTGCAGTAAACACAGCCGTCGTCGATATTGAAATAAATATCTCCTTCAGGTTCGCACCCGCAACCTGCACAAGCGGTCAAATCAGGCATAAAACCCGAAAAAACCATAAATTTAAGCTCTGTTACAGCTTTCAAAAAATTATTTGACCGTCTTCCCGTTTCAAGCAGATGCATGGAATTGAGAACCACTCTCAGATAATCCTTTGCAGGCTCGGTTTCAGGCGCAAGTTCCATTGCAAGAGCGCAGAAATACTGCGCAAGAGAAAGCTTTTCGATATCCTCACGCAGTCCGAAGAAAACTTCTTTCGCAACTGCGTCATCAATTATGTAACTGTCCCTGTTTCTGTAGATTGAAAAATCTCCGTAACAAAGGGACTGCGTTGCACCGTGCATACGGCTGTTTATTTTTTTTGCTCTGTTTGCAAATGCTCTGACAACTCCGTATTCCGAAGTCAGCAGAGTCACAAGACGGTCACTTTCCCCCGTGTCCGTTACCTTGAGCACCAGAGCGTCGGTATTCATTCTCAATTTGTTTTACCTCCGAAGCACCGCCAATGCAATTTCTGAATTCAAGATAATCATTGACAGCACCGGATTCTGAAAATTTTCGCCATGCTTTTTCTCTGTCCATTTTCATCAACTCCTGTTAATAATTTAACCTTGTTGACGGAAAATAACAACAGAAAATGATTGGAAATTAATCCAAGCCGAAGTTATGGATTATTCCTTCACGGTTACGCCAGCCTTCCTTGACTTTTACCCAGCATTGAAGGTTGATTTTGCATTGGAAGAAATTTTCCATGTCATATCTCGCTTTGGTGGAAATACGCTTGAGCATATCGCCTTTTTTGCCGATTATGATGCCCTTATGGGTATCTTTTTCGCAATAAATTATCGCTTCAACATCCATGATTCCACCCGTGGGTCTTTCACGCATTTTTTCAATGCTTACCGCAACACCGTGGGGCACTTCCTTATCAAGAAGAAGAAGCATTTTTTCTCTGATTATTTCACCTGCAAGCACTCTTTCGGGCTGGTCGGTAAGAGTATCATCGGGGAAGAAATGCACGGATTCATAGGTCAGCTTTTTGAGTTCCTCAATAACAAGGTCAACATTCTCGTTCTTGAGGGCACTGACGGGCACAACTGCCTCGAAATCATAAATTCCCGTAAACTGAACAATTCTTTCCATAAGCTTTTCTTTCTGCTTTATGGTGTCGATTTTGTTGATAACAAGCACAACGGGAGCTTTTTCTTTTTTAAGACGATTGAGAAGCTCGATTTCCGTATCTCTGATTTCACCCTCGGGTTCAACAACAAACAGGCAAGCATCCATGCCTGCGATGCCTTCGCCGACGGATTTTATCATTTTTTCGCCGAGCTTTGTTTTGGGTCTGTGATAACCCGGTGTATCGGTGAAAACGAGCTGGGTTTCACCCATTGTAAGAACACCCATAATCCTTGTTCTCGTTGTCTGCGGTTTCTGGGTAACTATCGCAACCTTCTGACCGAGCATTTTGTTGAGAAGCGAGGATTTTCCGACATTGGGACATCCGACTATTGCTATAAAAGCTGTTTTTGTCATTATTTTTTCCTCATTTTAAAGAAGTTTTTTATTCCTTGCGGCCCTGCAAACACAAAAACGAACGCCGCCGCAACGCTTACGATAAGTGCAAGCAGAACAGGAATATTTTCTTTATAGTATTCAGCCATTTTTGCAAAAGCATCGGGCTGATAAAGAATTGCAAGACCGACGGCAACCGAACCGATTGCCGCAATAAGAACGGCACCTGCCGCCGCATCCTTTGCGATTGCCGCAACAGGATTTTTTTCTTTGGTTGAAAGGTCAACCGATTTTTCTATTGCTGTATTGACGCATTCAAGCGCAAGCACAGATGAACAAACTGCAAAAAGCAATGCAAACTGCGTTTTCGTCACCTCAAAAAAGTCATGAACAGTCAGAAATCCGAACATAAAAAGGGTGAAACACAGATGAATTCTCATGTTGCGTTCATGAGCTATGCAATATGTAATTCCTTTGAATGCATACACAAAGCTTTTGGCAAGATTCTTCATACGTTTTCATCTTCCATATAATAGCTTGAATTTCTTTTGAGACCGAGTTTTGTTAAAACGGTTTCTTCTTTTTCACGCATTCTGACGCTTTCAATTCCGCCGTTTACATGATCATATCCGAGCAGATGAAGCATTGAATGAACTGTCAGAAAACCGATTTCTCTCTGGAGAGTGTGACCGTATCTGTCAGCCTGGTCAAGAGCATGAGGTATTGAGATAACTATATCTCCGAGAAGCTTTGCCCCCGTGTCGTTATTCACATCATAAACCCCGTTTTCACCCAGAGGGAACGACAGAACATCGGTTGCTCTGTCGATATTTCTGTATTGCTTATTGAGTCTGTGGATGGTTTCATCGTCAACAAAAGTAACGCTCACTTCTGATTTGCCTTCAAACTCCTCCATGGCAAGAACAGCCGTGCAACAACGGCGAACAAGCAGACGCACACCCGAAGGTATCTTGAACTCGCCCTGTTCGTTGGAAATGATAACTTTAACCTTTCCTGTCATTCCTTCTTCGCTCCTCTTCCTGTTTTTCATATGCCTTTATAATATCCTGCACCAATCTGTGGCGCACAACGTCTTTTTCGTTGAATCTAACTGTTCCGATATCTTCAACATTCTTAAGAATTTTAACTGCTTCCTTGAGTCCCGAGCGTCTTCCGTCGGGCAAGTCAATCTGAGTTATGTCACCCGTAACAACCATTTTTGAGTTGAATCCGAGACGGGTGAGGAACATTTTCATCTGCTCCGCCGTTGTGTTCTGCGCTTCGTCGAGGATAATGAAGCTGTCATCAAGAGTTCGTCCTCTCATATAAGCAAGAGGTGCAACCTCGATATCGCCTCTCTCCTGATGCTTCTGGAAATTCTCGGCGCCGAGCATATCGAAAAGCGCATCATAAAGCGGTCTTAAATACGGGTCAACCTTACTTTGAAGATCGCCCGGCAAAAATCCAAGCTTTTCACCTGCTTCAACGGCAGGTCTTGTTAAGATTATTCTGTTGATTTCCTTGGCACGGAAAGCTGTTACAGCCATTGCAACCGCGAGGTAGGTTTTACCCGTACCCGCAGGACCTATGCCGAAAGTTATCGTGCTGTTTCTGATTGTTTCGATATATTTTTTCTGACCCAGAGTTTTGGGCTTTACGGGTTTTCCTTTTGAGGTGATGCAAACGCAGTCTGCCGCCATCTGAACAAGCTTGTCTTCGTTACCTTCGTTGACAAGCGACATAACATAGCGCACATTCTGGTCGCTGAGAGATTCTCCTCGGTTGATAAGGGTAAGCAGACCGTTGATGGCACGCACACCCTTCTGAACATTTTCAGCTTCGCCCGCAACCTTAAGCTCCGAGCCTCTGCTGATAACCGAAACGGAAAATTCCTTTTCAATCTGCTTTATATTTTCATCAAACGAACCGAAAAGGCTTACCGCCTGCTCCATTCTGTCAACATTGATTATCTGTTCAAACATAAATTCACCTCAATTAGGGTTTATTATAACATATAGATTTATAAAAGTCACTATTTTTTTATATATTTATCATATAATATTTACATTATATTGATTGACAATTCAATTACGCGGTGATATTATAAATTAAATATAACTATAATTTATAATGGAGGAGAATATGCTCGAATTCGTTTTGCAGATATCTCATTATTCGCTGCCCGTGCTTGCGTTGGCGGTGCTTACGCTATGCATATTCGCCCTTCTCAAACGCAGACCGTCTTATCTCGGAAGCGCAAAGCTGATAAGCTCGGTTAACGGCGATGTTTTTCCTCTTATATGCCGTGAAACCTCAATCGGTCGCCATAAAAACTGCGATATAATCCTCAACTACTCAACCGTTTCAAGAACCCATGCCGTTATAGTTTGCTCAAAGGGCGGCTGGTATATAACAAGCATAAAAAACTGCGCCGAGGTTTTTGTTAACGGCAAAGCAATCGATAAAAAAGAATTGCTCAAAACGGGAGATAAAATTACTCTCGGAAACATAACTTTGATTTTTGAAAATAAGTAGGTAAATAAATGACAGAAATTATAACACTCCAAAACGGACTTCGCATTATCCTTGAAAAAGGTGAAAACGCAAAAACCTGCGGTGCAGAAATATGGATTGCAAGCGGTTCAAGCTATGAAACTCCCGAAACAGCAGGCACATCTCATTTTATTGAACACATGATTTTCAAGGGCTCAAAAAAGCGCTCAGCTCTTGATATTGCTGTTGATATGGATGAAATCGGCGGTCATCTCAATGCATATACAGCAAGAGAAGCAACCTGTTTTTATGCAAGAACACTTTCCGAGCATATGCCGAAAGCTCTTGATATTCTTTGCGACATGGTTAAAAACCCAAGACTTGATGCAGAAGATATCGAACTTGAAAAAGGCATTATCAAAGAAGAAATCGCAATGTACGAGGATGAACCCGAGGAAATCTGTCTGGATATGTTTTATGAAAACGCATGGAAAGGCAGTATGCTCAGTTCAAATATTCTCGGAACAGTTGAAACCGTTGATGCCGTTACAAAAGACAGTCTTACGGCTCACATGAAGAAATTTTATGTTCCAGAAAGAACAACAATCAGTCTGAGCGGAAATTTCGATAAAGAAGCGGCAATTGAGATAATCAAGGATTATTTTTCGGATGAAGTAAACACCGGATTTTCTCTTAACCCCGCATCTGCGGAATTCAACCCCGGGATTGTTACAGTAAAGAAAAATTTCACGCAAAACCAGCTTATTCTCGGCTTCAAGGGTGTTCCCGCCGGAACAAAAAAACGCGAAACAGCGCTCCTTATTTCATCAATTCTCGGCGACACCCCGTCTTCACGACTTTTTCAGCAGATAAGAGAAAAACTCGGGTTGGTTTATTCCGTCGGAACAAGCTGTATCTCATATCTCAGATCGGGTGTTTTCAATGTCTTTATGGGTCTTAACGAAAAATCTGAAGAAAAAGCGATTTCAGAAACAATAAAAATTATTTCGGAATTCGCAGATACCGTTACGGAAAAAGAACTTGCAAGAGCAAAGGAACAGGCTGTTACCGAATTTGTTATGAGCCTCGAAAATCTTTCGTCTCACGCTTCACGAAACGGGAGAAATCTTCTGCTCTATAATAAAGAAATCACCGAAGATGAAATTATTAAAAATATCCGTGCGATAACTCTTGAGGATATCAAAGAAACGGCACGAGAAATCTTTGATATTGAAAAAATCTGTCTTTGCGTTGCAGGTAAGGTCAAATCAAAGAAGGCATATGAAGAAATAATCAAAACCGCTATTGAAAGAAGTAATGCAAAATGATTAACAAAAAGAATGTTAAAAGATTGGTTGTCAAGGTAGGCACATCAACCCTGACCTATGACACAGGAAAAATAAACCTCCGCAGAATGTCCATGCTTGCAAGAGTTCTCAGCGACCTCAAGAATGCAGGAATGGAAATCGTGCTTGTAACATCGGGAGCAATCGGAGTAGGTGTCGGCAAACTCGGACTGAAAGAAAGACCGAAGGATACTCCGGGCAGACAGGCGGCAGCAACCGTCGGTCAATGCGAGCTTATGTTCCTTTATGATAAATTTTTCGGTGAATACGGCAACATAACAGGTCAGCTTCTTGTTACAAAAGACGACTTTGACAACGAAGAAAGACACCGCAATCTTCACAACTCATTCATGAAGCTTTTTGAATACGGTGCAATTCCCGTTGTCAACGAAAACGACAGCGTTGCGGTTGAAGAAATCGTTTACGGCGATAACGACAGCCTTTCCGCTCATGTTGCAGAAATCGTTGATGCAGATGCACTTGTTATTATGACGGATATCGACGGTCTTTTCAGCGCAAATCCGAGAGAAGACGAAAATGCCGTTCTTATTCATATTGTTGACGAAATCAACGACGATATTCTTTCGCTTGCAGGCGGAAGCGGAACAAACAGAGGCACGGGCGGAATGATAACAAAGCTCCATGCGGCGCAAATTGCAACCTCTGCAGGCATTGATACGGTTGTTATGAACGGTTCCGACCCCGAAGATATTTATAAGCTTATTGACGGAAGACAAATCGGCACTCTGTTCAGAGCAAAAACGGAGGGAAAATAATGAACGATATGATTAATATAGGCGCCCGTTCAAAAGAAGCGCAGAGAATTCTTGCGAAAGCGGGAGGTGCGGCAATTGACAAAGCTCTCAACGCAATCGCTGCCGCACTCAAAAAAAATTCGCAATATATCCTTGAAGAAAACGCAAAAGATATAAGAAACGCACAGGATTCGGGCATTTCTCAGGCTATGATTGACCGTCTTACTCTTACCCCTGACAGAATTTCAGGCATGGCGCAAGGACTCAGACAGGTTGCTTCAAGCGAGAATCCCGTTGGCAGAGTTTTGTGGGGCGAAACAAGACCCAACGGACTCAAAATAGAAAAGGTGTCCGTGCCTATCGGCGTTATTGCCGTTATTTTTGAGGCAAGACCGAATGTTACCGCAGATGCGGCGGCTATCTGCCTCAAGGCAGGCAATTCCGTTATTCTCAAAGGCGGTAAAGAAGCCATCAATTCAAACAAAGCAATCGCAACCGTTATGCGCTCTGCGGCAGCTGAATCAGGTCTTCCCGAGGACTGCATAATTCTCATTGAAAATATTTCAAGACAAGCTGCAACCGAACTTATGAAGCTCAACGGCTATGTTGATTTGCTTATTCCCAGAGGCGGCGCAGGTCTTATCCGTTCAGTTGTTGAAAACGCAACCGTTCCCGTTATTGAAACAGGCGTCGGCAACTGCCATGTTTATGTTGACAGCGATGCAGACATCAACATGGCGGCGGATATTGTTGCCAACGCAAAAGCTTCAAGAGTTTCTGTTTGCAACGCCTGCGAAGGTCTGCTTATTCATAAGGATATCGCCGAACTTGCACTTATCACAATCGGTGAAAAGCTCAAAGAGAAGAATGTTGAAATCAGAGGCGATGAATTAGTCTGCGACATTCTTCCCTATGCAATTCCCGCAACGGAAGAAGATTTTGCAACGGAATATCTCGATTACAAAATCAGCGTTAAGGTTGTTGAGGATATAGACGAAGCAATTTCTCACATTGCCAAATACGGCACAGGTCACACCGAAGCAATCATCACAGACAGCTATGAAGCTTCAGAAAAATTCAAAGCAGAGGTTGATGCTGCAGCGGTTTACGTTAACGCTTCAACAAGATTTACCGACGGCGGAGAATTCGGTTTCGGTGCAGAAATCGGCATTTCAACCCAGAAGCTTCATGCAAGAGGTCCCCTCGGCGTTGCCCACATGGTAAGCTCAAAATATGTTATCAGCGGCAACGGACAGATAAGATAACGGAGGTATTAATGTGGCTAAAAATAAAGGTAAAAAAAACAAACTTGCTTTTCCTGTCGGAGTAATCGCAGGTATTCTCGCTGTTGTCGGTCTTATCACAGTTATCAGATTTACCGTTGATACCGTTAAGGATTTCACAGATAAAACAGCAGAAAAAACCAAATACGAAGAAATGCTTGAACCCGTTGTCATGTTTGACCCCGATCCGTTTGACGACCTTACTCAGGCAGACGTTTCCCAGCTTCTCAACAGCGCAGTCTGGGCGCTTCTTATGAGCGATGAGGGTGCAGACAAATATCCTTATTCCGAAGGCGACACATTCGGTATCGTTGTTCCTCAGGAGGATATCGAAAAGCATTTTATCAACCTTTTCGGAACGGAAATTGACATTGCATCGCTTCATTCTTCAATTGACATGAGCGAATATGAAATAACATATGACGCCGCACTCAAGAGCTATATTCTTCCTATTACAGGCGTTGAATCGGCTTATACTCCCAAGGTTTATGACATTGAAAAGCAGGGAAGTTCAAAAATCCTCAGCGTCGGATATATCGGCAACCTTGCATGGGCACAGATTGAAGATGAAAATCTTACCACACCCGAACCCGATAAATACATGAAAATAACCCTTCGTGAACGCAGCGACGGAATGATGTATGTTTCTTCAATCCAGTCGGTTGGTGTTCAGGAGGTTGTCGGCACTACCGAACCTGTTCGTGAACCCGAAACAGAACCCGTTGAAGAAACAACAACAGTTCCCGAAACAACCGAAGCAATTCAAAACGAGGTTGTGACAGATGAAAGCGGTGAAATTGTAACCGAAGAAAACATTGCAACAGAACCGATGACAGACGAAAACGGTGACATTGTTGAAGAATCAACGGAAGAAAACCCCGAAGAATAATCCATAAGGTCAGTGTAATAAAATGAAATCATTTGATAAACATTCCAAGGCACTTGAATTTGATAAGGTGCTTGAACGCCTTGCAGAATTCACAAGCTGTGACGATGCAAGATATAACGCTCTTCATCTCAGACCCGAAACAAACCCCGACCTTGCAAGAGCCCTGCTCAATCAGACGGTTGATGCTCATATGCTTCTTGCCCGTTTCGGAGGTCCGTCTTTCGGCGGCCTGAAAAACGTTAACAACGCATTGAGCCGAGCAAACGCAGGCAGCGTTCTCAACACAAGAGAACTTCTCGACATCGGCGGAGTTCTGCGTGTTATACGCACTCTTTCGCAATGGAGAGCATCAAATGCAGGCGTTCAAAGCGTCCTTGACAACCTGTTCAATGCGCTTGTTCCCAACAAATATCTCGAAACCGCAATTTTCAATGCAATCATTTCGGAAGAAGAAATTTCCGATAATGCATCCCCCACTCTTGCTGCTATAAGGCGTAAAATAAGAGTTCAGGAATCAAAAATCCGTGAACAGCTTGAAAAGTTTTCACGTTCGCAGAGTCATTCAAAATATCTGCAGGAAAATATAATCACACAGCGTAACGGAAGATATGTTGTGCCTGTAAAAAGTGAACACAGAAGCGAAATAGCAGGTCTTGTTCATGACACATCGTCAAGCGGCGCAACGGTATTTATCGAGCCCATGGCTGTTGTTGAAGCCAACAACGAAATCCGTGTTCTTCAGACAAAAGAACGTGAAGAAATCGACAGAATTCTTGCAGAGCTTTCAATGAGTGCAGGCGAATTCGAACACAGCATCAAAAACAGCTACGAATGCGCTCTTGAACTCAATCTTATTTTTGCAAAAGCACAGTATGCATATAAAATAAAAGGCTGTCCGCCGATTATCAATGATAAAGGAGTTATCAATCTCCGTGCGGCAAGACATCCTCTTATTGATCCGAAAAAGGTCGTTCCCGTTGATATCATGCTCGGAGAGGAATTTGATACTCTTGTTATTACAGGTCCGAATACGGGCGGTAAAACAGTTTCAATCAAAACGCTTGGTCTTCTTTCAATGATGGGCATGTGCGGAATGATGATTCCCGCAGGTGACAGAAGCGAAATTTCCGTTTTTGACAAAATTCTTTCCGATATCGGCGATGAACAGTCAATCGAACAATCGCTTTCCACCTTCTCGGCTCATATGACGAATATCATCAGCATTTTCAATGAAGCAGATGAAAAGAGTCTTATTCTCATCGACGAACTCGGCGCAGGTACAGACCCCGTTGAGGGCGCGGCGCTTGCAATGGCAATTCTCGAAGCTCTTCATTTCAAAGGCGCAAAAATCGCCGCAACAACCCATTATGCAGAACTCAAGGCGTATGCACTTGAAACTCCGAGAGTTCAGAACGGTTCATGTGAATTCGATGTTGTTTCGCTCCGTCCCACTTACCGTCTGCTTATCGGTGTACCGGGCAAATCAAATGCTCTTGCAATAAGCGAAAAACTCGGTCTGGATGCGGATGTAATCAAGAGAGCGAATGACCTTGTTTCAAGCGAAAACAAAGAATTTGAAAATGTTGTTGATAAACTTGAAGAAACCCGCCGACGCATGGAAGATGAATACGACAGAGCAAAACATCTTTCCGAAAAGGCTGACAAAAAAAAAGCCGAGGCTGAAAAACTCCGTGAAGAAACCGCTAAACTACGTGAACAGGAAATGGAAAAGGCACGTTCACAGGCATTGCGTGTTGTTGAACAGGCAAAGCGTGAGGCTTATGCACTTCTTCAGGAAATAGACAAACTCAAAAAAGAACAGCAGAAAACCAAGGATGCCGCTGAACTGGCAAAACGAGCAAAGGCGGCGGTCAGAAAAGGTATTGAATCAATCGATTCCGCTGCAGATCCCGTTATCGGAATTGATGACGACGATAAAGACTATGTTCTTCCCCGTGCGCTTATTGCAGGCGATACAGTTATAATCCGAGACATAGCCAAGCAGGCAAAAGTTATTTCTCCCGTTGATAAAAACGGCAACGTTGAAGTTCAGGCAGGTTCAATCAAAACGAGAGTCAAACTTTCTAATCTTCGTCTTTGCGAAAACGCACCGAAGAAAAAAGAAAAGAAATCGGGCATTTCAATCAAGGGCGAAAGCAGACTCAATATGGCGCCCTCAACAAGACTTGATTTGAGAGGAATGACCGTTGACGACTGTCTTATTGAGCTCGACCGATTCATTGACCAAGGACTTCGTTCGGGTCTTAACGAGTTCACAATTGTTCACGGAAAAGGCACGGGCGCACTCCGCACCGCTGTAACACGCTATCTCAAGGCTTCTCCTTATGTCAAAACCAGCCGTCTGGGACTTTACGGCGAGGGTGAAGACGGTGTTACAATCGTTACGCTCAAATAAATTCTGTAAAGCTTCATAACTTTACAAGAGATAAATATCATGGGTATTCAAAAAAGTTTTCCACCTGCAAAATGTGGATAACCTTATATATTTAGTGATTTTTAAATCTCAGAACCACAATGCATAGAGTTTCCACGCTTTTTCATGCATTTTTGTGAGAAAAAAGTGGAAAAGTTCTGAAAACAATGTTAAAAAAGCCCTTGACAAGTTAAACTATTTTTAGTATAATAACGACCTGTAAAGCAAAGACACTTTACAGGTCGGTTCTTTTTCAGGGTGTGAAAGTCCGGAAAAAGACCGTTATTTTTGCGTTTAAAAACTATTAATTCATGAGAAAGGAGGGTCTGAAATGGCAAAAAATTATGAAATTGCCGTGCTTATCGATTTCTATGGCGAAATGCTTACGGCGAAACAGCGTGATTTTTTGGAATACTATTATAATGATGACCTTTCTCTCTCGGAAATTGCTGAAAACGAAGGCATAACAAGACAGGGCGTACGTGATGCGATAAAGAGAGCTGAAACTCAGCTTCAGGATATGGAAAACCGTCTTGGAATGGCAAAACGCTTTGAAGAAATGCGTCAGAGCCTTAACGAGATTATCGAATGCTCAAACCTCATTGCAGAGCATAATCTCCGCCACAGCCTTTCAAGAGAAATCAGCGAATACAGCGTTCGTATCAAAGCGGCGGCAATGACAATGCTTGAAAGCTGAGATACATATACATATTATAATTTTATGAAACCGAGGTGAAAACATTGGCATTTGAAGGACTTTCTGAAAGACTTGAATCTGCATTCCGAAATCTCAAAAGCAAGGGAAGTCTTACCGAATCGGATGTTCGCTCCGCAATGCGTGAAGTCCGTATGGCTCTTCTTGAAGCTGACGTTAACTATAAAGTTGCCAAGGATTTCACTAACACCGTAACCGAAAAAGCTATCGGTGAAAAGGTTATGGAAAGCCTTACCCCCTCTCAGATGGTTATCAAAATCGTTAAAGAGGAACTTGTTGCTCTCATGGGCGGAACTAAGAGCCGTCTTGCTTATGCAAACCATCCGCCGACAGTTATTCTCATGTGCGGACTTCAGGGTTCAGGTAAAACAACTCATTGTGCAAAACTTGCACTTATGCTAAAAAAAGAAAACCACCGTCCCCTTCTTGTTGCTTGCGACATTTACAGACCCGCTGCTATCAAACAGCTCCAGGTTGTTGGTGAACAGGTAGGCGCTCCCGTTTTCGAAATGGGTCAGACAAATCCCGTTCAGATTGCAAAAGAAGCTATCGCATACTCGAAGGAACACGGTTATGACTATGTTATCCTCGATACCGCAGGCCGTCTTCATGTTGATGAAGAACTCATGGATGAACTCAAAGCTGTTAAGTCAGAGGTTAAACCCCATGAAATTCTCCTTGTTGTTGACGCCATGACAGGTCAGGATGCTGTTAATGTTGCAACCGCATTCGATGAAGCGCTCGGAATTGACGGTCTTATCCTCACAAAGCTTGACGGTGATACCCGTGGCGGTGCCGCTCTTTCAGCAAGAGCAGTTACGGGAAAACCGATTAAGTTTGTCGGTATGGGCGAAAAGCTCGAAAATCTTGATGTTTTCCATCCCGACAGAATGGCTTCAAGAATTCTCGGCATGGGCGACGTTCTTTCACTTATCGAAAAAGCCGAAATGGCTATCGATGAGAAAAAAGCGGAAGAGCTTGAGAAGAAGCTCCTGCAGAACAAATTCGACCTCAACGATTTGCTTGACCAGTTTGAGCAAATCCGCAAAATGGGTTCACTTCAGGATATTCTCGGAATGCTTCCCGGCATCGGTAACAAAGCAAAGGATATTGAGATTGACGAACGTCAGTTTGACCGTACAAAAGCAATCATCCTTTCAATGACCGAAAAGGAACGTCAGAATCCCGATATAATCAATCCCTCTCGCAAAAAGAGAATCGCCGCAGGCTGCGGTCAGAACATTGAGGATGTTAACAAGCTTCTCAATCAGTTCAGACAGATGCAGAAGATGTTTAAGCAGATGGGCGGCAAAAAAGGCGGTAAACGCCGCAGAAAGCAAAAATTCAGAATGCCTCAGGGCTTCGACCCCTCGCAATTCGGAATGTAATACAGCATTAGCTGATGCATTATAAATTAATTTTGTATATTTTTATTTTTGGAGGAAACTAAAATGGCAGTAAAAATCAGACTTCGTCGTATGGGCGCAAAGAAAGCTCCTTTCTATCGTATCGTTGTTGCGGATTCAAGATATCCCCGTGACGGCAGATTTATCGAAGAAATCGGCACATACAATCCCGTTGCTACTCCCACAGAAGTTAAGGTAGACGCTGAAAAGGCAAAGCAGTGGATCGCTAACGGCGCTCAGCCCACAGACACAGTTAAGGCTATCCTTAAGAAGGAAGGCGTTCTTTAATCCTCAAACGGATAAGAACGAGGTTTTAACTAATGAAAGAATTACTTGTCAACATTGCTCAGGGTCTTGTTGACGACCCCGCAGCAGTCAGCGTTACAGTTGACGAACCTGCCGAGGACGGTACTGTTGTTTATCATCTTCATGTCGGCGAAGAAGATATGGGCAGAGTAATCGGCAAGCAGGGCAGAATTGCAAAGGCTATCCGCACAGTTATGCGTGCAGCCGCAACTCGCCAGAATGCAAGGGTAGTTGTAGAAATTGATTAAGGAATATCTTGAAATCGGTGAAATAGTCGGTACTCACGGCATAAAAGGCGAAATCCGACTTAATCCGTGGTGCGACTCTCCCGATTTTGTATCCAAATTCAAAACTCTGTATTATGACAACAATGGAAGCTGTGCGGCGCAGATCAGAACTGCGAGGCCGCACGGCAACATTGTTTTACTCACCGTTGAAGGCATTGACTCCGTTGAAAAAGCGCAGAAAATGAGAGGCAAGATTCTCTATATGAAGCGCAGCGATGCAAAGCTTCCGAAAGGCAGTTATTTTATTGCAGAGCTTATCGGATGCACTGTTTATGATGCCGATGAACCCGAAAAGATTTACGGAACTCTTTCCGATGTAAGTCCGACGGGCGCTAACGACGTGTGGCACATAAAAGACGAAAACGGCAAGGAATATCTCATTCCCGCCATTCCCGATGTATGTGTTGAAACAGATGTTGCAAATGACCGTATTGTTATAAGACCTCTGAAAGGTATATTTGACGATGAGGATTGACATTTTAACTCTTTTCCCCGAGATGTGCGAGAGTGTGCTCGGCGAGAGTATTATCGGCAGAGCAAGAGCCAACGGATGCGTTGAAATCAACTGCATTAATATCAGGGATTATACTCTTGATAAACATAACAGAGTTGATGATGCTCCCTACGGTGGCGGCACAGGCATGATAATGCAGACCCAGCCGATTTATGATTGCTATTCGTCACTTTGCGAGGAAACAGGCGTAAAGCCTCATCTGATTTATCTTTCGCCTCAGGGCAAGACACTTACTCAGGAGAGAGTCAAGGAGCTTTCAAAGCTTGATAACATCGCTCTTCTCTGCGGTCACTATGAAGGCATTGACCAACGTGTTATTGACGAAATCGTTGATGAAGAAATTTCCATCGGCGACTATGTTCTGACCGGCGGTGAACTTCCTGCTCTTGTTCTTGCAGACAGCATATCCAGAATGCTTCCCGGAGTGCTTGCAAACGAAGATGCTTTTACGCTTGAAAGCCATTATTCGGGGTTGCTCGAATATCCTCAATACACCCGACCTTATGAATGGCACGGAGAGAAAGTTCCCGATGTTTTGATTTCGGGGCATCATGCAAACATAGAAAAATGGCAACGTGAACAGAGTTTGAAACGAACCCTTGAACGCCGACCTGATATGCTTGAAAAAGCAGAACTTACAAAAAAAGATAAAGAATATCTTAAAAAAATAAAAACCACCGAAGTCTGATGACCTCGGTGGTTATTTTTGTTATTTACGCAGCTTTTGAGACTGCTTTGTTTTTCTCTCTTTTCTCTCCGATTTTCTGAAGAAGAATTACGAGTGCCATAAGAGCAACACCTGCAACGTCGGTTTCCCAACCGGGAATAACCATCAGGAGACCGCCTGCAAGAGACATGATTCTTTCCCATATCGGCATTTTCTTATACATATAGCCTTCCATACCTGCGGAAATGATATAAATACCGCAAAGAGCTGTTATTACAAGAAGTACTATATCATACCAGGGCTTGTCGGAACCGATAATGAGCATCTCAGGGCTGAAAGCAAAGATATATGGAACAATGAATGCAGTGATAGCAAGTCTTGTTGCTGTTACGCCCGTCTTCATGGGATTTGACTTTGCAATTGCTGAACCTGCATAAGCTGCAAGAGCAACGGGAGGTGTGATATCAGCAACGATACCGAAATAGAAAACAAACATATGAGCCGCAAGAACAGGAATGCTGAGGCTTCTCATAAGAATGGGAGCAACCATTGATGCCATGATAACGTAGTTTGCGGTTGTGGGAACACCCATGCCGAGAACTATACACATAATCATTGTGAGTGCAAGAGCAAAGATGGGGTGAATCTGCGATGCAGACTGAACGAGTGCTGAAAGCACGTTTGCAAGACCTGTCTGCTGAACCATCGCTGAAATACAACCTGCAACAGCGCAGGCAAGAGCAACACCAATTGCATTCTTTGAGCCGTTTGCAAGAGACTGAATATAAAGCGCAAAATCAATCTCGAATTTCTTGTGTGCAATTGATTTAACAATACCTTCTACCAACTTAACACCTATTGCGCAAAGAATAGCGATGATAGCAGACTTTGCAGGTGAGAAGTAATTCATTGCGATAACAAGAGTTACAACAGGAAGAAGAAGATAGCCCTTTGTAAATACGAGTTTAAAGAAATTAGGAATTGATTCCTTGGGAAGACCCTTAAGACCAAGTTTCTTTGCTTCAAAGTGAATCATCATGAAGATGCCTGTAAAGTAAAGAACAGCGGGGAGAATAGCCGCGATGGCTATCTGTGAATAGGGCATACCGGTATATTCCGTCATAAGGAATGCCGCAGCACCCATGATGGGAGGCATAATCTGACCGCCTGTTGATGCCGCAGCTTCAACAGCCGCCGCAAATTCGGGCTTATAGCCGCAACGCTTCATTGTGGGAATGGTAACCGAACCGCTTCCTACGGTATTTGCAACGGATGAACCTGAATACATACCTTCCATTGCACTGGATATAACAGCAACCTTTGCGGGACCGCCTGTTGCCTTACCTGCAATTGAGTTTGCAAGGTCGACAAAGAAAGCACCGATACCAGACTGCTCAAGGAAAGATGCAAAAATAATAAACAAAACAATAAATGATGCGCAAACATTAAGAGGTGTGCCTGCAATACCTTCTGTTGTATAGAAGAGTTTATACATAATAACTCTCAGGGGGTTGCGGTCAACAACAATAAATGCATATGCAATGAATGCCGCCGAAACACATACGATGGGTAAACCAACAACTCTGCGGCAAGCCTCAAAGAGCAAAATAGTTCCGATGATTGCGATTGCGATATCGATTTCATTGATTCTTGATGCTCTGCCTACGATAGCTTCGCAGTTGATTGCATAGTAGAAGAATGAACCTGCACCGACAGCCGCCAATATGTAATCATAGAAAGGCACATGGTTGAGCCTTTTCTTTTCTTTCTTTCTTACGGGGTAGATAATATAGGCCATAAAAACAATTATGCCTATAAACCAAGCCATTTTCTGTCTTTCCTCCATTGTTCCGGTCCAACCGTCGAACATAACATAGAGTGAAAAGAGCACCATTGCAATCTTGATTATCTTTTCAAATATTCCTGAAAAATGACGGGTGTTCGATTCCTTATCAAATTCCGCCATGAGTTTTTCAACGTCAATTTCTTCCTCATCAGCCTGCATACCGATGGGCTTTGTGTTTACATCTGACATAATCACATTCCTTTCGTCAGAATTTCATAAAGCGGGGCAATCTCAAAAACAACTTTTGCATTTCTGCCGCACATATTACGAAGACTGATTTCTTCGCCTTTAAAAGTTAGGATATGGTCGGAAACAGTACCGACAATGTATCTGAGGGGATCATAGGTTATATCAAAACCCGTTATCACCATATTCCCCTCTTCGTCATAGGTCATTTTCTGATTTCCTTCGAGCGCAGTCTGAACACCTGCACCGAATGAACGATAAACTGTGGAATAAGCACGGATTTCGCCGTTTTCAATTATATAAGTATCTTTTACGGGGGTCTGATTCACCGAATGAACGAATTCAACCGAAAACATTATGCCGTCCTCGGCTTTCTCGGTTATATATCTGACCCCGGAATCAGAATCATATAAAACAAGATATTCTGCCGTCAGACAGTTTATAGCGAAAGCAGCCGCTGTAATGATTATCATTAAAACGGCTGCTGCGATTAACCTTTTTTTGAAGTTAACAGGATGCTTACAGCTCATCAGCTGATAGCGCCAACCTCTTTAAAGTATCTTTCTGCACCGGGATGGAAAGGAACTGAAATGCTGGAAACAGCATATTCAAGGCTCATTTCAGAAGCCTTATCATGTGTGTATTCGTCCTTATTTTCGTAGATAGCCTTTGTAAGCTGATAAACAGTTTCTTCATCGAGATCGTTGCTTACGATGAATGTAGCCTTAACTGCAACAGTTTTTGCATCAGTGTCAATGCCCTTGTATGTTCCAGCAGGAACAACATATTCAGCATAGAAACCGTAGTCAGCCTGAAGCTTTGCAAGATGTTCAGCGTCGATTTCAACGAGAACGATGCCTGTTGTTGTTGAAAGGTCAGTAATAGCAACTGTGGGTGCACCTGCTGTGCAGAAGAAAGCATCAATCTTACCGTCCTTAAGAGCATCAGCTGATGCCTGGAAGGAAAGGTTCTGCTTGTCGATATCTTCAAAAGTAATATCATAAGCACCGAGGATCTGCTGAGCGTTGAATTCAACACCGCTGCCGCTGTCGCCAACGGAAAC
Organism: Acutalibacteraceae bacterium; assembly: GCA_045631105.1. GTDB lineage: Bacteria > Bacillota > Clostridia > Oscillospirales > Acutalibacteraceae > CAG-177. Next base: position 29,010 of record JAZQTZ010000100.1, read on the forward strand.
TTTCTTGCCTGCAAGGTCAGCAATTGTCTTGATGCCTGAATCAGCTCTTGCAACAACCTGGCAAACTTCTGCATATGCAGCGCCGAGAGTTGAGAAGCTGTCGATTGCGCCTACATCAGCAAAGAGTGATGTGCCGTTGAATGCATAGTCCATAACGTCGTTCTGAACGATAGCCATATCAACGATGCCGTCGTCGATATCAAGGATGTTAGCCTTGGAAGCGCCTGATGACTGGATAACAAGGTTTGCACCGGTCTTTTCTTTGAGAAGTGTGGAAATAACGTTGCAGAAACCATAGTATGTGCCTGTTGAGCCGCCTGTGCCAACATTGATGTTGATGGAAGAAAGGTCGCCGTTTGCAAGTGCATCATTTTCAGGTGCCTTTGTGGTTGTGTCACCGTTGTTACCGCCGCAAGCTGTCATAAAGAGAGTTGCAAAAACGAGAACAAGCGAGATAACGATAGCTAATTTTTTCTTCATAGTTTACCTCCTATTTTTAATTTCCTTACTCCGAAAATCGGCAGCGGAAATCAATTACCATATGATTATACACTATTTTGCAAATTAATGCAATAACTTTGCATAAATTACATAAAAATCGAAAGAATCATTTCAAAAAATGCGATTATGGCATTTATGATTTTCTGGAAGAATGAAAGTTCTTCGGCATTTGTTGAAAACTCAATACCGTTATTTTCTGCATATTCATAAGCCGCAGAGCCTTCTTCGGCAACGATTGTAAGCGATGAACAGCCATCAAACGCTTTTGTTCCGATTGTTGTTACGCTTGAGGGAATGTTTGTTTCTCCAAGCGAAATGCAATTATAAAACGCACCCGAACCGATGGCTTCAACGCTGTCGGGAATGGTGATTTCCTTGAGGTTTGAACAATTTTCAAAAGCTCTTGTGCTGATTGCCTTCACGCCGTTTTCAAGAGTAACCTCTTCAAGAGCCGAATCATAGAATGCGCTTTCAAAATTTGTTACGGAAGCGGGAACTGTTATCTTCCTGAGCGAATCGCATTTTCCGAAAGCCATTGAACCGATAAATGTAACGGTTGAAGGAATGTTTATCTCAGAAAGGCTTTTGCACATATAGAAAGCATACGCTTCTATTGTCTTAAGACCTTCGGGAAGAGTAATCTTTGTAAGCTTTGTGTTTTCGCCAAAAGCACAGTCAGCTATTCTTTTGACATCAGAGGGAACGCTGAATGATGTTGCGGATGCTCCGTTAGGATACTGAATGAGCGTTTTATCCGAAACAGGCGAATAAACATTGGGGTCATATGAACTTTCAAAAGGTCCGTAGAGAACACCGTTAACATCGCTGTATACTGCATTACCAGATGCAACATCAAAAGCTTTGACTGAAGCACATCCGATGAATGCATTCTTCCTGATTGTTTTAACGCTTGCAGGAATGTTTATCTGACTGAGCTTTGTGCACATTTTGAAAGCTTCTGCGCCGATAAGTTCAACTGTGGAAGGGATGCTTATTGAAGCAAGAGAAGTGCAATCGTTGAAAGCTTCGTCGGGAATCGCTTTGAGCGATGAGGGAAGCGCAATCGTTTTGAGAGCGCTGCAATGAATGAAAGCAGATTTTCCGATTTCGCAGACCGAACCTTCAAATGTTATCTTTTCGAGCGAAAGACAGCTCTGGAATGCACCGTTTCCTATCTTCTGAACGCTCGAAGGAATAACAACCTCTGTTATGCCGCCGCAGTTTGCAAAGGCATTGTTTGCAATTTCTTTGACTACTTTTCCGGAATATGTTGAAGGGATTTCAACCTTTCCGATAGCTCCTGTCTGGCATTTGGTGAGAATTGCATAACCGAGAGAAGTGTTATAAGTAAATCCTTCGCCTGCAGCCGATGCAAAAGAAAAAGATATGCATGACAATATAATCATAATTGAAAGCAATATACTTGTTAATTTTGTGATTTTTTTCATAGATAAAACCCCCGATAATAATATCACAGAATAGATTATACTAATATTTAATTAAAAAATCAATAGTTTTCTGTAATTATAAAAATAATATTTGTTTATTATTGACAAACAGATTTTAAAGAACTAAAATATTTTTAATGTTTTAGTCAGGAGATTTTCATTATTATGTATGATTCAAATGGTAATTTTTACAAACCCGAAAGAGGTTCATCCCCTGCTCCCGACCACATAATGCTCGCTTTCTGCGGAGATGCAAAAAGCGAAATGGCGGTTATATGGAGAACAAGCACAGACGTTGAAAACGGATATATTCTTTATTGCAAAGACGGTTCTGATGAATGGCTGAAAAAAGATGCGGTTTTTGAAACAAAAGAAACCGATATCGATATCAGCAACTATTATTCCGTCAGACTCAGCGGTCTTGAACCCGGCACAAAATATGTTTATACGGTCGGTTCTGATGATAACAGAAGCGAGGAATTTTCTTTCGAAACAGAACCTGAAAACCTTGAGAAATTCAGCTTTATTGTTATTACCGACCATCAGAAGGGTGACCCCTGCCATCTCCCCGATTATTCCATGGTCGGCGGTATGCTTAAAAGAGCGCTTGAAAGACATCCCGGATGCAAGTTCATTTTCACCGCAGGAGATAACTGCGACAACGGTCAGAACGAGCTTCAATGGAACGGTATGTTTGAGGGACTCAAAGGTATTATCGAAAGCAAACCTTATATGATGACAACGGGCAACCACGACAACAGAGGTTATCTTACATATTTCCCCGAACCGACGGGCAAGTTCTATCTTGAACATGCAGACTTTTTTGATTTTCAGTTTGCACCTGCATATCCCGACAACGGTCCCGAGGGTTACAAAGGCGAAAACTATTCGTTTGACTACGGTAACGCTCATTTCCTTGTTATGGGAATCAATACACCCGATGTTCTTGAAGATTGGGCATATAATGACCTTCAAAGCAGCAACAAAACATGGAAGCTCGGCGGATATCATTTCCCGATCTATCCCGTTATGCCCGAGGGTCAGAATAACGACGGCTATCCCTGGCTGAGAAAACCGATTGAAGAAGGCAGACTTGACATACTCTTCGAAGGTCATGAGCATTCTTTTGCAAGAACTTATCCGACAAAGGGCGATGAACTTTTTGACAAGCCTTCGGAAGGAACTGTTCATTATATCGTCGGCAATGGCGGCGGAAATATTTATCATTCAAATGCGCCCAAAATCTGGCATTCATGTTTCTATCCTCAGGAAATCAGAATGGGTTCATATACTCTTGTTGAAATCGACGGCAATATTCTTACCGCAACGGCATATCTTGACGACGGCAGAATAATCGACGTTTTCACAATTGACAAAAACAAGGATTTGATAACACCTTATGCACTCGCACCTACCTATGACTGGACAAAAATGGCATTCAAGGGTCAGATGCTTGAACTCATTTCAAGAGAACTTTATCCCGAATTCAAAGACGGCATATGGTATGCACCTTTCGGAGTTCTTATTCAGTTTATCGGCGGTAAAGTTATCAAAGAAACTGAAACACTCTATGTTGAGGCTTACGGTCACAGAGCAACTTTCACCGTCGGCAGTAAGCTCGCAAAAACCGATCTCGGAACTGTTGAAATGAGCGGAGAAGCATATTTCGTCAGAAATCAGCTTTTCGTTCCCGTTGATGACACCGCAAAGATGTTTGAAATGGAATGGTATCATGCAGAAAGAAACAATTATATAAACTGGAACACAGCAAGCGAGGATAAACCTCTCTGCAAACATCCTGTAGAATAAAGGAGAAACAACATGCTTTATAAAAAGAACACCGCTCCCGTTCTGACAGACGAACTTTTTAAAAATCCCACCTGTGAATACAGAGGGACACCTTTCTGGGCATGGAACAGCGACCTTAAGGCAGAAGAACTCTGCCGTCAGATTGATATTTTTAAGAAAATGGGTCTCGGCGGATTCCATATGCACGTTCGTACCGGTATGTCAACAAACTATCTTTCCGATGAATTCATGGCTCTCATAAAATGCTGTGCAGAAAAAGCTGACAAAGAGCATATGCTTGCATGGCTTTATGACGAAGACAGATGGCCTTCAGGCGCTGCGGGCGGTCTTGTTACAAAAGACAAGGAATACCGTGCACGCTGCCTTCTTATGACAACTGTTCCCTGCGACAGCAATGATGACGAAACCGAAAACATCGATTCCCGTGCGGAAGGCAGCAGAAACGGCGACGGTTATCTCATCACCTGCTATGACGTTGTTCTTGATGCAAACGGTTTCCTTGAATCATATAAACAAATCGGAGAAAACGATGAGGCGGAAGGCACAAAATGGTATGCCTATCTCAAAGTTCACGCCCCCTCACCCTGGTATAACAACCAGACATATCTTGACACCCTCAATCCCAAGGCAGTCAAGAAATTTGTTGAGGTTACCCACGACAGATACAAAGAAACAATCGGCGAGCATTTCGGAAATGTTGTTCCCGCGATTTTTACCGACGAACCTCAGTTCACACGCAAAAAAGTTCTTCAGAATTCAACCGATACTCATGAAGACATCACAATGCCCTGGACAGATGATATCCCTGAAACTTACAAGGCACAATATGGTGACGACATTCTTGAAACCCTTCCCGAGCTTTTCTGGGAGCTCCCCGACGGAAAGGTTTCGCTTGCCCGTTATCATTACCACGACCATATTTCTGAAAGATTTTCGCAAGCCTTTGCCGATGTATGCGGTGATTGGTGCCGTGAAAACGGAATAGCTCTCACAGGTCACATGATGGAAGAGCCGACGCTTCACAGTCAGACCGCCGCTCTCGGCGAAGCTATGCGTTCATACAGAGGTTTTGACCTTCCCGGCATCGACATGCTCTGCGCAAGTTTTGAATTCACAACCGCAAAACAGGCACAGTCCGCTGTTCATCAGTTCGGCAGAGAAGGTATGCTTTCCGAACTTTACGGCGTTACGGGTTGGAACTACGATTTCAGAGGCTATAAGCTTCACGGCGACTGGCAGGCTTGTCTCGGCGTAACAATCAGAGTTCCTCATCTTTCATGGTACGCTATGGGCGGTGAAGCAAAGCGTGACTATCCCGCTTCAATCCATTATCAGTCACCCTGGTGGGAAGAATTCTCATATCTCGAAGACCATTTCGCAAGAGTAAACACCGCTATGACAAGAGGTAAGCCCGTTGTCAAAGTCGGCGTTATTCATCCAGTTGAAAGCTACTGGCTCCATTGGGGTCCCAATGATAAAACAGCTCTCGCCCGTGAAAACATGGACGATAAATTCCGAAATCTTGCCGACTGGCTTCTCAAAGGCAGCATAGATTTCAACTACATCAGCGAATCTCTTTTCCCGACGCTTTGCGAAAACGCTTCCGCACCTCTCAAAGTCGGCGAAATGGAATATGATGCAATCATTGTTCCCGATTGCGAAACTCTCCGTTCAACAACTCTTGAACGCCTTGAGAAATTCCGCGAAGCAGGCGGCAAGCTTATCTTCGCAGGCAACGCTCCTCTTTATGAAGACGGCGTTATCAGCGAAAGAGGCAAGGCTCTTTACGAAAAATCAACCGTTATTTCGTTTGTTAAAGAAAAAATCCTCAGCGCTCTCAATGACAACAGAACGCTCACCATCCGTGAAGCAAGCGGCAGACTTTCCGAAGGATTCATTTATCAGCTTCGCAAAGACGGTAACAGCCGTTGGCTCTTCATCAGCAGATGCCGTGAGCCTTATAACAAGGATGTTGTCAGCGAAAGCAACCTCAGAATCAGCATTAAGGGCGAGTTCATACCTTATATTTATGACACAATCAGCGGCGATATCCGTAAGATTCCCTGCGAATATATCAACGGTTGCACAGTTGTTTCAAAAGTTCTTTATAACTATGACAGCCTTCTTCTCAAACTCGATGAAGGCAAGTCCGACCTTATCGGTGCAGACCTCGGCAACGTTGATTTGCTTGATGCAAAGGCAATGCCCGCACTTGTTGACTATACTCTTTCCGAAAGAAACGCATATCTTCTTGATATTGCCGAATTTTCACTCGACGGCGGTGAATTCCAACCCGAAGAAGAAATCCTCCGTCTTGATAATGTATGCCGAAAAGCTCTCGGATTTGTTAAAAGAGGCGGTCATGTTGCACAGCCCTGGGTACTCGCACCCGAAACAATCGAGCATTATGTAACCTTAAGATTCAACATAGCAAGTGAAATCGATTATTCAGGCGCAGAACTTGCTCTTGAAGATGCTGAAAAAGCAAAAATCATCTTCAACGGCAACGAAATCGCAAATAATATCACAGGCTGGTATGTTGATAAAGATATCAAAACCGTTCCCCTCACCGATATCGTAAAGGGCGAAAATATCCTTGAAATCACTCTTCCCATCGGCAAGCGCACAAACACCGAGTGGTGCTATCTTCTCGGCGATTTCGGCGTAAGAGTTACGGGCAGAGATAAGGTAATAACCGTACTTCCCGAAAAAATCGGATTCGGTTCAATCATCCATCAGGGTCTCCCCTTCTACGGCGGAAACATAACATACCATCTTGAAGCAGAAGGCGAAGCAATCGCTGTTGAAGCAACAAGATACAGAGGCGCACTCATTTCCGTTGCTGTTGACGGCGAAACAAAAGGCAAGATTGTTTATCCTCCCTACCACCTTGAAATTGACGGTCTCGGAGCAGGAAATCACAAAATTGATATCACCCTTTTCGGTCATCGCTACAACGGATTCGGCGCAGTCCACCTCACAGACACCAAGCACTCATGGCACGGCCCCGAAGCATGGAGAAGCGATGAGGAATGCTGGAGCTATGAATATGTATTCCGTGATGTCGGCATTCTCGCAAGACCGATAATCAAAACAAAATAATTCTTAACGGTTCTCTGTTACTCAGGGAACCGTTTTTTATGTAAGGTTTTAAACAATAACTATTTAATAATAACACCTTGACATCCCCTCTTTTTTATGTTATCATCCTATTGAACAGAATTCAATAAACAAATTTGTTTATTGATATCAATCAATAGTTATTGGCAGATATTTTCTCCTGACTTTGGTTTGTAATCATCGGTGAAACCTCCAAATATCACCATAAACATAACAAAACCCGAACACCGAATGGCTGATACGGTGTTCGGGTGCGGCAAAGTTTTGCAACAATCTATCAAAAAATTCTTACTCATATACATAATAATATCAGAAAGGAGGAGTGTTATGTTTATACCTACCCCATTCGGCATCATGCTTAAAGAATCCCGTGAAAACGCTAAACTTTCGCAGGGCGAACTTGCTGCAGAGCTGAATAAAACGGCGCAATATATCAGCAACATCGAAAAAGGCAAAAACAACTCTCCTCCCGATGACAACGATATATTTCTTCTTATTAAAAAATTGAATCTCTCGGACGAGGATGCTGAAAGATTCAGACTTCTTGCCTATGCGGACAGAGGCATGCTTCCTCCCGAAATGTTCCGTTATGTGCTTGACAGACCCGCATTGGTCGGTCTTATAAATTATGCTGTCAGCAACGGTGTTTCCGAGGAATACTGGAGCTTTCTTCTTCAAAAAACTACTACGGGAAAAGGACGGATTTATAATGAGTAAAACACCCGATTACATTAAATATGCCGCATCAATCGTTCCGAGCGAACGTCAGATTAAGTGGCAAGAGCTTGAATTCTATGCATTCTTCCATTTCGGAATCAACACATTTACCAATTCAGAATGGGGTAACGGCAACGAAGACCCCGAATTATTCAACCCCGAAAAGCTTGACTGCCGTCAATGGGTCAAAATCTGTCAGCTTGCAGGCATGAAAGGCGTTATTCTGACTTGCAAACACCATGACGGTTTTTGCTTATGGCCCTCTGCCTATACCGACCACAGCGTTCGTTCCAGCAAATGGCGTGACGGTAAAGGCGATGTCGTTTCTGAATGTGCAAAAGCCTGCAAAGAATTCGGTCTTAAATTCGGCGTTTATCTTTCACCCTGGGACAGACATGAACCTTCATACGGTTCAGGTGAAGCGTATAATCGTTTCTTCCTCAATCAGCTCCGTGAACTTCTTACGGGTTACGGCGAACTTTTCTGCGTTTGGTTTGACGGCGCATGCGGCGAAGGTCCCAACGGCAAGGTTCAGCAGTACGATTGGGAAAGCTATTATAAATTAATCCGTGAACTTCAGCCCGATGCAACTATCAACATCACGGGTCCCGATGTCCGTTGGTGCGGTAACGAAGCAGGTGTTTGCCGTGCAAGTGAATGGAGCGTTGTTCCTTACTGGCATTCAAATCATGAGATTGTTGCTGCACAAAGTCAGAAAGACGTTTCAAAACCGCCTAAAAAAATAAATCCCACCGCCCTTGATCTGGGCAGCAGGAAAGCAATCAAAAAATGCAATAAACTCATATGGTACCCTGCAGAGGTTGATGTTTCGTTAAGAAAAGGTTGGTTCTATCACCCCGAGGAGGATTATTCCGTTAAGCCTCTTTCAAAGCTTATGGAAATTTATTATAACTCCGTCGGTTCAAATGCCAACTTCCTTCTCAATATTCCTCCGACACCCGAAGGAAAAATCCATGAAAAAGATATGGAAACTCTTCTTTCAATGGGTGCTCAGCTTGAAATCGACTTCAACGAAAACCTTGCAGAAGGTTCGATTATAACCGACAACCGTCATCTTGACAGCGAACATACAGGTCAGATGGCACTTGAAAACGATCCTGATAAATATTGGCATTCAGGCGATAATCCCGACGGTTCGGAGCTTGTTCTCGACCTCGGCGATGAATATGACATCGACAAAATTGTTCTCGGTGAACACATCAGAACAGGTCAGCAGATAGAAAAATTCACCCTTTACGCAATGGTAAAGGGCAAATGGAAAAAATTCGGTTCGGGAACAACAATCGGATATAAGAAAATCTGCCGATTTGATGAAACAAGAGTCCGTTATTTCAAGCTCGTTATAAACAAGTCGAGATGCTTTGCAACAATTTCAAAGTTCGAGGCATATTAATCCCAGGTTTTCCAGACCTCGGGGCAGTAACCTACGGTTGCCTGCTTACCGTTTCTGACAATGGGAGTTTTGAAAAGCTCGCCATATTCAAGAAGCTTTTCTTCAACCGCTTCTTTACTTGCGAGATACTTGATGAAATGCTTTTCATAGGCTTTTGATTTTTCGTCAATCAAAGCTTCCATTGAACCGACAGCCTGTTTAACGCTGTTGTATTCACCCTTGCTGAGATTTTTCTGAGTGAGGTCAATGAACTGAAATTTGATTTCTCTCTCCTTGAAATATCTCTGAGCCTTTTTGGTGTCGAAGCATTTATTCGTTCCGAAAATCTGTATATTCATAAAAAATCTCCTTTTGAGGTTATACTATTATGGTAATAAATATTCCGTCACAAGTCAATAGAGCAATTAAAAATCTCTGCGACGGCGGATATTCCTCCTATGTCGTAGGAGGTGCGGTGCGCAATATCATAATGGAAATACCCGTCAACGACTGGGATATAACAACCTCGGCTCTTCCTGATGAAACACTTGATGTTTTCAAGGATTTCAGAACAATCGAAACAGGGGTAAAACACGGCACGGTGACTGTCATTATCGACGGAATCCCCCTTGAAATAACAACATTCAGAATAGAAAAAGGATATTCCGATAACCGTCATCCCGATAAGGTGGATTTCACCGACAGGGTTGAAGATGATTTATCACGCAGGGATTTCACGGTGAATGCCATAGCATATTCACCGCAAAAAGGTTTTGTTGATCCGTTCGGCGGATGTGAAGATATTGAAAAAAAGATTATAAGATGTGTCGGCAATCCCGATACACGTTTCGGCGAGGATGCTCTGAGAATACTGCGCGCATTGAGATTCGCTTCCGTTCTCGGATTTGAAATAGACCCCGAAACCGCAGAAAGCATTCACAAAAACAAACATCTTCTGAAAAACATTTCGGTTGAAAGAGTTTTTATTGAGCTGTCAAAGCTTATTTGCGGTAAAAAAGCGGGAGATATTCTTCGGGAATATAAAGATGTCATTTTCTTCGTCTTGCCCGAACTTGAACCTATGAACAACTGCATTCAGAATCATGAAAGACACATTTATGATGTCTGGGGTCATACTGTTAAGGCGGTCGAATCAATACCGCCCGAGCCGGAACTCCGTTTTGCCATGCTTTTCCATGACTCGGGAAAACCTCATTGCAAAACAACGGATACAAACGGCGTTGACCACTTTTATTCTCACGGTAAATTAAGCAAAAAGATTGTTTCGGATGCATTATCACGGCTGAAAACATCAAATAAATTCAGGGATACGGTTTGCAATCTCGTTGAATATCACGATTTTTTGCCCGATAAGATAAGCAAAAAGACATATAAAAAATATATTGCCAAACTCGGACTCGAAACGGTTGAAAAACTGTTTCTGATAAGAGAAGCCGATGTTCTTGCACAGAATCCGAAGTTTCACAAGGAAAGTCTTGAACAAAACGGCATCGGCAAAAAGATACTTGAAGAAATAAAAAAAGAAGAAACCTGCTTTAAGATAAGCGATCTTGCCGTTGACGGCAGAAAGCTCTCGGATGCAGGAATCAGACCATCACCGGCAATGGGAAAGATATTGGAAAAACTTCTCGATGAAGTTATGGATGAAAAATTGCCCAACGATGAATGTGCATTAATCGAGAGGGCAAAACAGCTTGCAGGGCTGTGAAAGGAGCGTTTATGGAGATTGTAAGAATTGAGAATGCGCAGGAGTTTGATAAGTTTCTGCGCAGTCACCCGAAAGGACATATGCAGCAGTCATCTGCATGGGGTAACGTCAAAAAAGAATGGGAATGGACAGGCTTCATATCCCGAAATGAAAGCGGAGAAATCAAGGGCGTTTGCGCTGTTTTGCTCCGTCAAATACCCATGACTCCGTTCAAGATGATGTATTCTCCCAGAGGACCCGTCTGCGACCTTGACGACATGGAAACCGTAACAGAGCTTCTCACAGCTGCAAAGGAATACGGAATCAAAAACAAGGCTTACACCTTTAAAATTGACACCGATACTCTTGCGTCGAACGCAAGATATATCTCGATTCTCGAAAACATGGGATTCACTTTCAAGGAACACAGCGCAAGCTTTGACACCATTCAGTCGAGATATATTTTCAGACTTGATATAAGCGGTAAAACCGAGGGTGAACTCATGGCAACTTTTCATCCGAAAACACGATACAACATCCGTCTTGCCGCAAGAAAAGGAGTCACGGTTGAGGTTAAAGGAGCGGAAGCGTGCGAAGACTTCCACAAATTGATGCTTGTTACGGGGTCAAGAGATAATTTTGTGACCCGTGATGTTTCATATTTCAAGAGAATAATGGATGCATTCGGTGAAAATGCAAGGATTTATCTCGCATATTACGAGGGGAAACCTATCGCAGGAGCACTTGATGTTCTCTGCGGTGACAAGGTTTGGTATGTTTACGGCGCAAGCTCAAACGAATACCGCAATGTTATGCCCAACCACCTTGTTCAATGGGAAATGATTAAATGGGCAATGGAAAGCGGTTGCAAATACTACGATTTCAGAGGCGGATATCCCGACGAAAACAATCCTCTTCACGGCATTTTCAAATTCAAGAGAGGATTCTGCAATGACTACATGGAACTCATGGGCGAAGCTGACCTTATCATTGATAAATTCGGATTTACCGCTGTAAATGCAGCGCAAAAGTTTGCAAAATCAACCCGCAAAATCAGAGCAAAACTCCTCAACAAATAAAATTTTCCTTGTCGGGATTCATGCCCCGACAGTTTAAATCCTCCACAAAACATAAGGCAGCACAATCCGTGCTGCCTTATGTTTTTATCTCTTTTTTATTTTGGACCAATATTCTTTTGATGCCTGTTCCATTTTGTTATCGCCAAATTCATAATATTTTTTGTTTTTTATTGCATCGGGCAGATATTGCTGTTCAACCCAATGACCCGGAAAATCATGGGCGTATTTATAAAACTGACCCTTGTTCGGATTATCCTCACCGTCAAAATGCATATTCTGAAGCTGACGGGGAACAGGTCCCGTTCTGCCTGCCGAAACATCAGCCATAGCAGAATTTATCGCTCCGTATGCACTGTTTGATTTAGGACTCGTTGCAACAAGAACAACCGCATCGGCAAGAGGAATTCTCGCTTCGGGTAATCCGAGCATCATCGCTGAATCAACAGCAGCTTTAACAATCGGAATTATCTGCGGATAAGCAAGACCAACATCCTCGCAGGCGCAGACAAGAAGCCTTCTGCATGCCGAGGGTAAATCCCCTGCTTCAAGAAGCCTTGCAAGATAATGCACCGCCGCATCGGGGTCTGAGCCTCGCATAGATTTCTGGAAAGCGGAAATTATGTCATAATGCTCATCGCCGTCTTTATCATATCTCATCGCACTTTTCTGCGTGAGAGATTTTGCGTTTTCAAGAGTTATAACTTTTTTATCACCGTCGGAATTTGCAGAAAGAACACAAAGCTCAACGCTGTTTATCGCTTTTCTGACATCTCCTGCGCTTGCTGTTGCGATATGACTGTAAACACCGTCATCAATCGCATATTCCTCTCCCCTGTCCTCCGCCATAAAATCGAAAGCACGTCTTACCGCTTTTTCAGCTTCAGAAGGCGTCACACTCTTGAATTCAAAAACAGTTGAACGGCTGAGAATAGCGCTGTAAACATAGAAATACGGGTTTTCGGTTGTTGATGCGATAAGAGTTATCGCACCGTTTTCGATATACTCAAGCAAGGTCTGCTGCTGTTTTTTATTGAAATACTGAATTTCATCAAGATAAAGCAGAATTCCGTTGGGTGCAATAAATGTATCGAGCTTTGCAACAACATCTTTTATATCCGCCGTGCCTGCAGTTGTTCCGTTAAGCTTTACGAGATGACGGTCAGTGGTTTTTGCAATAATGCTTGCAAGAGTTGTTTTGCCGACTCCCGGAGGACCGTAAAACACCATATTCGGCAATTCGCCCGACTGAATAATGTTGCGCAGAGGCTTGCCCTCGCCGAGAAGATGCGGTTGACCGATTATATCTTCAATTTTTTTTGGACGGAGTCTGTCCGCAAGCGGTGCCGACATATCAAGCCCTGCCTTTCAAAAGATTTCAGTTAAGTATACCAAATATTCTTTGCATATTCAAGAGTCAAAAACGGTATAAAAATGCATTTTCGCTTGCAAAATAAACATTTTTTGCAAGATTTATGAAAGTTTATTGACCGTATGTTGCAAATTCAGTATATTTACAGCATTATTTTTCGGTTTTTTTAACAAAATTATGAAAGACACAATATTTTTTGTTGCATTTTGGCTGTGTTAGGTATATTATATTATGCAAGCAGTTTATTCTGCATTAAATTTGTTTATAGAAGGCTGTCATTTTTGCGGCAGTTTATAGAAGGAGTGTTTCTTTTGAGTTATGTAGAAAGAGTCATCGAACAGGTGGCAAACAAGTATGCAAGAGAGCCTGAATTCGTTCAGACCGTAACAGAGGTTTTCGAATCAATTGCTCCCGTTGTTGAACAGCATCCCGAATACGAAGCAAACGCTTTGCTTGAAAGAATGGCTGAACCCGAAAGACAGATTACTTTCAGAGTTACATGGGTTGATGATAACGGCAATGTTAATGTTAACACAGGATACAGAGTTCAGTTCAACGGCGCTATCGGTCCTTACAAGGGCGGTCTTCGCTTCCATCCCTCCGTATACAGCGGCATCATGAAATTCCTCGGCTTTGAACAGACATTCAAGAACAGCCTTACAGGTCTTCCCATCGGCGGCGCAAAGGGCGGCTCCGACTTCGACCCCAGAGGCAAGAGCGATGCTGAAATTCTTCGTTTCTGCCAGGCTTTCATGACAGAGCTTTACAGACACATCGGTCCCGACGTTGACGTTCCCGCAGGTGACATCGGCGTTGGCGGCAGAGAAATCGGTTATCTTTACGGTCAGTACAGAAGAATCAAGGGCGCATTCGAAAACGGCGTTCTCACCGGTAAGGGTATCCCCTACGGCGGTTCACTCATCAGACCCGAAGCAACAGGTTTCGGCGCAACATACTATGCAGTTGAAATGTTCAAGCATTTCGGCGAAGAAATCAAGGGCAAGACTTTCGCAATCTCAGGTTTCGGCAACGTTGCATGGGGCGCAGTAAAGAAGATTACAGAACTCGGCGGTAAAGTTGTTACCATCTCCGGTCCCGACGGTTATGTTTACGACGAAGACGGCATCAACACCCTCGAAAAGATTGATTATATGCTTGAAATGCGTGCATCAGGCAGAGATAAGGTTCAGGATTACGCAGATAAGTTCGGCGCACAGTTCTTCCCCGGCGAAAAGCCCTGGGGCGTTAAGGTTGATGTTGCAATGCCTTGCGCAACTCAGAACGAAATCAACATGGAACAGGCTGAAAAGCTCGTTGCAAACGGCGTTCCCTACTACATCGAAGTTGCTAACATGCCCACAACAAACGATGCTCTCGCTTATCTTAAAGCAAACTGCAAAGCAGTTGCTCCCTCAAAGGCTGTTAACGCAGGCGGCGTTGCAGTTTCAGCTCTTGAAATGAGCCAGAACTCAATGAGATACAGCTGGACTGCTGAAGAAGTTGATGCAAAGCTCAAGCAGATCATGAAGGATATTCACGATAATTCAGCAAAGGCATCAGAGCAGTATGGTCTCGGCTATGACCTTGTAGCAGGCGCAAACATCGCTGGCTTCATCAAGGTTGCAGATGCAATGATGGCTCAGGGTCTTATCTGATTAAAAAAGCAAAAGGCGAGAAATCCTCGCCTTTTATTTTTTGCATAAATATCAGAATATATAAAAAAGCACTCTCTTGCGAGAGTGCTTTTTCTGTTATCAGAACAAGTCTTCCTGATTAGCTGTTTTGATTCCTGCGCCTGCGAGTGCAGCGGCGGCAAGCTGATTATCATCAACTCTGAAAATCATATATGCGCCTGCTTTTGAAGTATTGAAAGCATAGGTGTATTCAACAATAACCTTTGCATCCGAAAGAACTTCAAGGATTGATGCGAGGCTGCCGGGAGTATCTGAAATTGCAGCGGCAAGAACGTCGGTAATGGTTGTGATATAACCGCCTTCTTTAAGAGCTGCATCAGCCGTTTTGGGGTCGTCGCAGATTATGCGGAGAATACCGAAATCCTGAGTGTCTGCGATTGAAAGAGCTCTGAGGTTTATGTTATGGTCTGCGATGAATCTGGTAGCTTCTGCAAGCTTACCTGTTTTGTTTTCAATAAAAACCGAAATCTGTTTTACGCTCATTTCATTGACTCCTTTCAATTAATCGTGAAGCTTACGCTTATCAACAACTCTGACTGCCTTGCCTTCACTTCTTGTGATTGTTTTGGGCGCTACGAGATGAACCTTGGGGTTAACGCCAAGCATTGTTTTGATAGCATTTGCAAGCGATTTTTCTTTTGCTGAAAGATCCTTGACTGTATCTGAGAACTGCTCGGGATTAAGCTCAACGAACACGTCGAGAGTATCAACGTTGTTTGCTCTGTCAATTTCGATAAGATAGTTGGGCGAATAGCCTTCCTGAAGAAGAACTGTTTCGATCTGTGAGGGGAATACGTTTACACCGCGGATGATGAGCATATCATCGCTTCTGCCCATAGGCTTGCACATTTTGATAAGTGTTCTGCCGCAAGAACATTTCTCTCTTGAAAGAACACAGATATCTCTTGTACGGTATCTGAGAAGGGGGAAACCTTCCTTATCAAGGCTTGTGAAAACAAGCTCGCCCTTTGAACCGAGAGGAAGAACCTCGCCCGTTTCGGGATCGATGATTTCGGCATAAAAATGGTCTTCATTGATATGCATACCTGTCTGTGCTTCGCACTCGAAAGCGACGCCGGGGCCTGTTGATTCGGTAAGACCATAAATATCATAAGCCTTAAGACCGAGTGCTTTTTCAATATCACGGCGCATTTCTTCTGTCCAGGGTTCTGCGCCGAAGATACCTGCCTTAAGTTTGAGATCATCGGGTGAAATACCCATTTCTTTGAGAGTTTCACCGATATATGCCGCATAAGAAGGTGTGCAGCAAATGATTGTTGAGCCGAGATCCTGCATAAACTGAATCTGACGCTCTGTGTTACCTGATGACATCGGAAGAGTGAGGCAACCAACTTTCTGCGAACCGCCGTT
>JAZQTZ010000101.1:0-57966 GCA_045631105.1 Acutalibacteraceae bacterium
CCGAGAAGGGTTGAAACAAGCAGAAGGCTCGCTGCGAAGTCGCCGGGAGTTGTGACGCCGATATGCATGAAATATGCGCCTACGCCCACAACCGCAATATACATCGTGCCGTCAAGCATAGTGACGGTTGAGTGGAACTTGGACATATATTTATAGCTCTTCTTTTTGATATCAACATATTCTTTGTTGCCGTCGGTAAACTTTTCTTTTTCTGTTTTTTCGTTGGTAAACGAACGGACAACTCTGACACCGAGGAGGCTGTCCTCAATTCGGGCATTGATTTCGCCGACTTGATGACGGCTCTGACGGAAGGTGTCACGCATTTTTGTGCGTGTTTTCTTGGTGAGAATTATCATGAACGGCATCATTGCGAAAACGCAGACTGCAAGGCGCCAGTCCATTGAAGCAAAAATATAGAAGCTTGCAAAGAATTTGACGATTGTGCTGAACACCATTTCGGGGAAGTGGTGCGCCCATTCGGCGATATCAAAGAGGTCTGATGTCATGCGGCTCATGAGCTGACCGACCTTGGTGTTGTCGAAAAACGTGAACGAAAGCTTCTGGAGATGGTCAAACATATCCTCGCGCATTCTGTTTTCGATTTTAACGCCCATAACATGGCCGAAATATGCCTGACAGTAGCTTGCCAGACAGGCAACCGCTTTGAACCCTATGTAGAAAAGACAAACGGAAAGGATTCTTTTCAATGTGAGCGATGCAATATCCTCAACGCCCGCATTTGTTATTTCACGAACAATCAGCGGAAGTGCGATATCGCATGCGGCTGAAACGGCAACGCAGCCAAGCACAAGAGCTTCGGTGCCGAGATGCTTTCTGAGATACGGGAAGAATCTTCCCATGAGAGAAAAGCTCTTTTTCATTGAGTTTTTCTTCGGCTCTTCGGGTTTGTTTCCTTTCATTTTCAATTCCTCTTTCATTAAGGTGAACGAAGTAATTCGAGCCGTGATTTTCACGGGCGGATTTCCGCTCACTCATCGTTAAAATACTCGCAAATCCACACAGGATTTGCTCCGTCTTGTGCCTTAATTGACCAAAAATCCTCTCCGTGAAAATTCTTTGACCCGAAAGTGAAGGATTTTCAGACGATTTTTGGCTGTTGAGGTTGCAGGAAGGCTAACGCCTTTCAATGCCGAAACTCCTAAAAGCGGCGAAAAGACTCACTTTCAGGCAGGTTCGAATTACTTCGTTCACCTTTATATAATTATACATAATATATTATGTAACAAAAAAAGGAATTTGTAAAGAGTTTATATGCAAAAAAATATCCGTATAAAGAAAAAGCCGAGGCATCGCAGCCTCGGATTTTTCTCGTATAAAACGGGGGGACAAAAGATGGTAGTGGTCAAATCATTTCTCTGCCTGCTTTGAATACTTGAGAGTATAAACTATTCTCATGAGCCATGCTTCGGCAGGGTTGATAGCCTTTGTCTTGCCGAACACCTTTGAGGTCAGCAAGGTAAGGCCGCTCTTGCTCATAATCATGTCAACCGCCTGAGCGTCGCCTTCGTTTGCGCCGCAGCAAAGAGCACCCATATCCTTGATAAGAACGGCATTCTTGCCCTTTATCTTCTTTGCGGCATATTCGGGAGCTTTTGCGCATTTAACGGTCGGACCGCATATCTGAGCAAAGTCGTCAAGCAGAGGCTTCATTGTTTTGCCGAGTCTGGAAACGGCAACAACCTCGCTTGAAGCGTTATGAATTATATTGTTGAAATTGGGGCAAGCGAGATAGATATCTCTGTGGGCATTTGCGGTTTCCGCAAGAGCCTCGTTTGCTGCTCCGCTGTTGAGATCCATTGAAATTTCAGCGCCGTTTTCGCTGTTTGTGAAAACGATTTCGCCGCTTTCTCTGTTACAAACGCTATTATACAGCATGGATTTATCAATTTCAACAGTTTTTTCGGATTTTGTAAGCTTGTCAGCAATCTCTGCACAGAAGTCATCGAGATTGTCTGATTTTAATCCGAGCTTTGATTTTGCGGAATCAAGAATATAATCGGCGCAAACCTTTTCAAGTGAGCTTGCAACCTGGAAAGCTTCTTCGCTGTCTTTTCCGAAGCAGAGAGCACCGTGGTGAGCCATGATAACAGCCTTTGAGGGGCTGAGCTTGAGGGCTGTTGTTACGCCCTTCTTGAGCTTCTTTGTTCCGGGAAGACCGTAGCCGCCGAGATGAATTACGCTTCCGATAAGGTTTGCGGCTTCGCCTGCAACCTTTTCAATGCCCGTTGAAAGAGCGCTGACTGCAGAAGCAATCTTCTGGTGGGTATGGATAACGAAATTTGCTTCGGGATATTCCTTATAAACCTCAGCGTGGATGCCTTTTTCGGATGAGGGCTTAACGTTGCCGCCCCATTCAAGAGTGTTGATTGCAACCTCAACGATATCGTCGGGAGTGAGTCCGATATAGGGCTTGCCGCTGGGAGTTATAACAAATGTTTTATCGTCAACACGGCAGCTTACGTTGCCCCATGTTCTTGCAATAAGACCGTTTTCAACAAGTCTTTCGCCTGCTTCAATAACAAGCTTTTTAGCGGTTAAAACATCCATGTCAGTTTTCCTTTCGGATTATTTAAAATAAGGCGGGATATCGGGTATCCCGCCATGGTTATATCTTATTTCTTTTCGAGGCAAACGATGTTTTCGAATACCTTGTCGAATCTTGCGATTGCATCATCAATCATTTCTTCTGTGTAAGCAGCGCTTGTGTAGAGACGGCTGCCTGCAAGAGTTACAAGACCTTCAGCCATGTAAGCTGCGCCCATGTGAGTCATTTCCTTCTTGCGAGCTGATGTTGCATCGAGAACGCCGGGGATACCCCAAGGCTTCTTCCAGTTGATGGAGAAGTTAAGAGTACCAACTGTTTCGAGGTGGCAGATTGAACCCTGGTTGAATGCTACGAAGGGAAGATTTCTCTTCTTGATGATTTCCTGAAGACCTGCTGTGAGTCTGTCACCCATGAGAGCAGCCTTGTAGCAAGCGTCAGCCTTTTCCATTTCTTCGAGCATTGTGTAACCTGCGATACAGCTGAGGGGGTTAGCTGACATTGTGCCGCCGCAGAATGCCTTCTTGATCTTCTTGCCTGTATCGTCAAGACCTGCGCCGAGATACTTCATGTATTCCTTCTTACCGCCGAGACCGCCAGCGCCGGGATATCCGCCTGCCATAACCTTACCGAATACGGTGAGGTCGGGTGAGCAACCGAAGTAACCCTGAGCACCGCTCATGCTTACGCGGAAAGCTGTAACAACTTCATCGAAGATGAGGAGAGCGCCATACTTACGGCAGAGCTGTTCAACGCCCTTGCAGAAGTTCTTATCAACAGGTCTTGTGCCGCTTTCGGGACCAACGGGTTCGAGCATAACTGCTGCTGTGCCGCCCTTGAGTCTGTTAGCCTTGAGCTTTCTTTCAAGGTCATTGAGGTCGCCGGGGAAGAATTCTTCTGTATCCTTGAAGCAGAAGAGGGGAACACCTGTTGCCTGAGTCCACTTTGAACCGGGAACACGGATGCCGTAACCGAGCTGATCTGACCAGCCGTGGTAAGCGCCGCCCATCTTGAGGATCTTCTTCTTACCTGTTGCAAGACGAGCAACACGGATAGCTGTCATACAAGCTTCTGTACCTGAACCGAGCATACGGAACATGTCAACGTTGGGAATGAGCTCGGAAATCTTCTTGCCGAGTTTATATTCATATTCGTGGAAAAGACCTGTTGAGGGACCGCAATCGTTGAGGAGTTCGATAACCTTTTCACGAACTGCGGGAGGATTGCTTCCGAGAACGGTGGGACCGCCTGCCTGAAGGAAGTCATAATATTTGTTGCCGTCGATATCATAAAGATATGCGCCCTCAGCCTTTGTGAAAACGAGGGGGAACGGATAGTTGAAAGCGAGGTTATGCTGAACGCCGCCGGGGATGATTGTTTTTGCTTCTTCAATCATAGCCTTTGACTTTGCACATTTCTTGTCAAAGTATTCTGTTTCATAAGCCTTGAGAGCCTCGGGGCTGATTGAGTAAATAGGCTTTTTGATAAGTTCGTCGAGCTGCTTCTGGACAGCCTGAGCGTCGGGATAATTAATAATACCGTGGTTTGACATTTCTATATCCTCCTTAAGTTATCGGCAACTTCATGCGTCGCCTCATAATTTTACCATTTTATTATAGCATGCAAAATTTGAATAATCAAGTGGCATAATCGCCCGAATGTGTTAATTTTATTATTCAAGACCGAGTTTTTTCGCCATTTCCGCAGTTTTGAGTTCAAGAAGCTTTGAAACGCCCTTTTCCTGCATGGTTACGCCATAGAGCATATCCGCTTCGTCCATTGTGCCTCGTCTGTGGGTGATGAGGATGAACTGAGTGCGGTCGGTCATGCCTCTGACATACTGTGCATAACGGGAAACGTTGATATCGTCAAGCGCCGCTTCAACTTCGTCGAAGATGCAGAAGGGAGCAGGTGTAACCTTGAGAATTGCGAAAAGAAGCGCAATTGCGGCAAGACCTTTTTCACCGCCCGAAAGAAGGTCGATATTCTGAACGTTCTTTCCGGGGGGCTGTACCCTGATATTGATGTTGCATTCGAGAACATCCTGCGGGTCGTCAAGAACAAGCTCTGCACGTCCGCCGTCGAACAAATCCTTGAATGTTTCGGTGAAGTTATTATTGATTCGTCTGAACTGCTCTCTGAAACGTTCAGCCATTTTGCCTGTCAATTCTTCGATAAGTTTTGTCAGCTCTTCTTTGGATTTTTCGATATCGCCGATCTGAACACTCATATATTCGTATCTTTCGGAAACTTCTTTATATTCCTCAACCGCACCGACGTTTACGCTGCCGAGAGCACGGATTTTGTTTTTGATTTCCTGAAGAGTACGCTGTGCCTTGGGAATATCCTCGAGCACGATATCCATTTCAGCCGCCTCGCGGAGAGTGAGCTGATATTCATCATAGAGCTTATTCTGAGCGGTTTCGAGCTCTCTCTGCATTGAATCACGGCGTTCTTCGAGTCTTGCAAGCTCTGCGGTGAGCTTTTCTCTTTCGCCAGTTTTTTCACGCTCTTTTGAACGGAGCTCCGTGCTCTTTGCTTCGCCCTGAGTACGCTTTTCGATGAGCTGTTCGATTTTTTCACGGGTCTTGACGGAATTTTCCTTTGACGCCGCAATTTTTTCTTCAAGCTCTGCAATAAGCTTTTCGGTTTCTTCGTTTTCTTTCTTTATGGCATCGATTTCTTCGCCGAGCTTTCCTGCACGCATTTCAAATGCCTGCTTGCGTTCAAGACAGCCTGCGATGATTTCGTTATCCGCTTCGATATCCTTTGAAAGAGCAACGATTTCAAGATTAAGACCGTTCTGAATTTCTGCCGATTTTTCGCGGAGCTTATCAATGGATTCTTTCTGTTCGTTGAGTTTTTCAAGCTCTGCGTTGAGTTTATCGGTTTCTGCGGTAACGGTTTCGATTTCGGAATCCGCCTTGTTTTCAGCCTTTTCGGATTCTTCGATTCTTGCCGCAGCTCTCACCTTTTCGGCTTCGAGTTCGTCGATATGACCCTTTGCGGCAGAATATCTGTCTTTTATGAGATTGAGAGCACTTTCGGCTCTGATGATATCTTCCTGAGTTTTTATAAGCTCGGCTTCGCTTGCATCAAGCTCTGCCTGAACGAGAGCAAGTTCTTCCGAAACTGTCTTGAAACTTGCCTGCTTTTCGTCAAGCTTCTTTTCAAGAGAAGCAACCTTTTCCTTGAGGCTTTCGATTTCGGTTGTTCTGCTCAGGAAACCTGCGCCCGAACCTCTCGAACCGCCCGTCATCGAACCGCCTGCGTTGAGCACCTGACCGTCAAGGGTAACAATCTTGAAACGGTAGGAATATTTCTTCGCCATGTCGATGCCGTTGTCGATATTATCAACAACCGCAGTTCTTGCAAGGAGCGAACCGATGATTCCCGAATATTTGGGGTCGAATTCGAGAAGCTTATCCGCCATGTCAACGAAGCCTTCGCATTTTTCAAGACCCTTTTCGGTGAACGGTCTTGACTGAACGGATGTCAGCGGAAGGAAGGTTGCACGACCTGCTCTGTTATCCTTGAGGAAATTAATCGCTCTCTTGGCTGTGTTTTCGTTATCTGTGACTATGTTCTGAATTGCCGCACCGAGAGCCGTTTCAATCGCAACGGCATATTCCGACGGAGCGGAAATAAGCTGTGAAAGAGTGCCGTGAATACCGTTCAATGCGCCTCTTTTTGCTTCTTTGATGACCTTCTGAACGCTTCCCGCATAACCGTCAAGGTTCTTTTCGAGGTCGTCAAGCATCTTGATTCTTGCGTTTTTCTGATAAATATCAAGATTGATTTCGTCGATTTCCTTGCGGAAACGCTCAACCTTATCAGCTCTTGTGCCGATAATCATCTTATAACCGTCAAGGGCATTTTCATGCTCGGCGGCTTCGGCATTAAGACGGTCGAGTTCTTTCTGTGCGGCGGATTTTTCGTTTTCAAGGGTGGTTATGACTCCGCCTCTTGTTTCGATAACCTCGTTGATGTTATCAATTCTTGCGGCAAGCTCTCTGCGTGTTGACTGAGCGGTTGATTTTTCAACTCTCAAGTCGGCAAGCTTTAGAGCGGCAGCAGTTATTTTTTCGCTGATTTCACGAACCTTTTCGCTGTTTTCGCTGTTCTGACCGAGAAGATTATTCAGCCTTCCGATTTCTTCGGCAAGCTCGGTTTTCTTTTCGTCAACAGTCTTTTCTTTTTCGGAAATATCCGCTTTTGCCTGTTCAATCTGCGCATCGATTTCGGCCTTGGAGCTTTCGCTGTCACCCATATCGTTCATAATACGCTCGATAGTCTGATTATTATGCTCGATTGTGTTTTTCTTAACGGCGATTTCACCGCCGATAACAGCAGCTTCTTCTTCACCGTCGGCAATGCTCTGACGCAGACGCTCGATTTCAAGGGTCAATTCCTGACCCTCACGGATAGCCTGCTCAATCTGTTCAATAAGACTGACAAGCTCGTTTTCGGTCTGTTCATACTGCGATGAAGCAAGCGAGAGCTTATGCTCCTGCTCACGCAGACCGTTTCTGGATTTTTCTATCGTATGAAGCCACAAGCCGATTTCGAGAGTTTTCTTTTCGTCGGCAAGAGCAAGGAATTTCAATGCTTTTTCGCTCTGTGTTTTGAGCGGTCCGATTCTCGATTCAAGCTCTGCGAGAATATCACGCAGTCTTACGAGATTTTCTTCCGCCTGGTCAAGACGGCGGTTTGCATCTGCACGTCTGTAACGGAATGCGGAAATACCCGAAGCTTCTTCGAGCATATCACGGCGCTGAGTTGAACGCGCCGAAACAAGGTCGGCAATTCGTCCCTGACCGACCATCGAATAACCGTCTCTGCCAAGACCCGTATCCATGAAAAGCTCGTGGATATCACGAAGACGGCAGACCTCACCGTTGATTTTGTATTCACTCTCGCCCGAGCGATAGTAACGGCGAGTTACGGCAACATCGTCTTTATCGTAGTTATTGAGGCTTCTGTCCGAATTATCAAGGCGCAGAGTAACTTCGGCATAACCGAGAGCCTTTCTCTGGCTTGTACCGCCGAAGATGACGTCCTCCATTTTTGCGCCTCGGAGAGTTTTGGTTGACTGCTCACCCAATACCCAGCGCACGGCGTCGGAGATGTTACTCTTACCCGAACCGTTGGGGCCGACAACCGCGGTTATGCCTTTTCCGAATTCGAGCACCGTCTTATCGGGAAAGGATTTGAAGCCCTGCATTTCAAGTGATTTTAATATCATCTGACTACCTCTGTATTTCAATTTCATACTTCGAAAGGCCCTCTGCACCTTTAACAATGCAGTCATAGCCTTTTTCACGAAGCTTTAACAGATTTTCTTTTTTCTGACCCGTCATTTTGGATATTTCACGGGGGTTCACATTTAAAATATAACTTCCCTTGCCGTTTTTTTCAAGCTTGGAAAGAGCGTTATTATAATAAATTCTGCCTTCGCAGAGTTCACGAAGAGCGGGATGATATGCACCGCCCGCATACTCCTCCTCGACGTTTCCGCCTGAGTGAAGACCGACTCTTATTATTTTTATCCCTGCATTTTCGAACATGGGGATGATTTTTGCGCATAAATCAACCGTTTCGGCAACATCTTTCGGAGCAAATTCACCGCTTTTCATAAGCTCATGAAGTTTTGTTCCTTTTATGACAACCGTGGGATAAATCCTGACGGTATCGGGCATTAAACGAACGATTTTTTCTGCGGTTTCGATGCTGTCGGCATCCTCCGAGCCGTAAAGACCCGTCATCATCTGCATACCGACCTCGAAGCCGTATTCTTTGAGCATCAGCGTTGCATCCTCAACCTGCTTTGCGGTGTGGCCTCTTTCGTTCATGCAAAGAACTCTGTCGTCAAGGCTCTGCGCTCCGAGTTCAACCGCCGTAACGCCGTATTTTTTGAGAATTCCGCAGATTTCGGGGGTTATGCCGTCGGGTCTTGTGGAAATTCTTATTCCCTTGAATATCCCTTTTCCGACATATTCATGAGCCGATTCGAGCAGAGAAATCATATATTCACGCTCCACCATGGTGAAGCTTCCGCCGAAGAAAGCTATTTCACCGCCCGAGGCTTCATTTTCGGAGAGCGACTCAATCGCCGTTTTTGCCGCAGAATGAACATCCGAGGGGGTTAAATCTTTCTGACTGCCCGAAATGCTCCTCTGATTGCAGAATGAACACATATGGGGGCAGCCTTTATGCACAACAAAAAGCGCAATATTTATATGTTTCATTTTATTCCCATGAGCGCAAGGGCTTCTTTTGCCGCCTGCTGTTCAGCAAGCTTTTTGCTCTTGCCTGTACCCTTGCCGATAACGTTTGAGTTGAGATGAACTTCAACTGTGAATGTCTTATCGTGGTCGGGACCCGTTTCATCAACGTGCACATATTCAACCTTTTCCTCACGGTTGCGCTGAACAACCTCCTGCAAGGTGGTTTTATAGTCCTTGTTGGTTTCAAGGGTATCCTTCCGGGGAATAAAACGCATTACGATTTTGTTTGCCTCATTGAGTCCGCCGTCAAGATAAACCGCCGCAAGCACAGCTTCGAATGCATCGGCAAGAATGGAGGGCTTTTCTCTGCCGCCCATTCGGATTTCGCCCTTTCCGAGAAGAAGAGCTTCGCCGATTTCCAGTTCTTTCGCAAAAGAACAGAGCGCATTTTCGCAGACTCTTGCCGCTCTGTGTTTCGTCATCTCGCCCTCTGTACCCGTGAAATGTCTGTAAAAATAGTTTGCGGAGAGGAAGCCGAGAATCGAGTCGCCGAGGAATTCAAGACGCTCGTTGCTTCGGAAACATTCGCCCTTTTCATTGGCATAAGAAGAATGGGTGAGAGCATTTTCGAGAAGAAGCGGACTTTTGAATTTATATCCGAGATTTTTTTGGAGTTTCTCCATTTCTTTAGTCATAATGATTTTCCTTTTCAATCATCGCTTTAAGGTCTGCAAGACCTCTTTCGGCAAGCGCTTCATAGCGAAGTTTCTTATCCCTGATTTTTTCATCGAGTGAGGGAAGAAGTCCGAAAGATGCGCCCATGGGCTGGAAATTCTTAACACTCGGGTCGCTGATATAACGTGCAAGCGCGCCCGTCATAGTAAGCTCCGAGGGAAGAAATTCTTCCTTGCCGAGAATTTTATTTGCCGCATTTATGCCTGCAAGAATACCCGAGGCGGCGGATTCCATATAACCCTCAACGCCCGTTATCTGACCCGCAAAATAAAGACCTTCTTTTTCTTTGAATCCGAAATCGCTTCCGAGATGACGGGGCGAATCGATGAAGGTGTTGCGGTGCATAACTCCGTAACGGACAAATTCCGCATTCTTGAGAGCGGGTATCATTGAGAATACCCTTTTCTGCTCGGGGAATTTGAGGTTGGTCTGGAAACCGACAAGGTTATACATTGTGCCTGCCGTGTTTTCCTTGCGGAGCTGAAGATTTGCCCAGGGTCTGTGACCTGTTCTCGGGTCAAGAAGTCCCGACGGCTTCATCGGTCCGAAACGGATTGTGTCGTGACCTCTCGATGCCATAACTTCGATGGGCATACAGCCTTCATAAACGCCCTTGCGCTTATCGAAATCATGGGTCGGTGCGCATTCGGCATTGATGAGTGCTTCATAAAAAGCTTCGTATTCCTCTTTGTTCATCGGGCAGTTGATATAATCTTCGGGGTCGCCTCTGTCATATCTTGACTGCATGAACGCTCTTTCGAGGTCGATGCTTTCCGCCGTAACAATCGGCGCCGCCGCATCGAAGAAGCTGAGATTTCCGCCGCAGAGTTCTTTTATCTTTTCGGAAAGAGCTTCCGAAGCGAGAGGACCTGCCGCAATAACGGTAACCCCCTCGGGAATTTCGGTAACCTCTTCTCTGATAAGAGTTATTTCGGGGCGTGAAAGTATTTTTTCGGTTACGAGGGCGGAGAACTTATCTCTGTCAACCGCAAGAGCACCGCCTGCGGGAACAGCCGTTGCCTTTGCGCATTCAACGCAGAGAGAACCCATCATTTCCATTTCGGCTTTGAGCATACCTGCCGCACACCCGAGACGCATCGCCTTGAAAGAGTTTGAGCAGACAAGCTCCGCAAGACCCTCGCCCGTATGAGCAGGCGAAAACTTGACGGGTTTCATTTCGTAAAGGTCAACTTTTATTCCTCTGTTTGCAAGCTGCCATGCCGCTTCAACGCCTGCAAAGCCGCCGCCAATAACAATAGCTTTATTCATCGTTCTTTTTCTTTCCTGCGGATTTTTCATAACCGCAGTCCTTTGCCATGCAGATAATCTTGCCTGTTTTCTTCTTGAAAAGTGTTTTTCCGCAATTGGGACAATTTTCGCCAGCGGGAGCATCCCAGCTCATGAAGTTGCACTTGGGCCAGTTGCCGCAGCCGTAGAATACATGGCCTTTCTTGGATTTTCTTTCAATGATTTCGCCGCCGCATTCGGGACATCTTGCACCCGTGTTAACGATAAGCGGCTTTGCATTCTTGCATTCGGGATAACCGGGGCATGCAAGGAATCTTCCGTATCTGCCTGTTTTGATAACCATCATTCTTCCGCACTTATCGCAGGGAATGTCGGTTGTATCCTCTTCAAGCTGAATCTTGACGTTCTTCATTTCGGATTTCGCCTTGTCGAGCGATTTCTCGAGGTCAGTGTAGAATTCGTCAAGCATCTTTATATAGTCAAATTCTCCGCAACCGACCTTATCGAGGTTGGTTTCCATCTGTGCGGTGAATTTTGTGTTAACAATCTTGGGGAATTTATCCTTGAGAAGTCCTGTTATGGCAATGCCGAGCTCGGTGGGGATGAGCTGCTTTGACTTTCTCTGGACATAACCTCTCTTGATGATAGTTGAAAGAATTGTTGCATAGGTGCTGGGTCTGCCTACGCCGTTTTCTTCAAGCTCTTTGATAAGAGAAGCTTCGGTGTAGCGTGCGGGGGGCTGTGTGAAATGCTGATTGGGGAGGATTTCACGGAGCTTGAGAGCTTCTTCGCTCTTGAATTCGGGAAGAACACCCTTCTCGTTATCCTCTTCGGGAAGCTCATAGAGTCTTGTGAAACCGTCAAACTTGATTGAATAGCCCGCTGCTGTGAAAATGCAGAATTCCTTTCCGCTTTCGTCCTTTGTTGCAAGGATTTCAGCCTTTGCGGTGTTCTGAACGCAGGGAGCCATAAGGCTTGCCATGAAACGCTTCCAGATAAGATTATAAAGCTTATACTGGTCGCTTGTGAGACTGCTCTTTACTTCTTCGGGGGTGAGCGACGGAATTGAAGGTCTGATAGCTTCGTGGCCGTCCTGAGCATTTGCTCTTGATTTATAATATACGGGCTTTTCGGGAAGATAATCGCCGCCGTAAGTCTTTGTTATGAATTCATTTGCCGCAGCTCTTGCTTCTTCGGAAATACGGAGCGAGTCGGTTCTCATGTAGGTTATAAGACCTGTCATGCCCATGCTCTCTACGTTAACACCTTCGTAAAGCTCCTGAGCGGCTCTCATTGTTCTTTCCGCCTGGAAACCGAGCTTTCTTGAAGCTTCCTGCTGAAGAGTTGAGGTGATGAACGGAGGAGCGGGGTTTTTCTTTCTTGTTCCCTTCTTAACGGATTTTACCGAATAATCGGCGCCGTCAAGGCGGTCAAGATATTTCTTTGCCTGAGCCTCGTCTGCAATCTTTATCTTGCCGTTTTCATCGGAATAGAGAGTTGCGGTGAAAGTTCTTCTCTGTGAGGTTGCAAGCTTTGCTTCGATAATCCAGTATTCCTCGGGATTGAAAGCGTTGATTTCGTCTTCACGGTCAACGATAATCTTGAGCGCAACGCTCTGAACACTGCCTGCGGAAAGACCTCTTCTGATTTTCTGCGAACCGAAGGGGCTGAGTCTGTAACCCACAAGACGGGCAAGAATTCTTCTTGCCTGCTGTGCGTTAACGAGGTCTGTGTTGACCTTCTTGGGGTTTGCCATACCTGCGGCAATACCCGACTTTGTGATTTCATTGAAAGTTACACGGTTTGCCTTGTTGAGGTCAAGACCGAGAACTGTTGCAAGATGCCATGAAATTGCTTCTCCCTCGCGGTCGGGGTCGGCTGCGAGATAAACTGCTTCGCTGACATCAACTTTATCTTTAAGTTCTTTAACGAGCTTTTCTTTTCCTTTGATAAGAGCATATTTCGGCGCAAAGTTATTCTTTACGTCAACGCTGAGCTTTGCGGCAGGCAAATCTCTGATGTGGCCCTTTGAAGCAACAACGTCGAAATCCTTGCCGAGATATTTCTTGATTGTGTTCGCCTTGGCAGGCGACTCAACGATAATAAGCTTTGACATTTATCTGACTCCTGTTAATTAATAATATATTTCTTGCTTTCCGTTTCCGTAATATAATCCGTCAGCTCCAGCTGAAAAATCGCTGCAGCGACCCTTGAATTGCCAAGACCTGTTTCGGCGGCAATCTCATCAAAATGAACGGGTTCTTTTCCGAGACATTTATAAACAGACGCCATATCCTCATCGAAATCTTCGGGGATTTCCGTTTTTTCCGTGTTTTCCCCGTATCTGATTTTGCCGATCATTTCAAGATTCAATCTGTCGGGATATATAATCGCATAGGGTGTGAGAACATCGTTTGCACACATTGCAACCTTTGCGCCGTCTGCAAGAAGTCTGTTTGCGCCCGTATATGCGCTTGTCAGAATATTTCCGGGAACGGCAAAAACCTCTCTGCCCTGTTCATTCGCTGTTCTTGCGGTTATAAGCGAACCGCTTTTTTCTCCGGCTTCAACAACAAGAACCGCATGGCTCATGCCCGAAATAATTCTGTTTCTCATCGGAAACGTATATCTCGAAGCAGGCGTAAACGGAGGATATT
Organism: Acutalibacteraceae bacterium; assembly: GCA_045631105.1. GTDB lineage: Bacteria > Bacillota > Clostridia > Oscillospirales > Acutalibacteraceae > CAG-177. The sequence continues at coordinate 13,431 of JAZQTZ010000101.1, forward strand.
CCGTTACAACCGCACCGTTTTTGCTGATATTCCGTCGGAGAGCTTCGTTTTCCATCAGATATCTTGTTCCCAGACCGCATCCGAGAACACAGACGGTTTTTCCGCCTGCATAAAGAGCGCTTTCATGCGCCGCGCTGTCAATTCCCAGCGCACCGCCGCTGACGACCACCGCACCTGCCGCAGACATATCCGTGCAGATGTTTCGGGCGATTGTCAATCCTTCAAGCCCGGGGTTTCTTGTTCCGACAACTCCTATCATAACCTTTCCACGAAGGCATGATATATCGCCGTCAATATAAAGAACAAGCGGCATATCGGAAATTCTTCTCAATCCTGCAGGATAAATGACATCTTCGGGAGTTATTATATTCCACCCTCTGCGTTCGCATTCCGAAATGATTTTCTCCGAATCCTCAAGAGCCGTTTCACGCAGACCCTTAATCTGACCCTTTGTGAAAATCCCTGCCGCCATTCTGTCCTGCTCCGAAGCTTCATAAACATCACGGGGAGTTTTGAATGCGGCAAAAACAACATCTGTCTTTGCGCCTGCACCAATCGCACAAGAAAGCCATATCCAATATTTCTTGCCGACCTTCGTCATCTCATCAGCTCCCATGCAAGTATTGCTGCCGCCGCTGATGCGTTGAACGACTCCGCTCTTCCGCACATGGGGATGGTGACAATCTTTCCGCAAGCGCCGATTGCTTCATCGGAAAGACCCGAGCCCTCATTACCTACACAGCAGATAACTCCGCCTTCCATCGAAACCGTGCGGATATCTGTTGCCGTGTTTCTGGGAACGGAAGCGAGAGTCTGCATTCCGAGAGCATTTGCTTCTTCGAGAAGCGACGGAAGATTTTCGGCGGAAATGACGGACATTCTGAGCGATGAACCCATTGCTGCTCTGAGCGCCTTCGGGTTATAGATATCGCATCCGCCGCTGACGATGAGACCGTCAAGACCGAGAGCCTCGGCACTTCTGCAGACCGCACCCAGATTTGAGGGGTCCTGAAGATTTTCGAGAGCAAGATATTTTCCGTCGGGGTTGAGTTTTGCAGAACCGTTATTGCTGATTGCACAGATGCAGAAAACTCCCTGGGGATTTTCCGTGCCCGAAAGTTTCTGCGAAACCTCTGCGCTTATTTCGTAGCATACACCGCTTTTTGCGATGATGCTGTCGGTATATTCCGAATATTTCCAGAGCGCCTTCGCCGTAAAAAACGCCTGCTTTATTTCGATTCCCGTCTGAACGGCATCAAAACAAAGCCGTGCGCCCTCGAGAAAGAATTCCCCTGCCTCTTTGCGGAGTGAAGCACTTTCTCCAAGACGAACTGCGTGTTTTATTTTATCATTTGTACGAGCGGTTATTTTTTCCATTATCATATATTTGATACCTTTTATATGACTATAAATTGACAAAAAAATTCTGCCTTAAAAAGTCTTAATAAAACAAACAATCAGAGATGTGTAACATTTGCCACATCTCTGATATTGATTGCTATGATTAGTTGAGAGCTGCCTTTGCCTTTTCTGTGAGAGCTGTGAAAGCTGCGGGATCAGCAACAGCGATTTCAGCAAGCATCTTACGGTTGAGGTTGATATCAGCCTTCTTGAGACCGTTGATGAATGTTGAATAGTTCATGCCGTTTGCCTGGCAAGCTGCTGAAATACGGGTGATCCAAAGACGACGGAAATCACGCTTCTTCTGCTTTCTGCCGATGTAAGCGTAGTTACCGCTCTTCATAACTGCCTGCTTAGCAGTCTTGAAAAGAGTGCTCTTTGAGCCATAGTAGCCCTTAGCCATCTTGAGTACTTTATTTCTTCTCTTACGAGTCATTATAGCGCCTTTAATACGTGCCATTTTTAAAATCCTCCGTTAATCTTTAAGTTGTTTTACAAAGTTCCTATATTATTTATAAGGAATAAGACGCTTGATCTGCTTGCAGTTTGTTACGTCAGCAACAGTTGTCTTGCGAAGATTTCTCTTGCGCTTTGTAGTCTTCTTGTTGAGAATGTGTGATTTGTAAGCGTGTGCACGCATGGGCTTGCCGGTCTTTGAAAGTTTGAAGCGCTTCTTTGCGCCGCTGTGTGTCTTAATCTTAGGCATGGTTTGTTTCCTCCTTAATAATTTACATTATAATTCGTGCTTTTTTATTTTCCGCTTTTCGGAGCGAGGAACATCAGCATCTGTCTGCCCTCAAGCTTAGCGGGCTTTTCTACCGAAGCACACTCGGCACAAGCTTCCGCACAACGGTTCATGATGACCAAACCAAGCTCGGGATGAGCCATCTCACGGCCTCTGAAACGAATGGAAACCTTAACCTTGTTACCCGATGCAATGAATTTCTTTGCATGGTTAATCTTGGTGTCGAAATCGTGTGTGTCGATGTTGAGAGAAAGTCTGATTTCTTTAATCTCGATAGTTTTCTGATTCTTCTTTGCTTCTTTCTCTTTCTTTGCCTTTTCAAATCGGAACTTACCGTAGTCCATAACTTTGCATACGGGGGGCTTTGCCATGGGAGCAATCTTAACAAGGTCAAGATTTCTGCTTTCGGCAATTTTGAGAGCCTCCGCTGCGGACATGATGCCGAGCTGTTCACCGTCATCGGAAACGACTCTTACTTCTTTGTCACGGATTTCCTCATTGATCTGCTGCTCTTGCTTGCTGATGTTGAAGCACCTCCTGAAAATTAAATAAAAAAGCGAGGGCAGGAAAACCCCGACCTCGCATAAAATCAATGCTCTTCACGGGCATGAACCCGTTGAAAGATAAGCTATTGACCGACGCGGGACTTCCCCGGAAGGTGAGAGCAAAACCTGCTCTGCTTTATTGTGCAAGTCATTTTAATACATAATCGTCGGTTTGTCAAGTGTTTTTTTGAATTTATTTCGTTTTTCTCAAAAACATTATTCCTGCCGATATAGCAAGGCCTGCTCCGATGAACAAAGCGGCGGTTATTCCGTTAAGAACAGCGCCTGCTCCCGTGCAGAAGAGAGCCATGCAAAGGGCAAAACCGAGAACGCTGAGAATTATCTGGATAATCGTTCCGAGCTTCACACCTGAGCCGACCGAACAGGCGGCGGCAACGGATTTGAGCATTGAGAACGCAGTTCCGTCATGAACAATAGCCGAGGGGAGTCTGTCGCAAACGGCTTCTTTTCTTCTTTTGAAGAGTCTGCCTGCAACGGATGAGAGAATCTTGAAATTCTCCTGAGGCATGCCGAAGCTCTTCGAGATAAGCTCTTCGGTAACATTAACGTCGTTTGTGCGAACAAGAACCTGAATTCCGTTGCTTTCAAGTTCCTTGAAATAGCCTGTGAGATTCTTGTCAACCGCATAGCTGACAACGAAAAGAGCCGCAATTTTTCCTGCAACGGCAAGATAGATAACCTTTCTGCCGCTGTGGGAATATCTTTCTTCGAGAGCCTTTTCGGGAACATCGATATTGTGGTGAACAAGCATATTTCTGTTGCCGAGAAGAACCTTCTGACCGTGAATTCTTGCGGCAATACCGAGCTTATCCTCATAAACAAGTTCTCTGACGGGAGGAAGCAAATCCTGTCTGCCGTCAACCACCTGTTCGAAGCTTTCACGCATCGGACCGCCCGATTTGATAACCATTGCCGCCGCATAGAGAAGCACGTCATCAATACGGATATTCTTGAAATCCTTCATTCCGTGCATGATGCACTTTGAACGGTCAAAAATATCTGCCGAATCCATAACAACCGCATTTGCACAAGCGGTTTTTTCAGCCGCATCAAGGCTGACTATCATTGTGCCCTCGGAGTTGAGGGATTTATTTGTTATACCGAGAATAAACGCAGGGATAAACGATGAGAATACGGGAGCGCAGACGCAGAATGTTCCCGCAAAAGCGGAGAACGCCGACATAACGCTCTGATTTGTTATTCCTGCCGTGATTGCAACGATTGCAGCCGCCGCAAATGCAACGGGTATAAGAATTTTAACAATCTTTTTCTCGCCTGAGCCTGACTCCGAATTCCTGATGAAATCGGTGGGGAACGAAAGCTTTGAAGAATAGAGAAGCTCCGCATTTCCCATCATAAGACCTCTGCCGAGTTCAAAGATTTCCGATTCATTTTCAATCGGATGCACAGCATACATATTATGCTCATATTTATATGAACATACCTCGAAATTGCCGAGAATTCTCTCCGCATCGATTTTGTCGGTAAGCTTTCCGATAAGAACGGCAAAGATAACCGCAACGGAGAACACAGCCGTGACGGGACCTTCTTCTCCGATAACCGCCGCAAGAGTGCATTGAAGCAACGCAACAACTATCGCAAGGCTGACAGCGGTATCGCCCGTTATTCTGCGTTTGAGAACGCCCGTTATTCCGTCAACAAACTTAACATTATCGATTGCAGCCGCCGCAATAATAAGAACGGCGTTGATAACATTAAGAGCCGATGAACCTGTAACAAAAAGGCTTGTTTCGATTGAGAGCTTTTCCGCAAGGAATGGGATGATATTTATCACAACCGCAATAAGCTCAACTATTCCGATAAGAAGCAGACCCGTGCCCGTCTTTCGGCATTTTTCGCTGAGCATTGTATGAATCGAAGCTCTTTCGGAAGGTGATGAATATTCTTTTGCAACGAATCTTTCGCTTTCCTGCTCAAGCTCCATGCGTCTTTCTTTTTTTCTGCGGGCTTTTTCTTCTTTTTCAATCTCCTCAGGGGGAACTTCGAAATCGCCGTCGAAATCGGAATCAAGGTCAATCGCATTGATAAGCTTGAAATTCTTCGCTTTCTGTCTGCGTTTTTCCCAAAGACTTTCTTCAACATCCGAATCGGTATCCTGCTCGGGGATTTCATCGTCGCCGTCATCAAATCCCGTAAGAACTATCTGACCTTCAACGTCATCGCCCGACTTTTCTTCTTTTTTATCGGAAGCGCCGACCTTTTCCATTATGCGGGTTTTTTCGTAAGCCGCATTTGCCACATCTTCGGCGGCATGGACTTTCGGCATTGCTTCAAGACCGTTTTCGGTTTCCGCATCCGACTTTTCAACAACAATTCCCGATCTGTCAACAGGTCCTTCGGGAAGCTCGATTTCCGCCGTGTTTTCAATCACGGGTTTTGAGAAAAATCTCGTTTTATAGTCAGCTACGGTTATATGTTCTTCCTCGGTTTTTACGGGAGCTTCGGGAACAGGGGGCTCCTCTTTTTTCTCCGCTTCCTGCCATGCAAACATAGGCTGCGGAGGAGCAGGAACATCCTCAGGAACGATTACGGTTTCAAGCTCGAAAAATTCGATATCGAAATCGTCAACGGGTTCCTCTTCTTCAAAGAATTTTTCCTGACCTTCAACCTCAAAGTCGGATGACATCGAGGAGATATCCTGCATCTCCTCTTTTTCGGGTTTATCCTGTGTGAGAGGCTTGACGGTGAACATTCCCGTGTCAAATCCCTGACCGAAAGCTTCTTCAAACTCTTCATCGGGAGTTTTTTCTTTTTTCTGTTTGGGAACATACTCTTCGCCGTTTGACTGAGCAATCAGTCTGTCGATATCATCCAGAGACCATGTTTTCGACGGCTCATCGGTTTCGGAGATAATCTCTTCCGCCTTTGACTTTTTAACCTCTGCAAGTATCGCATCAAGCTCGCTTTCGCCCGATTTATTGTTAAGATAATCGCTCAATTCATTCACCTACCTGTGTTTCGCAATTTCGTACATTAAAATTCCCGCCGCTACGGAAGCGTTGAGAGAATTGATTTTTCCTTTCATGGGAAGAGAAACAATGAAGTCGCATTTATCCTTGACAAGTCTGCCCATTCCTCTGCCCTCGGAACCGACAACGAGCGCAACCTTGCCCGAATAATCCTGCTTATCCCAGCTTGTTCCGTCCATATCAGCGCCATAAACCCAGAAACCTTTTTCCTTGAGTTCATCGATTGCAGAGGGGAGATTTGAAACCCTTGCAACGGGCACATACTCAACCGCACCTGCCGAAACCTTGCCGACGGCATAGGTCAGTGCAACCCCTCTTCTCTTGGGAATGATGATTCCGTGAGCGCCGCATGCATCTGCGGTTCTGATTATCGCTCCGAGATTATGGGGGTCTTCGATTTCGTCGCAGATAACGATGAAAGGCTCTTCGCCCTTTGATTCAGCGTTTGCAAGTATATCTTCAATGGTTGAATATTCATGCACGGCTGCCCATGCGGCAACGCCCTGATGATTTTCACCCTCGCAGATTTTATCGAGCTTTCTTTTGTCGGTTTCTTTAACAACAATGCCTCTGTCACGGCATTGACCGATGATTTTTCCTATCGAGCCGCCTCTTTCTCCTTTTGCGACCATAAGGCAGTCGATTGCTCTGCCGCTTTTGAGAGCTTCGGCAACGGCATTGCGTCCGACAATAAGGCCCTGACGCTCATTCTGATTTTCCATAGAGCAGACTCCTCCTATTTTCATCTATAATCGCTTTATTATAACATAAACTTATCCGATTGAACAGTATTATTTTTGATTTTACAAAAAATTTTTTTCATTATATTTATTCACGGACACAAAATGACAGTTTTTACCAAATGTGTATGTGATAATTTTCGGGGAAAACCAACCGAAAGGATGTTTAATATGGAAAAAACAAAGATATACGGCGGAAATGACACGGCGGACAGGCTGTGGGAAAAAGGCATAAAAATTCTGACGGCAACAGGATATTTCCTCAGCGGATTCATTCTGTCGGGCGCAGGTCTTTTATCGCTGAAAACGCCACTCAACATCGGTCTTGCCGCAGTATGTACGGGATATGAGCTTATTTTCGCATCTCTCGGAGGAATTATCGGTGCAATTTTCCGCCTTGACGGCGGTGACATGCTGAATGCGATTCTTCCTCAGGCCGGCATCTGCGCCGTTGTTTTTGCGCTCGACCGCCTCGGAATATATAAAAAACGCCGCACCGTGCTGACGGTCAGCGTTTTTCTGCTCTGTTTCATCTGCGGAACGGTGATAATGTTTTCAGAAATGACGTCTGTCAACGAGCTCGTGCTGACGGTCTGCTCAAGTCTGCTATGCGCTGCATCGGTAACGTTTTATTCGGGCACGGTCAACTGCATAAAGAAAAAAAGAAGTCCGTATATGCTCGATAACCGCAGTCTTGTCTGCATCGTTGCGAGCCTTTGCACGATTCTGCTCGGCTCATCGGAAATAAGTCTGCTCGGTTTCCGACCCGCAAGATTTTTCGGCTGTTTTGTTATTCTTGCCGCATCGTATGTTTTCAGCCGTTCGGGAGGAAGCATTGCGGGAATTTCAATCGGCGGATGCATTGCGGTTTCGGGAACAAGCGTTGCCCTGAGCATCTGCTACGGAATCTGCGGTCTGCTTTCGGGAATTTTTTCGAGATTCGGACAGATTGTCTGCGCTCTGGTTTTCTCCGTTACGGCAGGAATTGCGGCGCTCATCGACGGATCCGTTGAAGGAATCGCCGTTTTTGCGGAAGCGGCGGCGGCATCAATCGTTTTTGCGCTGATACCCTCATCAAAGCTCGCAAAAATGAGGGGAAGCATCCTCACTCCGGGAGTCAGAAGAATAAGCTCGGAATTCGGTGCGGCGGGCAACAGACTCCTTGAAGCATCCCGTGCAATCGGCTCTGTTTCGGACTGCATTTCAAAGGTTTCCGAAGGTATAGAAAGCCTTTCGCCCGCATCGGATGAGCTTGTCTGCATGAGGGTCAGAGAAAGAGTTTGCTCCGCCTGTCCGCTGAAAAATACTTTCTGCCCCGAAGAGGGAGAATTTTCGGAAATACTTAAGAAACTCGCCGAGGGAGAAACCGTTACAGCGCAGGATTTTTCGGTTAATTTCAACGCAAAATGTCCGAGCGTTGCAAGGGTTGCGGACAGCTTCAACAAAGCATTTTCAAGCACGAAAGCCTACAACGCCATGCAGGCAAATTCCGCCCGAAACAGAGAGCTTGCATGCGGTCAGTTCGACTGGATTTCAAAGCTCCTCGAGGAACTTTCAAGGGAAATCAGCCAGGGTGCGATAATTCTTCTCGGAAAAGAAAAATCAGCCGCATCGGTTTTATCCGATAACGGCTTTGAGGTTATCTCGGTGAGCTGTGTTTCACCGCCTTCGGGAACAATGAAGCTCACCTGTGTTGTTGAAGAAATTCCTGCATCAACAAGTCTTTCTCGCCTGACGGCAGAGCTTTCAAGAGAGCTTGAAGCCGAGTTCAATCCGCCTCAGATAAGAGAGCTGAAAAAAGGAAAAGAACTTGTTTTTTACCGCAGGGAAATCTATAAAATCCGCCTCGGCTCTGCGGTTGCGAGCTGCGGAGGAAAGAAGCTCTGCGGAGATTATTTCGAATGCTTCCGCACCGATTCAAAGGCGTATATCATTCTCAGCGACGGCATGGGCACGGGCGGAAGAGCGGCAATCGATTCCGCCATGACGGTTGAGCTTTTTTCCCGTCTTATCAAAGCGGGAATAAACACCGACACCGCACTCAGCATCACGAATTCAGCGCTCTCAGTCAAATCTGATGACGAATCGCTTTCAACCCTCGACGTTGCCGAAATCGACCTCTTTACGGGCAACGCAACCCTCCTTAAATCGGGTGCCGCACCCTCGTTTTATACCGTTTCCGGCAGAGTGAAAAGCGTTGAAATTCCTTCAACTCCGCTCGGAATTCTGAACAAGGTGAAATTCAGCAAATATGCGTTGCGTCTTCATGCAGGCGATACCCTCGTCATGGTCAGCGACGGCATTCTCGGATGCGGAAATCTCTGGGTTAAGGAAGAAATCAAGGCTTTTTCGGGAGGCCCCGATGCAAATGAATTTTCCCAAAATCTCCTTGACCTCGCAAAAACAAAATGCGGAGAAAATTTTGACGATATGACCGTCATAACCGTTGTTGCGGAGGAGGTTTAAGGTTAATGTATTCGAACTAAATATGCCGTAAAGGTCGGATTTCCGACCCATCGAAGCGTTTTTTTCTTCGCCATACGACAGTATGCCATCAGAAAAGAAACACTCCGCTGAATCAAAACTGCGACCTTTTCGGTGCTTCGCAGTTTTGAAAGAGCAGATTTTTGTCACAGCAAGGCAAAAATCTGCAGGAATACGAGGTTATTTCAAAGATTTTTAACGCAGAAGTGGCGGAAAGATGCCTTTCAAAACCATATGAGCTTCGAATGCATTAACCTTAACAAGATAAACCTTTTCCGATAATCACATCAACCACGCTGTCAACGCATTCACGGCATAATTCTTCCGTTTCGGCTTCCGCCATAACTCTTATAACGGGTTCTGTTCCCGATTCACGGACAAGAATTCTTCCCGAAGCGCCGAGCATTTTTTCCGCTTTTTCAACCGCTTTACAAACGTCGGGGTCGTTACGGGTTGCAGGCTTATCCTTGACTTTTATATTTTTCAAAATCTGCGGATACATCTCAAACCCCTCGGCAAGACTGCTGAGGGGCAGTTTTTTTGCCAGCATGACCTCCATGATTTTCAGCGAAGTCAGAATTCCGTCGCCCGTTGAGGCATACTTTGAAAAAATGATATGTCCCGATTCTTCACCGCCGAGTCGGTTGTTGTTTTTCATCATATAATCATACACATATTTATCGCCGACAGCCGTTTTTGCATAGTCGATTCCGAGGCGGTCAAACGCTTTATACAGACCGAAATTCGACATCACCGTTGTGACAACGGTGTTGTTGATAAGCTCGCCCTTTTCTTTCAGATATTTACCGCAGATATAGAGAATATGGTCGCCCGTGAGAATATTCCCTTTTTCGTCAACGCAAAGGCATCTGTCTGCATCGCCGTCATAGGCAAAGCCTGCATCGAGCGAATTTTCAACCACAAATTTTTGCAGAACCTCAATATGGGTCGAACCTGCGTTTTTGTTGATGTTCAGACCGTCGGGTTCGGCGTTGATAACATAAGTCTGCGCACCGAGAGCATCAAAAACGGCTTTTGCAATATTCCATGAACTTCCGTTTGCGCAGTCAAGACCGATTTTCTTACCCCTGAACGAATAAATTCCGAGCGAAATAAGATAGCCGATATAACGGTTTCTGCCCGAAACATAGTCCACCGTTCTGCCGATTCCGTCGCCCTTTGCAAAGGGGAGTTCCGGGATATTTCCGTCGATATAATCTTCAATCATATCAAGCACTTTTCCGTCGAGCTTTTCACCGCTTCCGCCGATGATTTTTATTCCGTTGTCATAAAAAGGATTGTGGCTTGCTGATATCATGATTCCGCAGTCAAAGCCGTCGATTTTTGTGATATATGCAACCGATGGAGTTGTTGTGACATGGAGCATATAAGCGTCAGCGCCAGAAGCGGTCAGACCTGCAATGAGCGCATATTCAAACATATAGCCCGACCTTCTCGTGTCCTTGCCGATAACGATTTTTGCCCGTTTTGTTTTGCCGTAATATCTGCCGAGAAATCTGCCGACCTTATAAGCATGGTCTGCGGTGAGATTGACGTTGGCTTCTCCTCTGAAACCGTCTGTTCCGAAATATCTTCCCATAAAATCACTCCTTGTCAACAATAACTCCGCCCGTTTTATATATGCAGTTTTCGGGAACAACACCCCTCACGCATGAAAGCGGATAAACATTGGAATTTCTGCCGATAACGGTTCCGGGATTAAGCACGCTTGAGCAACCGATTTCAACGCCGTCGCCGATGATTGCGCCGAATTTTTTGAGCCCCGTTTCGATGATATCCGAGCCGTTTTTGACGCAGACAAGCGTTTTGTCGCTCTTGACATTTGAGGTTATCGACCCTGCGCCCATGTGGGATTTATAACCGAGAATGCTGTCGCCGACATAGTTATAATGGGGCACTTGCACGTTATCAAAAAGAATAACATTCTTAAGTTCGGTTGAGTTGCCGACAACGCAGTTTTCGCCGATTAATGCCGACCCTCTTATAAATGCACAATGGCGCACCTCGGAATTTTTTCCGATAATGCAGGGAGAATCAATAAAAACTGTCGGCGCAACAACGGCGGTTTTATGAACGAAAATATTCTCTCCCCGAAGCTTATATTCGCTCAAATCAAGGGTTTTTCCGATTGAAATTATAAGACCTTTTATCCCCGAAAGAGCCTGCCACGGATATTCGTATTTTCCGAGATATTCACCTGCCTCGGTATGCGATAAATCAAAGAGTTCTTTAGTTTTAAGCATAAAAAAATCCTTTCAGCAAGTATCATTATATGATATGCCGAAAGGATAATTTTTAGTCATTCAAAAAATACTGCATCACTTTATTGGAAACCGTTGATGCAACGCCCGAGCCCTGACCTGCGTGCTCTGCGATGCAGACTACCGCAAGAGGCAAATCTTCCCTCTGAGAATAACCCACAAACCACGAATGGCTCTTTGCGTTATCAATCTGCGCAGTGCCTGTTTTTCCGCACATCTGCAGATTTTTGAATTTGCCGTCGCCGTATTTATCTTCAACGTTTGAACGCAGAAGAACGGCAAGCTTTGAGGCGGTTTCGGGGTTCATTGTTACGCATTCCTGAGGCATTCTGCCCATAATCTGCGAAACCGTTCCCGTTGAGCGTATTCTGTCGGGCGCATAACCCGTTCCGCCGTTTGCAACCGCACCGATAAGCGCAAGAAAATGCGCGGGATTGACATAGGTTGTTGACTGTCCGATACCAGCCCAGCCGAGCTCCGCTTTGCTTGTTGACGATGGCTCGAATCTGCTTTTTGTGAGCCTGATTTCCTTTGCATAGAGCTGACTGTTGAAGCCTAGGGTTTCTGCATATACCCTGAGTTTTTCCGCACCGAGTTCAATTGAAATTTCTGCAAAAGCGCAGTTGCAGGAGTTATTCATCGCCTTTTGAAAATCCTGTTTACCGTGTTCGCCGTTGCAGATAACCGTTCCGTCATCGGTTTCGTATTTGCCGTCGCATTCAAAAGTGCGGGTGTAAATATCGGGGATATTTTCTATGGCACAGCCCGCTGTCACAATCTTCATGATTGAGCCGGGGGTATAAATTCCCGAAACAACCTTATCGAGGAAAACGCCCGAATATTTTTCGTTTGTCAGAAGGTCTTCGGGTTTGTTGTTTATGTCGTAGGTCGGCTTTGAAACACTGCATAAAAGCTGACCCGTTTTGTAGTTATAAACCGCAACGGCGCCGTTATAATCGCCGAGCGCTTCATATGCGATTTTGTTTGCCTCGCTGTCGATATTGAGGGTTATATCCGTACCCTCTCCGCTTCTTTTGAGGTTATAAATGCCCTCGATTTTGCTGTAACCCGAAAGCACGTCGCGGTAAAGATAATGAGTTCCCGTTGAGATAACACCTGCGGTATCGCCGATAACATGAAGAACAGCTTTTCGCACTGATGAATCCGACGGAAAAATTCTTTCGTTATCCGAACTTTTTGCAAGCGCAACTCCGTTTTTATCATAAATCGTGCCTGCGTTGACTATCGTTCCGCTTCTGTAAATATGGCGGTTCGCCTTGTTTGACGACCATTCTCCGCCGTTCATGACAAGGCTCACAACGAAGAAACATACCCCTGCAAGGAATGCGGCAATCAGCGCATAGACTATCGCCGCTCTTCTGGCTGTTATCTTCATGCCGCACCTCCTTTCGGTGCAGTTGTTTTAACGGTTTTCTTCACCGAAACATCGGGTTTCGGCGGTTCAAAGGGTGCGCCTGCCGCCCTTATGTATGCAAGAAGTCCCCATGAACAAATCATGCTTGAACCGCCTCGGCTGACAAAAGGCAGAGTTACACCCGTTAACGGGAGAATATCCGTTATTCCGAAAACATTGAGCGAAAGCTGGAAAAGAAGCATTCCCGCCGCAGCTACGGCGGCGATTGCATAGAAGGTTGAAGCGGCTGTTTTTGCCGAACGGATTGCAAAAAATGCGATTGCCGCAAAGCTCAGGAGCACGGCAAGTCCGATTAAAAGACCCATTTCTTCGCAGATAAGACCGAAAACGAGGTCAGTTGATGCCGCATAAACATCTCGCAGTTTTCCCTCGCCGATTCCGAGCCCGAAAAGACCTCCGCTCGCCGAATAAATCAGCACTCTCGTCTGCTGATAACCCGTTGTATCCATGAAATCCCAGACATGGCGGTAAGCCGCAAAACGGTTAGCAACATAGGGTTTAAAGTAAATTATCAATGCCGCACCCATGAGAGCAACGGTACAGATAAGAGCAATTGTTCTGATATCGCCCGAGCGCATGAAAGCGATGAGAATAAAGGTGAAAAAGAATATCAGCGCCGTGCCGAAATCCTTCATAAGGAAGAGCGCACCGACACAGCCGAGCGAGAAAATTATGTATTTGGTCAAACTTACGCTTGAGAGCAGTTTTTCGAGGGATACCGCACCGACGAGAATGAACGCAACCTTGACGAATTCTGAGGGTTGAACCGAAAAAAATCCGAGGTCAATCCAGTTGAGAGTTCCGTTGATATTCTGCGCCAGAACAAGGTTGACTGCAAGGAGTCCGACCGCACCGACGGCGGCGGGATAACGCAGAACGCTCGCAAAATGAACGTCTTTTATCAGCAGGAGCATTATCAGATAAACGGCAAGTCCGAGCCCGATTGCGATTATCTGTTTGAGCGCAAAATCCTCGCTGAAGCTTGCGCATACCGTCAGCCCTATACCTGAAAGGAAGAATGCGATTGCTTCAAGCTCGAAATAGTCGTTGCGTGTAACAAGCGTTCCGATGAGCATATAAACCCATTCGGCGGCAATGTATCCGAAGAATATATAAACCATTTTCAGGCTCAGTTCTTCCTGTCTGCAAAGAACGCAGGCGGCGCAGATAAGCTGAAACGCCGTCATGAGCGCCATGACCGTTATCTGCTGAAAATGCGACTGCTTTTTGGGGAGCGCTTCAGACATTTCACAATTCTCCTTTCATTCGATTTGATAAACTCATAATATCACATAAAGTCAGATTTTTCAATTCCGATTATATTTTAAAACTGTTAACAATTTGTGCCGTAAATTATTAAATATTTTCTTTTAAACTTTGAAAAGCAGTTTTGTCCCTTAAAAAATTTTTTAGCATATAATGTTATTGTGAAGAAAATTCATACTACACCTTGCGTTTTTTCGCCCTTATCTCTCCTCTATATATACTATATAATAAAAAAATTATTGCAAGTGGGGGAAAAGTAGTGTATAATGTTTTAAATATGATTATAATGGGCATAGTGCCGACAGGGGTGAAAAGAAGATGATGGAAGCATATTTTGATAACAGCGCAACAACAGCACCGTGCTGCGAAGCGGTAAAAGCGGTGACCGAAGCGATGACTCAGAGTTGGGGAAATCCGTCCTCTCTTCACGCTGTGGGCAACAGAGCAAACGCTCTTCTCGAAAGCTCAAGGAATGATATCGCATCCCGTCTTTCATGCTCGCCCGAAGAAATTTTCTTCACCTCGGGCGGTACTGAAAGCAATAACCTCGCCGTTATGGGCGCCGCCTATCAGATGCGCCGCATGGGACGGAGAATCGTTTCAACAAGCATTGAGCATTCAAGCATTGACGATACTCTCAACCGCCTCGAAGCGGAGGGTTTTGAAGTTATAAAGCTCAAGGTTGATAACTACGGCAGAATAAACGAAAAAGACCTTTATGCCGCAGTCAATTCATCAACGATTCTGATAACAATGATGCTCGTCAATAACGAAATCGGAACGATAATGCCCGTTCAGGCGGCAAAAAGAGCTGCAATGATGGCCCGTTCGCCCGCATTAATCCATTGCGATGCCGTTCAGGCGTTCGGAAAAATGCCCGTGAAGCCCTCAACGCTCGGAGTTGACCTGATGACAATAAGTTCCCATAAAATCCACGGCCCGAAAGGCGTCGGCGCTCTTTATATCCGCAAGGGTGTGAAGATAAAACCGAGAACCTTCGGCGGTGAACAGGAAAAGAAAATCAGACCGGGAACAGAGGCGATGCCTCTTATCGCAGGCTTTGCCGCCGCGGCAAGAGTTTTGCCTGACCCTCAGAAAGAGCTCGAGCATATAACGATGCTTCGTGACTACATGGTTTCGAAACTCACGGAAATCGACGGCGTTGTTATCAACTCACCGCCCGATGCTCTGCCGTATGTGACGAATATTTCGCTCATCGGCATAAAATCCGAGCCGATGCTCAACTTCCTTTCGGACAGAGGAATCTGCGTTTCAAGCGGTTCGGCATGTTCAAAGGGCAAAAAAAGCCACGTTCTCACGCAGATGAATCTTGAGAGAAGCAGACTTGACGGTCCTCTGAGAATCAGTTTTTCAAGATTTACGACAATTCAGGAAATTGACGCTCTTATCCTCGGAATTACCGAAGGAAAAAAAGTTATCAGAGCACTTAAATAAATCGGAGATACAAGGAATATGAAAGAAATTATTTTAATTAAAAACGGCGAGCTTGCTCTCAAGGGTCTCAACAGAAGAACTTTTGAGGATATGCTCATCAAGAATATGAAACGCAGACTTGCTTCTGCGGGAGATTTCAAATTCAGAGTTGCGCAGTCAACAATCGTTGCGGAACCCGAGGAAGGCGCAGACCTTGAGGATGCCGTTGAACGCATCAAAAAGATTTTCGGCATCGCAGGTTTTTCAAGAGCTGCGGCTGTTGAAAAGGATATGGAAGTTATTCTGAGAAGCGCCGAAGAATACCTGGCTCCCCAGCTTCTCGGAGTGCGCACATTCAAGGTTGAGGCAAAGCGTTCGGATAAGAAATTCCCCCTCGGCTCACCCGAAATCTGCAGAGAAACGGGCGGATATCTTCTTCGCAAGTTCCCCCATCTTGAGGTTGACGTTCATAACCCCGACATGGTTGTTACCGTTGAGGTCAGAGATACTCATGCATATATCCACGGCAAGCAGATAAAGGGTGCAGGCGGTATGCCCACAGGCTCGGCAGGAAGGTCGGCAATCCTTATTTCGGGCGGTATCGACAGCCCCGTTGCCGCATACATGATGGCAAAAAGAGGTCTCGAACTTATCGCAATCCATTTTGCATCGCCCCCCTACACAAGCGAAAGAGCCGAGCAGAAGGTTCATTCACTTCTGAAACAGGTGAGCAAATATTCGGGCAGAATAACTCTTTTTGTTGTTCCGTTTACCGAAACTCAGGAGCAGATTAAGGATAACTGCCCCGAAGATATATTCACCGTTGTCATGCGCCGCATGATGATGAGAGTTTCGCAGATTATCGCTCAGAGAGAGCACGCAGGTGCTCTTATCACGGGCGAAAGCGTCGGTCAGGTTGCAAGCCAGACAATGCCTGCAATTGCCTGCACGGATGCAGTTTGCGAAATGCCTGTTTTCCGTCCTCTTATCGGCATGGATAAGGACGAAGTTGTTGCAATTTCAAGAAAAATAGATACTTTCGATATTTCAATTCTTCCCTATGAGGATTGCTGCACGGTGTTCACACCCAAGCATCCCAGAACACGCCCCACAATTGACTACGTTGAAGAATGCGAAAAGGCTCTCGACGTTGAAAGACTTGTCAATGAAGCTGTTGAGGGAACAAGATTTATTCATATTAACGCTTATTAAGGAGAAAAAACTATGTCGGTTTGCGAAATTCTTTCCGTCGGCACGGAAATACTGCTCGGCGATATACTTAACACAAATTCAAAATATCTCTCCGTGCAGCTTGCAAAGCTCGGCATATCGGTGCTCCGCCATACAACCGTCGGCGACAATCCCGAAAGACTTGCCGCCGCATTGAAAACCGCTCTCGAAAGAAGCGATATCGTTATCGCAACGGGCGGTCTCGGACCGACAGCGGATGACATAACAAGAGATGTCTGCTGTGAGGTCATGGGATTTGAAATGACTCCCGACAATGCAATCGCAGAAAAAATAAGGGGTTATTTCAAATCAAAGGGTCTTGAAATGCCCGAAACGAATCTCCGTCAGGCGCTCGTTCCCGTCGGCGGCGATGTTTTTGAAAATAACCACGGCACGGCTCCCGGTCTGGGTCTTAAAAAAGACGGCAAATGCGTCGTCATGCTTCCCGGACCTCCCTATGAAATGGCGCCGATGTATCACGAAAGCATTGTTGATTATCTTCGTGAATATGCCGAGGGTGCGATAGTATCGCATACGGTCAGAACTATGGGAATCGGTGAAAGCGCAATGGCGGAAACCGTTGCAGATCTGCTCGATAACGAAAATCCGACCGTTGCTCCCTATGCCAAAAAGGGCGAAGCTCTTCTTCGGGTTACCGCAAAAGGCGAAAATGAGGAAGAAGCCGAAAAGCTCTGCAAACCCGTTATTGATGAAGTCTGCAAAAGACTCGGAAATTATGTTTACGGTATCGACAGCGAAAGCATTGAGCAGAGAGTTGTTGAGCTTCTCAAAGAAAACGGGCTCACTCTTGCAACTGCCGAAAGTTGCACGGCGGGATATATCCCCAAAAGAATAACGGATATTGCAGGCGCAAGCGCCGTTTTTGAATTCGGTGCGATAACCTATTCAAACGAAATGAAAAATAAAATCCTCGGCGTTAAGGAGGAAACTCTTGCGGCTTACGGTGCGGTAAGCGAACAGACGGCAAGAGAAATGGCTTCGGGAATACGCCGTGTGTCGGGTGCGGACATCGGAATTTCCGTTACGGGAATTGCAGGTCCCGGAAATGACGGTACGGACAAACCCGTCGGTCTTTGCTTCATCGCACTTGATGCGGAGGGTTATAATATCTGCGAAAAAATCGAAACAGGCAAGAATGACAGGGAATATAACCGTTATGTTACGGCATCCCGTGCGCTCAATCTTGCGAGAGTATATATAGAGGAAAGGGGAAAAAGATGATGGATTCAAAAAAGATTTGTTCAATTCTCTGCGCTGTTTTTGCGGCAGTAACCGCAATATTCGTTGCTCTTTCGGTTATGAATATCGTTAAGAAACCCGATGTGCAGACCGAGCTTGAAACCAATGCCGCAGAATATATCCTGAACGGCGGCGAAAAATTTGACGTTCTTGCGGAAACTCTTTCGGGAGTTGTTTCAAACAACATGAAAAAGCAGGGAAGCTTCCCCGAGGGAATAAAAGAGGAACTCAAACAGCCCTATTCAATCAACAATAACCTTGTCGGATGGCTTTCAATTCCCGGCACGGAGCTTGACACCGCCGTTTTGCAGAGCAACGACAACGAAAAATATCTCAAAAAAGATTTCTACGAAAGACACACAACCTCAACAACCTCCACCAACTACGGAAATCTTTATCTCGACTACCGTTGCATGAAAGACGGTATCAACAAAAACATGATAATCCACGGTCATACAACCAGCAGAATGGGTGCGGATGTTCCCAAGCAGGCGTTCCGTTCGCTTTATGACTACAAAAACAAGCAGAATTTCATTGACAGTCCGATAATAAAATACTCCACTCTCTATGAGGAGTATACATATAAAATCTGCGCCGTTTTCCTTTCAACAACCCAGCCTTCCCAAGATAACGGCTATTTCTTCAACTATATTTATCCCGACATGAGCGATAACAACATGGTCGGATATATAGAACAGGTGAAACAGAGAGCGCTCTATGAAACAGGCGTTTCTCTTGAACCCACCGATAAAATCATCACACTTTCAACCTGCATCTATGACTACGGCAAGAATGTTGACACAAGACTCGTCGTTGTTGCAAGGCTTCTTCATGAGGGCGAAAGCGAAGAAATCGATGTTTCCCTTGTCAAGGACAACCCCGATTACCGCAGACCCCAGGTGTGGTATAACAGCAAAGGCAAAACCAATCCGTATAAAAATACTGCAAAGTGGCAACCCAGCCCCAACTAATTTTCGGAGGACAAAAAGATGTCAAAAGATAACATGAATGAAAACAACAAGCTTCCGTCGATTCCCGACAGCATAAGCTCGATTGCGGACGATGAAGCAATAACCGAAATCGACCTTGGCGATTTTCTTACCGAAAACTCAAATTCCGACTCCCTTTTCGAAGGCTTCCGTGACGATATCGAAAAAACAGAAAAGAGCCTTGAATCCGATTTGCAGAGCCTCTATGACGATATCATGGGAAGCGGTCCTGAAACAATTGTTCCCAGACCCCTCTCGATGCTCACCGAAAGCGAGGCTGAACCGAGAAAGGTTGTTCTTTCCGATCCCGAGCCTCTCCCCGAGGATGAAAACAGCTCTCTTGAAGATATCTGGATGAATCCCGACGATTATTTTGATTCGGATATCCCCGTTGTGTCGCTTGATAACGGCGAAGAAACCGAAGAAACCGAGATTTTTGAGCCCGTTCCCGAAGAAGAGGCTGAAATCGTTTCCGACGATGCAAAAGCGGGCATTTTCAGCATGATTGATATGCTCAAAAAGGAAACCGATTCCGAAACAGGCTTTGACGATATTCTTTCAGAGATTGAATCAAATCAGGGAATTGCCACCGTTGATGCCGAACTCTCATCGGCAATACATCTTGTTTCGGGTCCCGATGAATCAGTTGAAGAAACAGAGCTTCTTCCCGAAGAAGAGGAAGAGGAGCTTGATTTCAGCGAGGATGATTTTGATTGGGACGGTTTTCTTGAAGAAGAGCCTGCAGAAGCTCCCGTTTCGGAAGAGCCCGAAATAATTCTTCCCGAAATTGAAGAAGTTCCCGTTTCGGAAGAACCCGAAGCAGAAGAGAAAAAAGAATTTGTTATCACCGTGCCTGACGACGGCAACGACTACGAAAGAGCCGCCGCTCAGCCCGAAAAGCTCTATGAATCCGCACCCATGAGCTCGGCAAATATCATGGAAGAGTCCGAGCTTGAAGGAGAAGACAAAAAAGAGAAAAAGAAGAAGGCAACCACGGGAGATATCATAAGAAACATCATTCTTACAATTTCAATCATAACAATCATCGTCTGCGGCGGAATGCTCGCAAATGTTTATATCATTGAGCCCTACCGTTTCAAGGCGGAGGCAGACAAGATTGCAAGCGAAATGAACGAAAACATCAATATTCATAATGATGTGACGGTTAATGACTCCATGAACACTTCTCCCGAGAAGGTTTATCCCGAAGGCATGCTTGCAAAATATTCAAGCCTCTATGATGCAAACGATGATCTCAGAGGCTGGATTTCAATCCCCGGTTTCGGAATCAATCTTCCCATTGCACAGGGCAGTAACAACAACTATTATCTTAAGAAAGACATTTACGGAAAATATACCCGTTATGGCGTGCCTTTCTTTGATTACAGAATGACGGATTTCCAGAATCTTCATAAGAACAATGTTATTTACGGCCATAACATGCGCCATGACGACCTGATTTTCGGTATGCTTGAAAATTACCGCAGCATCGACGGTTTCCGTCAGGCACCCGTTATCGAATGCAACACTATTTACGGCGACCACACATGGTTTGTTTATGCTGTCTTTATCACGAACTCCGAAAAGGAAGACGATAACGGCTATGTATTCCCCTATAACTTCATCGACCTTGACACAGGCAACTTCGTAAAATATCTCGAAGAAGTTGATGCAAGAAAGCTCTATACAACAGGCGTTGACATTGCTCTCACGGACAAGCTCCTCACTCTTTCAACCTGCGCTTATGACTTCGACAACGCAAGACTCGTTGTTGTTGCAAGACAGAGAAGAGAAGGCGAAAGCGTTGCCGTTGACACTTCAAAGGCTTATAAGAATAACGACCCCAAATATCCTCAGGCATGGTATGATGCATACGGAAAAACAAACACCCATGCAAACGACCCCAGATGGTAATCAAGCGAATTTTTAAGGAAAGGTGATTATTATGGAAAGAAAGGTGAACTGTTTCACGCTTTGCGCCGAAAGAGCGCAAGGTGCTGCAGATTATCTGAAACAACGGTTAAATTGCGAAATAACAAATTTCAGCGAGGTCTCCGCTTTTGCGGCAGAGGCCGTGGCTTACGCTGCTCAGGGCGGTTTTGCCTTTGCGGCGGCACCCGTTGATGTTTTCCTCAACGCAAAATTCCGTATACTCAAATCCCTTTCCTTTAAAATAGTCAAAAGCAACCGTATTTCAGCTGCCATGGGCGAAAATGCTCCTCAGAATGCAAAAGAACGTGACCTTCAGGCAGCGGTTGCCGAAAAATCCAAGGTTTATCTCACCTCCGACGGCTTATTCTCCGCTTTTTCCGTTAATGTCGGAAGCGGTACGCTCGTTTTTGCTCCGCTTGATACTTCAAAACTCGAATTTGCCATGCTTTTCGGTCTTGACGCTCTTATTTCGTCAATTCCCGCTCCCAAGAAAACAAAAACGCAGGAGCTTCATGAACGCATAAAAAGCGTTGTTGCAAGCGGAAAAACCGTTGCAGTTTCGCCTTGCGGATGCGGAAAAATGCTTCTTTCGGCAATTTCTTCCGTGCCCGACCATGAAAAGGCTTTCATTTCCGATTCATCCATGAGGGACAGAGCGGAAAATGAATCCGAATCGGCTTATATCGCTCAATGCGCAAAGATTTCCAAGGAAAATTCTTCCGCCGACCTCGGAATTTCGATTTCATCCGTTGATAATGACGGCTCGGGCGAGCATGTTGTTGTCTGCGTTGCGGATTCCGAAAGAGCAAAGGCGGCAAAGGTTTATGCAAACCCCGGCGAAGATGCAAAACAGCTCATCGTTGCCGCAATCATCAAGCTCTGTCAGATGCTCGATGAACTTTCTGCAACGCCTGCGCTCGTTAATCCCGATGCGCCGAAGCCGAAGAAAAAATGGGCGAAAAACTCAAAAACTCCTCTGATTATCGCAATCATCGGAATTGCGCTTGCAATCGTTATCTGCGTTATTCTTGCGCTTGTTTCTTCTTCAAAAGAAAACAAGGATGCGCCCACCTATGCCGCAGGCGATTACATTCAGCAGGATGAAACATATTTATATAATGATTATATATATGAAAACTACGGCGGAAGCTATCTCGAGGATATGGATGACAGCGCAGTTGCGTTTGTGCCCGAAAGCACATATTCTTACATAACCTCAGCTCCCACAACTCTGAATATTTTCACAGTTCCCGAAAGAACAACCGTCACTCAGACGATAACAAAAATAACAACCACTCTCAAAACCACAACAAAAGCGGCTGTCACCTCAACTACCAAAGCTCTGACAACGCTCACTACCACCAAGGCAACAACCACCGCAAAACCGACCACCGCAACCACCACAACAACGACTACTACCACAACAAAGCCTACTACCGTAACGACCACCGCTGTTAAGACAACTGTTTCAACAACCGCTGCTTCTCAGGAAGGCGTAACAACCGCATCAACCTCGTCAGAGGTAAAGGGCACATTCATTTTCAAGGTTTACGGTTACGGTCACGGCGTCGGAATGAGTCAGCACGGTGCGATGGCTATGGCAAAGAGCGGTTCAACATATGAGGAAATCATGACTCATTATTATCCCGGCACAACCGTCAAAACCGATTCCTCAACTCCCGCAACAATAAAATATGCAGGCAACGATATACCCATCGTTGAGTATCTTTGCAAAACAACAAAGAAAGAAATGGGTTACTCCAGCGCAACCAGAGAAGCTCTCAAGGCTCAGATGGCAACGATTTATACCTATGCAAAGTTCAATAATTTCGATGTCAGAAAGAGTCAGCATGCATATGACGATAAATTTGAATATGCAGGCTCTGAAATCCACAAGGCGGCGCTTGAATATCTCGGAATGTCCTCCGATACCGACACTCCCGTTGCAAAATACGTTGACTACAACGGAAAACCCGCAAACACAACCTATTTCGCATCGGCAGCAGGCAAAACCGCATCAGCAGGAAGCGTTTGGAAAACAGATGCCTATCCCTATCTCCGAGGCGGCGTTTCAAGCCCCGAAAGCGTTGATGCAACAACCGTTGAGATAAGTGCGGCTGATATGAAAAAATATATCATGTCCTATGTCAAGGATAATGATATCAAGGATTTTGAGCTCTCCGATAATCCTGCCGAATGGATTGAAATTATCTCTCATGACAGCGCCTATAACGCAAACACAGGCTATGTCACAGATATCAGAGTCGGCAATTATAAGCTCAAGGGCAATGCCTTCAGATGCTATCTTCTCGATTTCAAAATCCGTTCGCATTGCTTCACTTTTGAATATAAGGCATAAATTAAAAGCTGTGCTTCGGCACAGCTTTTTTCTTGTTTTAATGATGTTGCACAAAATCATCAGGCAGCATTTGGCGAATTTGTCAAGTAATAATCCTTGACAGAGCGGTGTTTCTTCTGTATAATGTTGAACTGTTGTGTGCTTGGCACAGGAGGTTAACAATGAAGATTACACGGAAGATTACCGCATTTTTTCTTATTTCGGCGATTATCATAAGTGCTTTCTCATTCGGCGCAACGGGCGCTGAACCCGTAAACGGAAGCGATGTTGCCGCATATGCCCGTCAGTTTGAGGGTTGCGCATATCAGCACTCCTGCAAAGGCCCCGATAAATTCGATTGCTCGGGTCTTGTTTACTATGTTCTCCGGAATTTCGGCATCACTTTCGGTGCAGGAACTTCCGAATATAACACGCCCCAAAAAGCAAAGGCATTCGGTAAAGTTATCGAAAGCATGGATGATGCTCAGGCAGGCGATATCGTTGTCTGGAACAGTCACGCAGGCGTTTATCTCGGCGAGGGAAAATGTATTTCGGCGATGAATTCAAGAAAAGGCGTAACTATCATCGGCGTTGAGATATTCGTTGACCAATTAGGCATCAGAAATCCCTATCACTTCTTCATCAGACCTTTCGGCTATGCCGAAGAAACATCAGAAGAGGTTGAAGATACCACCACCCCAAATCCCGATGAAAACACAGGCGAAACCGACGGCACGGAAGAATCCGCACCCTCAGAAAGCACCCTGAATCTCTTTGAGTTTTTCATCACTCTGTTCGTCAGAATTACGGAGCTCATCATCAATCAGTTTCTGACTTCACCCGTTGCAACGGCAGTCAATTTTATAATCAGATAACATCAATCGGTTTGCATAAAAATGCAGACCGATTTTTTTATTTAAATTGTAAATAATACTTGTAATTTATATTTAAAATTATTATAATAATAGAGTATAATAGGGTAATAGTGTATAGTTATGTCTTTTTTTACACTTTCGTCACAAAATCTTAACGGAATTGTATATCCGTTCTAATATAATCAAAACGATGCCGTGCATCTGAATTCAGGAGGACAAAATGGGCAAGAAATATGTTATTTCCTATGACATAGGAACAACCGGTGTTAAATCCTGTCTTTTTGAAATCGACAAGGAAATAACCCTCATCAGCGCTGCCATGGAGGGCTATAAGCTCTATATCATGCCTGACGGCGGTGCAGAACAGGACCCCGATGAATGGTGGGCTGCCATCTGCTCAACAACAAAAACCATTTTTGAAAACTGCGATATCAAGCCCGAACTTGTTGAGGGCATCTCCTTCTGCTCACAGATGCAGGGACTTGTTCTCGTTGATAAAGACGGAAAGCCTGTCCACAGAGCATTCAGCTACATGGACCAGCGCGCAAGAAAGCAGATTAAGGAAGGCATGGCAAACGGCGTTCAGATTGCAGGCGCAAACATCTTCAAACTCATTCCTTCGCTTATCATAACAGGTGCGGTTTCCGCAAGCGTAAAGGACCCCGTCTGGAAATATAACTGGGTCAAGGAAAACGAACCCGAAAACTTCAAGCGAGTTTATAAATGGCTCGACGTTAAGGAATACATAATCTGCCGCATGACAGATAAATTTGTTATGACACCCGACTCCGCATTCGGAACTCTTCTCTATGACATCCGAAAGGGTAAAGAGGGCTTCAGCAAAACAATCTGTAACCTCCTCGGAGTTAACCCCGACCATATGCCCGAACTCATCAAATGCACCGATAAGGCAGGCGGTCTTACCGCAAAGGCAGCCGCAGAGCTCGGTCTTAAAGAGGGAACGGCAGTATTCGGAGGCGGCGGCGATGCTTCACTCATCGGCGTCGGCGCAGGAAGTGTTGAGCTCGGCGATACACACATCTATAACGGCACATCGGGTTGGGCTTCAACCGTTGTTGACAAGAGCGTTGTTGACGCTTCGGCAATGATTGCCGCAATCGTAGGTGCGCAGAAAGACCGTTTCAACTATTTTGCAGAGCTCGAAACCGCAGGCAAATGCCTCGAATGGGTAAAGGACCACCTTGCTCTCGACGAAATCGGCATTTTCCTCAACAAGACCGACGTTGCAGAATCCGAAGAAACCGTTTACACAAGCCTTTATGACTACCTTTCAAAGGTTGTTAACGAAATCCCCGCAGGCAGTCAGGGCGTAATCTTCACTCCTTGGCTCCACGGCAACCGCTGTCCGTTTGAAGACCCCAACTCAAGAGGTATGTTCTTCAACATCAGCCTCGACGTTGGTAAAACAGAGCTTATCCGTTCCGTTATCGAAGGCGTCTGCATGCACATGCGTTGGTTCCTCGATACTCAGGATAAGAAAATCAAAACTTCGCAGACGGTTCGTTTCGTCGGCGGCGGCGCACTCAGCGACGTAACCTGCCAGATTCTTGCCGATATAACAGGCAGAACCGTTGAAACAGTTGATTCTCCGCAGAATGTCGGCGCAGTCGGTGCGGCTGTTGTCATGGCAGTCGGTCTCGGAGTGCTCGACGATATTTCTCAGGCAAAGAAGCTCATCCCCGCAAAGAAAACCTTCAAACCCAATCCCGCAAACAAAGAGGTTTATGACCGCAACTATGCTGTCTACAAAACTCTTTATAAAAATAATAAAGAAGCATTCAAGGCTCTCAACAGCTGAGAAAATTTCAGATGAAAGGACTCATTATCATGAAAAGATATTTCGCTCTCATTATTTCACTTATTGTTATTCTTACCTGCTTCACAGCATGCAAACCCAAAATCAAGAACGGCGCTATTCTCCAGAACGGTGCAGGCGATGACATCGCTGTTGTTACCTCACCCGACGGCGGTATCGTAAGAGACGGCGCAGGCAACCTTGTTGTTCTCGTTACAGACGAAAACGGCAAAAACGTTAAAGACGAAAACGGCGAATACAAAACAAACGCTGTCAACATGGACCATGCATTCGTTATGGGCAGAAGAGTTGAAGCAAAGTATTATTCCGTTGAAATTCCCGACGGCTGGTCTGACGCTTACACTCTCAACGACCTCAGCATAACCAAGGACGGAACAGACGAATCACTCGTTATCACCGTTAAGGAAGGTTCTTCAACCAAAGCTATGGAAGCTGCTGCAAAACTTATTGATAACGCAAAGAGAATGTATGCAAACACAAGAGTTGACAACACAACAATCAAAATCAACGACGAAATCGAAGCTAACTACACAGCATTCTATGTTCCCCACCAGAAGACAGACGAAAACGGCAATCCCGTTCCCGCTTATCTCGGCTTCTATTTCTTCGAAGCAGCAGGCCACACTTATTCCGTTAAGATTGAAGGCCGCCGTGACCTTGCAGAAAACCTCGATGAATTCACAAAGATTCTTTCATCCATCAACTTCCGCTGATAAATCTTTATTAAGGAGATAACAACTATGCTTTTTACTCAGGATATCGGTATAGATTTAGGTACCGCCAACACCCTTGTATTCGTTAAAGGCAAGGGAATCGTTATTCGTGAACCCTCCGTTGTTGCCGTTGACCAGAAGAGCAACCCTCCCAGAGTTGTTGCCGTCGGTACGGAAGCAAAGGAAATGATAGGCAGAACTCCCGGTTCAATCACAGCAGTCCGTCCTCTCAAAGACGGCGTTATTGCTGATTTCGAAATTACCGCAGAAATGATTGCCGCTTTCATCAAAAGAACAGCAAAAAGATCGCCTTTCACAAAAATCAGAGTTCTCATCTGCATTCCCTCGGGCGTTACCGAGGTTGAAAGAAAGGCTGTTTATGACGCCGCAAAGAGCGCAGGCGCAAAATATGTAAGCCTTATCGAAGAACCCATGGCAGCAGCTATCGGCGCAGGTCTCCCCGTCGGCGAAGCAACAGGCAGCATGGTTGTTGATATCGGCGGCGGCACATCCGAAGTTGCCGTTATTTCTCTCGGCGACGTTGTTACCGCAAACTCCGCAAGAGTTGCAGGCGATAACTTTGACGATGCAATCATCAACTACATCAAGAAAAAATATAATCTCCTTATCGGCGAAAGAACTGCAGAAGATATCAAAATCAAAATTGGTTCCGCATATCCCTATGAAGGCGAAGGAACAATCAACATCAAGGGCAGAAACCTCATGGACGGTCTTCCCAAGAATGTTGACATAACAAGCGAAGAAATCCGCGAAGCTATGTCCGACACAGTTTCACAGATTGTTGACTCCGTTAAGTCAACCCTCGAAAAGACTCCCCCCGAGCTTGCCGCAGATATCATTGACCACGGCATCATGCTCACAGGCGGCGGCGCTCTTCTCAGAGGTCTTGATAAGCTCATCGCAACAGAAACAAAAATCCCCGTTCGTATCGCAGAAAATCCCCTCGACTGCGTTGCCGACGGCACAGGCATCTGCCTTGAAAACAACACCCTCAACGTAGCAAGCAACAAGAAATACATCTGATGAAAGGTGATTAACTGATGATCCGCTTTTTGAAAAGCTCTGCTTTTAAATTATTCGCAGTCATAGCCGCAGCTCTGCTTGCAGGCTCTGTCTTTGCGCTCGCATCAAGAAGCGGTTCTTCGCCGCTCACAAGTGTAACAAGCTTTGTTTTCGGCCCTGTTTCCCGTGCTGCATCCTATGTTGCCTCGGGATTCTCAAATCTTCCGATTTCATTCCGTTCATCCTCCGCTCTTGCCAAGGAAATCGACGGTCTTGAAAAAGAAATTGACCGACTCAAACGCCAGCTTGTTGATTATGAACAGGCAAAGAGCAAAAACGTATTCTATCAGGAATTCCTCGAAATCAAGGAAGAACACAGCGACTATGTTTTTGCAGAGGCTGCAATTATCGGCAAGGATTCGGCAAACAGACTCGGTTCGTTCACTCTGAACAAAGGCTCAACGAGCGATATCAGCGTCAACGACCCCGTTATTTACGGCAACTATCTTGTGGGCATCGTTTCATCGGTAACTCCGACCCGTTGCACGGTCAACACAATACTTAATCCCGAAGTGAACGTCAGCGTATATGAAGTGCGCACCCGTGACCTCGGCTTTGTGACCTCATCGGTTGCTCTTGCAGAGGAGGGTCATTGCCATATGCCCGGTCTTTCAACCTCAACAGCCATAACCGCAGGCGGAATTGTCTGCACCTCAGGCGTCGGCGGAATTTATCCCCGTGACCTCATCGTTGGAACGGTTGTTGATATCGTTGACGGAACGGTTGATATTTCTGCAAGCGCAGTTATCGAACCCGGCGTTGACTTCGACGAAATCACCGATGTTTTCATCATCACAGACTTTGACGGACAGAATCAGTAAATGACATTAGAAACGCAGAAGAAAAACTTGATATTCCGTAGGCTCAGCCTTGCTATGATAATCCTGCTCATATCCGTTCTGCAAAACACAGACGGCTTCTTTCCGCAGGTTTTCGGCATCAGGGCTTTGCTTCTTATACCCGCAGTTGTTTGCATAGCGATGTATGAGAGGGATATCTGGGGCATGATGCTCGGTCTCTTTGCAGGCGCACTCTGGGACGTTTTCGCCTCAGGCGCAAGCTACAATGCTCTGTTTCTTCTGACTGCCGGCTTCATCTGCGGAACGCTTATCAACACGATAATGCGTAACAACATTGTCACCGCTTCGATTCTGACCTTTATTTTCTCAACACTTTATCACCTCGGCTATTGGCTTTTCAACTTTGTTATATCAGATCTCGATTCGGCGGCGTTTATGCTCCTGCGCTATTATCTGCCCGGAATAGCATACACAACCGTCTTTGTTCCGATAATATTCATAATGACTCGCTCCGTAGAAAAGAAATTCACGGAGGAATAATTTAAGGAGGTAAGATTATGCACGTTAAAATCACGGGTACAAGACGAATTGTTGCCCTTTGTGTTCTTCTTGCCTTTTTTGCATTTTTCATCTTCGACCTTGTGAAAATCCAGATTGTTGACGGCCCCGATTATGCCGCTGCAAGCAACGCCGTTTCCGAAAGAACGGCTGTTATTTCCTCGGCAAGAGGCGAAATCGTTGACTGCAACGGTCAGGAGCTTGTCTATAACTCACAAGGCTACTCTCTTGTTTTCGACTATGCATATTTCCCGACCGAACAGGCCGAAAGAAACGCCATAATTTCAAATCTTATTGACCTTTTTGAAAAGAATTCTCTCGAATGGGTTGATAATCTTCCGCTTGTTTTTGACGGTAACGGAAATATTGTTTATAAAGAGGACAGCGAAAATCTCATAAAAGAGATGAAGAGCGAGGATATGCTCAATCTCAATGATTATGCAACCGCTCAGAACTGCTTCGATGCCCTCATTTCAAGATATAAGCTTGAAGAATATCCTCTCGAAAAGGCAAGAAAAATCGCTTCGGTCTGCTATGAAATGAAGCGCCTTTTCTTCAGCATCGGATATCCTTATACTTTTGCAACCGATGTTCCGAATTCCGTTATCTCCTATGTCAAGGAAAACGGTGCAACCTATCCGGGCGTTGATGTCAGCATCATTCCCATCAGAGAATATTATGACGGCACTCTTGCGCCTCACGTTCTCGGAAGAATCGGTGCGATTGATGCCGATGAATATAAAAAGCTCAGGGACAGCGGTTACAAAATCACCGACTATATCGGCAAAAGCGGAATTGAGCTCGCTATGGAAGAATACCTCAAGGGTACCGATGGCGAAGAAACAATTTATTGGGACGGCGACGGCAATAAGTCCAGCGCCGTAAC
This sequence comes from Acutalibacteraceae bacterium, assembly GCA_045631105.1. Lineage (GTDB taxonomy): Bacteria > Bacillota > Clostridia > Oscillospirales > Acutalibacteraceae > CAG-177. Next base: position 43,275 of record JAZQTZ010000101.1, read on the forward strand.
CGTTAAACCCGTTCAGGGCAACACCGTTGTGCTCACAATGGACGCAGGTCTGCAGAAGGTTGCGCAGGATTCTCTTCGCAACACTCTTCTCAACTTTGCGGGCGAGGGCAGGGGAAACCTTGTTGATGACGCAGGTGCAGTTGTTGTTCTTAACTGCAAAACAGGGGCAATTCTTGCAAGCGCATCATATCCGACTTACGATATATCGCAATACAGCGAAAACGCAAAAGCACTCAACGAAGACTCCTCCGCTCCTCTTTGGAACAGAGCGCTTCTTTCAACATACGCAACGGGTTCAACAATGAAGCCCTCCGTTGCGATTGCCGCTCTTGAAGAGGGTCTTATCGACGAAGAATATAAAGTTTTCTGCTCGGGTAAATATCTTTACCTCGGTCAGGAATTCAAATGCGAACAGTCCCATAAATCAACTAACGTTGATGTTGTCAATGCTATCGATGAATCCTGCAACACCTTCTTCTACGAGGTCGGCAAGAATCTCGGCATTGAAAAAATGAATGAATACAGAACCCTTTTCGGTCTCGGTTCAAAAACGGGATGTGAACTCGGCGAAGCAACGGGCATTCTCGACAGCCCCGAATACCGTGCATCTCTCGGTCAGAAATGGCTTCCCGGTTTCGTTGTTCAGTCGGCCATCGGTCAGGCGGGCAACCTTTTCACTCCCATCCAGCTTGCAAACTACTGCGCCGTTATCGCAAACGGCGGAACAAGATACAGAACTCATTTCATAAAAAGTATCAAGAGCTACGATTATTCGCAGACTCTTGTCGAAACAAAACCTGAAATTCTTTCACAAATGGCTATCTCTGACACCACTCTTGAAACAGTTCAGAAAGGTATGTTTGCAGTTGGTGCAAGATCATCCTATTTCAAGAATTCTCCCGTGCAGATAGCCGCAAAAACAGGTACATCTCAGGAAATCCGTCAGCTGGAAGGTCATTCTGTTAAGGTTAACAACGGTTTCCTTATTGCATTCGCTCCCTATGAAAACCCTGAACTCGCAATCGCCGTTGTCGGCGAAGGTTTCACGGCAGGTTCAAGACTTTCTCCCGTTGTTGCCGATATCTGCGATTATTATTTCGGACAGAGCGACAGCATGCAGAAAAACCAGCAGGAAAATGTATTAATTCCTTAAGGAGATAACAATAATGGCTGAAATTATAGTTATTGCTTCGGGTAAAGGCGGCTCGGGCAAATCCTCTTTCACGGCAGGTGTCGGCAGAGCTCTTGCAAACCTCGGAAAAAAGGTTCTTGCAATCGACTGCGATATCGGTCTGCGCTCGCTTGACCTTCTTTTCGGAGTTACCGAAAACGTTGTCTTTGACTGGGGCGACCTTGTCTGCGACAGATGCGACCCTGAACAGGCTCTTATCAAAGCTCAAATCGATATTCTTGCCGCTCCCCGTAATTTCAGCGACGATTTTACCCCTGAAAAAACCGCAAATCTCTTTAAATCCTTTGCAGAGGATTATGATTACATCCTTCTCGATTCTCCCGCAGGCATAGACAGAGGCTTTCAGCTTGCCGCAAGCGGTGCGGATAAGGCGGTTGTTATCTCAACGCCCGATAACGTCTGCGTTCGAAGCTGCGCAAGAGCCTTTGATGAACTCCGCAGACTCGGAATTGACGATGCAAGACTTGTTATAAATATGTTTGAAGTGAAACCCGTCTGCAAGAAAAAGCTTCTCAACATCGACCAATGCATCGACGAAACGGGCGTTCAGCTTCTCGGCGTTGTTCCGAGGGATATCAATGTCGGATATTCTTCCGTTACGGGCGAAAATCCGGGTGAATTTTCACCGTCATCCCTTGCATATAAACGAATTGCTAAGCGTATAACGGGTCAGAGAGTACCCCTTGTTTGTGAGTGATAAATTATGGAAAACCGTACAGTTGCCGCAATTGCAACTCCGAATGCACCCGGCGGCATAGGAATTGTCAGAATTTCAGGCGAGAAAGCTCTTGAAATTGCCGATAAGATATTCCGACCCGTCAGCGGTAATGCTCTTACGGAAAGTAAGGGTTACCGTGCATATTTCGGAGATGTTTATGATAATAACGAAAAAATCGACGAGGCTGTTTGCCTCGTTTTTCGTGCGCCCTCAAGCTATACGGGCGAAGATACCGCCGAGATCTCATGCCACGGCGGTCTTTATATAACAAAACGTGTGCTCCGTGCCGCACTCGATGCAGGAGCACTTCCTGCAGAAGCAGGGGAGTTCACGAAAAAAGCATTTCTCAACGGTAAGCTTGACCTCGCCGCCGCCGAAAGCGTTATGTCGCTCATCGGTGCCTCGGGCAAACAAGCCGCAACCGCCGCACTCAACACTCTTGACGGAAATCTGAGCCGTGAAATCAGAAAATGCGCCGATGAAATCATCGGAATCTGCGCTTCTCTTGCCGCATGGGTCGATTATCCCGACGAGGATATCGAGGATACGGGCGCAGGGGATATGCTTCCTGTTTTCGAAAAAACAAAATCTGCTCTTGCCGATATCATCCGCCGCTATGACTGCGGACGAGCTGTCACCGACGGAATCGATGCCGTCATCGTCGGAAAACCCAACGTCGGCAAGTCAACTCTTATGAATATGCTCACGGGATTTGAGCGTTCAATCGTTACCGACATCGCCGGCACAACCCGTGACGTTGTTGAAGAAAAAATCGTTCTCGGCGAAATCATCATGCGTGTTGCAGATACGGCTGGCATCCGTGAAACCGAAAACATCGTTGAAAATATCGGCGTTAACCTTGCAAAGCGTCGACTTGAAAGAGCCGAGCTTGTGCTTGCTGTTTTCGATTCAAGCATGCCGATAAACAGCGACGACCTCGATATCATCGAGCAATGCCGAAATAAAAAGGCGATTGCTCTTCTCAATAAATCCGACCTGCCCATGGCGGCAGACAGAAAAACCATCGAAGATAATTTCCCGTATACCGTTGAGCTTTCCGCTGCTACGGGTGAGGGGAGAGATGCGCTCGAAAATGCGGTGCGCTCAATTTTCAGAACAAACGAATTCGACCCGAACTCCGCTTGTCTGACGAGCGAAAGACAAAGACAATGCTGCGTTAATGCGCTGAATCATATCGAAGAAGCAATCTCCGCTCTCAATATGGGCGTCACTCTCGATGCCGTCAACGTCTGCGCCGACTGCGCAATCGATGCTCTCCTCGAACTCACGGGTGACAGAGCAACTTCCGCCGTTGTTGACGAAGTTTTCTCACGTTTCTGCGTCGGTAAGTAAAAAGCGGTTTATTATTCTCTTTCCGCAAAATAATCGCCGTTTTTAGTTCTTTTTTGGCACTAAAACAGCGATTTTCGATTACAGCCGATAGAAATTTTCCAAACGATGCATTATTCATTTCGTTTTACGCAATCGGCTGTAAACGAGCGGTTTATTTTTCTTTTTTGTAAGAATATTTTCGACTCCTCTTCCCAATCAAAACTCCGCAATTCTCCCTCCCCGAAACTGTTTCTCGCTTTAAAGCGGTGAACTTATGCGTGGGGGAGATGATGATTAAAATAATTCCGAATTGAAAAGTGGTGTTACTATGGAATACTTTTCTGAAAATTATGATGTAGCCGTTATCGGTGCAGGCCATGCAGGAATTGAAGCAGGACTTGCCGCCGCACGTCTCGGATGCAAAACGGCTGTTTTCACCATAAACCTCGACTGGGTCGGCAATATGCCGTGCAACCCCTCCATCGGCGGAACATCAAAGGGACATCTTGTTCGTGAAATTGATGCTCTCGGCGGTGAAATGGGTATTGCCGCCGACCTCAATACACTCCAGAGCCGTATGCTCAATCTCGGCAAAGGACCCGCCGTGCACAGTCTCCGTGCGCAGATTGACCGCAGAGGTTACTGCGACTATATGAAATTTGTTCTTGAAAAGCAGGAAAACCTCTTTCTCCGTCAGGCAGAAATCATTGACTTGAAGCGTGACGGCGATGAATGGCTTCTCAAAACCCGTCTTGAGGCAATTCACAGAGCAAAGGCGGTCATTATCGCAACGGGAACTTTCCTTGCAGGACGAATTTTCATCGGCGATATTTCATATGAAAGCGGTCCCGACGGCATGTTCCCCTCGGTTGAGCTTGCAAAGGCACTCAAAGAACTCGGCGTTATGACCCGACGTTTCAAAACAGGTACACCGCCCCGAGTCAATCGCAGAAGCGTTGACACCGAAAATCTTGAACCGCAGTACGGCGACGAAAACATCGTTCACTTTTCATTCGACAGCGATATCGAAGTCCGCAACACCGAAAAGTGTTATATAACATACACGGGCGAAGAAACCAAGAAGATTATTCTTGAAAATCTCCACCGTTCACCCCTCTATTCGGGAAAAATTGACGGCGTAGGCCCTCGTTACTGCCCGAGCATTGAGGATAAAATTGTTCGTTTCTCCGAAAAAGAACGCCATCAGATATTCATTGAGCCTTGCGGAGGCAACACCGACGAGATGTATATTCAAGGTCTTTCGTCATCGCTTCCCGAAGATGTTCAGCTCAAAATCGTTCACAGCATTCCCGGTCTTGAAAAGGCAGAGTTTCTTCGCACCGCTTATGCAATAGAATATGACTGCGTTGACCCCCTTTCGCTGCGTCAGACCCTCGAATTCAAGGATTTTCCCGGTCTTTACGGCGCAGGTCAGTTCAACGGTTCAAGCGGATATGAGGAAGCTGCGGCGCAGGGTCTTGTTGCAGGCATGAATGCCGCCCTGAAAATCAAGGGCAAAGAGCCCGTTACTCTTGACCGAACAACCTCTTATATCGGAACTCTTATTGACGACCTCGTAACCAAAGGATGCTCCGACCCCTACCGAATGATGACATCCCGTTCAGAATACCGTCTTATTCTCCGCCAGGATAATGCCGACCGCAGACTGACCGAAATCGGATATAAAGCGGGCCTTATCAGCGAAGAAAGATATCAGAAGTTCCTCAAAAAGCTCGATTTGATTGCAGAAGAACTGGAAAGAATAAAGAATCTCTCCATTCCCAAAACTCCCGAACTCGATGAAATGCTTGTTTCACGTGAAACATCAGCTCTCGAAAAGGGCGTTAAGATGATAGAACTTCTTCGCAGACCCCAGATTAACTATGACGCTCTTGCTCCGTTTGACAAGAACCGACCCGATTTGCCGTTTGAAGTTTTCGAACAGGTTGAAATCGATATCAAATATGAGGGATATATCAAGCGTCAGCAGATGCAGATTCATGAAAACCGCAGACTTGAGGTTAAAAGACTTCCCGAAGACCTCGATTATAACGCTATAACGGGTCTGCGCCTTGAAGCGGTTGAAAAGCTTTGCAAAATCCGACCCGAAACAGTCGGTCAGGCATCGAGAATTTCAGGCGTTTCCCCTGCCGATATTTCGGTTTTACTTATCTATCTTGAGAGGAATAATATAAATGGTTAACACCAATCTGTTGATATCCGATGCCGAAAAGCTCGGAATATCACTCACCGATGAACAAATAAAGCGCTTTGAAAAGCTTGCTGAATTGCTTGTTGAACAGAATAAAACAATGAATCTGACCGCAATTACCGACCCCGACGGGATAGCAGTCAAGCATTTTGCAGACAGCATTTCCGCATTATCCGCTTATGATTTTGCTGAAAATGCAAAGGTTCTTGACGTTGGCACGGGCGCTGGTTTCCCCTCAATTCCCCTGCTTATCGCAAGACCTGACCTTGAAATGACAATGATTGATTCAACGGCAAAGAAGCTGAAATATGTTGCTTCAACGGTTGAAACCCTCGGTCTTGATGCCGAAGTGCTCCACACAAGAGCGGAAGAAGCAGGTCAGAGCAAAGAATACAGAGAAAAATTCGACATCGTATGTTCAAGAGCGGTTGCGGCGCTGAATGTTCTTTGCGAATACTGTCTGCCGTTTGTCAAGGTCGGCGGAGTATTTCTCGCAATGAAAGCGGCAAAAGCTCAGGAAGAAATCGCCGATGCAAAGAATGCAATTAAGACTCTCGGCGGAAAAATCGTTGCCGAAAAGTCATTCTCACTCTCCGACGGCGGCGAAAGAACAATAGTTGTTATCAAAAAGATATCGCAAGTTCCGCCAAAATACCCCAGAGTATCCGCACAGATTGCAAAAAAGCCTCTTTAATTCAACATGTGCTGTCGGAAACGGCAGTTTTTTGAAAATCGAATATGCTGGACAATCCCTCCTTTCGGTGATATCATTGTGTCAACGAAACGGAGGGATTTACTTTTGAAAAGCGGAAAATATAAAATCGGCGGTCAGATAATTCTGATACCTCAGGAGGAAATCTATCCGAATCCGAATCAGCCTCGCCGCAGATTTGATTTTGATGAACTTGAGGGTCTTGCGCAGAGCATCAGACAAAACGGTATCATCCAGCCGATTGCGGTCAGAGTCAATAACCGAGGAGAATATGAACTCATCTCCGGTGAAAGAAGACTCCGTGCATCAAGGCTTGTCGGCATAACGCAGATTCCGTGCATAATAATGGAGGCATCCGATGAAAAATCCGCCCTCTTTGCCCTGCTCGAAAATGTTCAGCGTTGCGACCTCGATTTCTTTGAAGAAGCGGTTGCAATTGAAAAACTGCTGACAGATTACGGCATGACCCGTGACGAAATCTGTAAAAAGCTCGGCAAAGCACCCCCTACCATATCAAACAAGCTCCGACTTCTGCGTTTGCCCGAGGAAATCAGGCTTCGCATAACTCAGGAAAATCTGACGGAACGCCACGCAAGAGCGATGCTGAAACTGACTTCTGTCAGTCAGATGGAAAGAGCGATGTCCATCATCGCCGAAAAAAGACTGAACGTTGCCGAAACTGAAAGACTTGTTTCGCAGATACTTCAAAACGACAGCCGTCACAGACAGCCGACTGTAAAGCTTTTCAAGGATGTCAGAATTTTCGTCAACACTCTAAACCATGCGGTTGACACAATGCGTCGTGCAGGAATTGAGGCGGATTCAGCCAAAAGCGAAACGGATGAATATATCGAATATATTGTCCGCATACCCAAGAGCCGAAATTGCTATATCAAAGCAAAGAAAAGCTCTGCTTAATTATAACAGCTACGGGGGTGGTAAGTGTAATCCGGACCGTTTTTTGAAATCAGACCGATAAGCATTTGTCCGGTCAAAGGCTAAAGATTTTCGGATGGTGAGGGCGAAGGAAGGCTGACGCCTTTCAAGACCGAAACACCGAAAAGCACCGAAAAGATTAGCATTTGAGCAGGTTCGGATTACACTTACCACCCCATACCATATCTTTCTCTTTCACACCCACATCCAGCGGAACGGGCAGACTTCGGTCTGTCCGTTCTGCTGTTTCACGTGAAACATAAAAATTTTATTTTGTGCTTTTCATTTATAATTATATATGTTATAATTAATTACATTAAATAATACTTCAGGAGCGATTATTTTGGGAAAGATTATTGCTATTGTTAATCAGAAAGGCGGAGTCGGTAAAACAACTTCTGCCGTTAACCTTACTGCCGCACTCGGAAGCAAGGGATATAAAATTCTGCTTATTGATATCGACCCTCAGGGCAACTCAACAAGCGGTCTCGGAATCAACAAAAAAGGTCTTGATAAAACATCCTACAGCGTTCTTATCGGCGGTTCATCGGCAAAGGAAGCCGTTGTCAAAACACCGTATGACAATGTTTTCGTTATGCCGTCGAGCATGGACCTGGCAGGCGCAGAGCTTGAACTGATTGAATTCGACAAGCGTGAATCAAAGCTTAAGACCGCACTCGCACCCATCGTTGACGATTTCGATTTCATTTTCCTTGACTGTCCCCCCTCGCTCGGACTCATCACCCTCAACGGTCTTTGCGCCGCTGATACTCTGATTGTTCCGATTCAGTGCGAATTCTATGCGCTCGAGGGTCTTTCACAGCTCATTTCAACCGTTCGAACAGTCAAGCGACTTTATAATCCCTACATAGAAATCGAGGGCGTTCTTCTTACGATGTATAACGGTCAGCTCAATCTCACTCAGCAGGTTGTTGAGGAAGTTAAGCGTTGCTTCCCCAAGAAGGTTTATTCAACCGTTATCCCCCGAAACGTCAGACTTTCCGAAGCACCCAGCTACGGTCAGCCCGTTATGTATTACGACAAATCATCAAAGGGCGCTCATGCATATAACGACCTTGCAGATGAATTTCTTAAGTTAAATAATAAATAAGGAGAAAATATATGGCACCGAAAAAAGGCGGTCTCGGCAGAGGACTCACCTCTCTGCTTGCAGACAATTCTTTGGAAGAAACAAGCGCAGCTCAACCCGTGAAGCTGAATTTAATGGATATTGAACCCAACAAAGACCAGGCAAGAAAAATATTTGACGAATCTGCTCTTTCAGAGCTTGCCGATTCAATCGCACAGCATGGCGTTCTTCAGCCCTTGCTTGTCCGTCCTCTCATCGGCGGGGGATATCAGCTTGTTGCAGGCGAAAGACGTTGGAGAGCAAGCCGCATTGCAGGTCTTACTCAGGTACCCGTTGTTATAAAGGAACTCAGCGATACCGAAGCTGCTGTTATTTCTTTGATAGAAAATTTGCAGCGTGAAGACCTCAACCCCGTTGAAGAGGCTTTCGGATTTGCAAGCCTTATGAAAGACTTCAATCTCACTCAGGAAGAAGCGGCTCAGAGGGTCGGCAAATCACGCCCCGCAGTTGCAAACGCGCTCCGACTTTTAAAGCTCCCCGAAAAGGTGCTCGACATGGTGCGCGAAAACAAGCTTTCCGCAGGTCATGCAAGAGCATTGGCAGCGATTGAAGATGAAAAAGTTATTATTTCCACAGCGGAATTCATTATCGAAAAGGGTCTTTCCGTAAGAGCGGTTGAAAAGCTTGTCAAAACTCTCACCGCCGAGAAAAAAGAAAAGGCAAAGAAAACCGCATCACGCCCCACTTTCTTTGATGAAGTTGAGCTTTCGCTCAATAACTCACTTGGCAGAAAAGCAAAGGTCATCACAAAAAGCGGCAAGGAATCGGGCACTCTCGAAATCGCTTTTTATGATAAAGACGACCTCGCACGCATCGCATCCATTCTCTCGGCACTTGAATAATATATAAATCGGTGGGGTTTCTCACCGATTTTTTTATCCCCCGCCATACTTATTCATCACTTTAAAGCGTGAAACAGAATTGTCGGTTGGCAGGGATATGACATCCGCCCCGACGGACCTGACCTTACAAAATACGCCGCCGAATATTAAAGAATTGATGCAAGGGTCAGCATGGGAATGCATTTTTGCAGTATATCATCAAAATCGCCGAGCGGCAGAGGATTTTCGCCTTTTCCGATTTCAATGGTAAACGCAGGTTGGTTGAAATAATCGATGAACCAATCCTTGAAGCCCCCGTGCGATGCAAGACCCGAATTTTCAATCAGATTATAACCGCTTACGGAAGAAAAGATTTTTGCAATCTCTTCGCTCCGAGGCGGTTTTTTGTTGCCGTATTCCCAAAAGATTTCCTCGCCCTGGCTGTGCAGAGCAATCGCTGTTCTCGGAGTATAAAGTCGGCAAAGAAAACTGAGTGCTTTCGTTTCGGGTTCGCTTTCGGGAGCGTAACCGCCGTATCTTCTCGGCGACGGACCAAGAATTCCGTTTTCGGTTTCAATTCTGCGAAGTTCATTCCACCCGGCATCAAAATTATGGTTCAGGTCAACTCCCCTTGCGTTGGCGTTCCATTTTTCCTCGGAAGCGGAAGCAATTTTTCTGCAGGTTTCGGAAAATCTGCCCGCAGAATCAAATCCGTTCAGAGCGATTTCAACTCCGTCGGGATTAATACACGGAACAATGATAACGCTTCGGGTAATGCTTGCATGGTCAATCCCCCATATCGGAGTTCTGTTTATTTTTGAATAAAGAATAATCTCAGCAAAACGCAGAGCAAGGAGAGTTGTCAGCCATTCCTGAGCGTGGAATCCCGCCGCAATAATCAGAGGATTTTGTGATTTACCGATTGTCAGCGAAAATATATTCCGTTGGCAGAGCGATTTTCCGATTATGTTGACTGAAAGAAAAGGATAATGCCTTTTTAAAGAAAAAATTATTTTTCTTTGATTTTCATATGTCATTCTTGCAGGTTTTGTGATATAATTCATAAGTAACACCTCAATAAATTATATGCACGGGGAGATTTTAATATGGAAATATTCGAAAAAACCGTTGAAAAGAATTATGTATATAAAGGCAGAATTATCAATGTTCGCTGTGACAAAGCGGAACTTCATAACGGAAAGCCCTGCACCCGTGAAGTTGTTGAACATAACGGCGGAGTCTGCGTTGCGGCTCTTACGGATAATAATGAGCTGATTTTTGTGCGCCAGTTCAGATATCCTTATATGGAAACCGTTCTTGAGCTTCCTGCAGGAAAGCTTGAACTCGGTGAAGACCCGTTTGAAGCAGGCAAGAGAGAACTTGAAGAAGAAACAGGCACAGTTGCAGGCAAATACTACGACCTCGGAAAATTCTATCCCACACCCGGATATTGCGGTGAAATAATTCATCTTTATGCCGCTTCACAGCTTAAGTCAACCTCAATGAATCCCGACGAGGATGAATTCCTTGAGGTTGAAAAAATCGCAATCGATAAAGCGGTTGATATGGTTATTAACGGCGAAATTCCCGACGGCAAAACCCAGACTCTTATCATGAGAGTTGCGGAAATGAAGCGCAGAGGTATGATTGAATGAAAAAAATAATTCTTGCATCTTCATCGCCGAGAAGAAAAGAGCTTCTCACAACCGCAGGCGTGGAGTTTGAAATTCATGTCAAAGAGGTTGACGAAACGATTCCCGAGGGCACTCCCCCTGCAGAAGCCGCAAAAATGACGGCAGCCAAAAAAGCCGCCGCCGTTGCAGAAGATTATGCCGATTGCGTTGTTATCGGCGCAGATACTATTGTTGTTGCAAACGGAAAAATTCTCGGAAAACCGAAAGATGAATCCGATGCAAAGGCGATGCTCTCAATGCTTTCGGGCATTGAACATGAGGTTATAACGGGCGTTTGCATTATCAGAAACGGAAATCCCGAAACCTTTGCGCAGATAAGCAAGGTTAAATTCTATGATTTGACCGAGGAAGAAATAGCCGACTATGTTGCCACACAAGAACCTATGGATAAAGCGGGCGCATACGGAATTCAGGGTCTCGGTTGCAAGCTTGTTGAAAGAATCGAAGGCGATTATTTCAATATTGTCGGTCTGCCCGTTGCCGAAGTCTGCAGAAGATTATAATTCATCAGGATACCAGTCGCTCTGACGGATTCTTTCCGTCAGGGCTTTTGTTATTTTATCCGTTTTTTCAAAATCCATAGCGCGGATATAAATCGCCTCAAGTTCATCATGGATATCTTTTGCGATTTTCAATGCGCAAACCGCTTCATGCAAAAGCTCTTTTGATGCTTTAACGGAAAATGAAAGTCTCGTACGGTGGGATAATAATTCATCGGAAGAATAAAATCTTCGGAGCAAAACCGTTCTTGTGGGTTCAATTTCCAAATCACAGAGTTTATCGGCGGTGAAAAATCCGAGTGAAAGTTCTTTGATGATGATGTGGCGGATTGCCCCATCTCTGCAGACCGACGGACTTGAAATAACCGAATATCCGCTTGCGAGGGCATATGCTCGCAGTCTGTCGATGATAACTGTTGAAGCAACCCCGAAACAGTCGTCAAAAACAATTTTTGTGTCGCACATTGTGTTGACCGTATCTGAAAGAAAAAGATATCCCTTCGGAGTGATCGCATCGAGAAGCCTGATTTTTTCAAGACCGATTTTTCCGTCGGGTTTTTTGAAATGACGCTTTGCAAGCCTTGATGCATAACGGATAATTCTTCCGTTATCAAGGCAGTCACGGCAGATTTTTTCGCCGTCGCCGAAAATTGAAAAAGCCGATTCAATAAAGCGTCTGCTTCTTTGGTGGCAGGCTCTGTTTTTGTCGGTCAGTTCTATTATTTTTTCTTTATTATCAAAAAGAAGTTCTTTATTCCAGCAGTCGCCGAGGTTGACTATCTCACCCGTTGCACCGGGATAATCTGGGTCAATTGTGTGAGGAGAAGTGCCGTCGGCAATGCTGATCCGAAGAGACGGAATAATAATTCCGTCAAGTGACGAGGGATCTGACGAACAAAAAATTCTTTCGCATTCAATATCCATATTCTCAATTTCCGAGGCAATTTTTTTCATAATGGAGGATTTTCCCGTTCCCGGACCTCCTTTTATAATAAATGTATATTGACCGTCTATTTTCGGCGTAAGCTGTGAAAAGCACGAAAAGAATCCGTTTTTACCGCTTGAACCCAAAAAATATCCCTGATTCATTGTCAGACCCCCAACCGTTTTATTATCAATCTATTCAATATGATGTTATTGTGTGCGTAAGACCCTGCAAAAAAAATTAAATTATCGCAATAAAAATAAAAATTTCTCTTGATATTATTATAAATATAATATATAATAATAGGGTATATGAATAGGCAAGGCATTTCTTTAGTCATGTGGCGTGTGGGTCCTGTGCGACAGGGCGCCGTGAACCATGTCAGGCGGGTGAACCGAGCAGCATTAAGCGGACAGTCTTGTGCGCCACAGTCTGCCTGCCGCCATATGACTAAGGAAATGCCTCTTTTTTAAAACGAAAATAAAAAGGAGTGTGAAAAGATGTATCAGGTGTTATACAGAAAATGGAGACCGCAGGATTTCAGCGCAGTTTACGGTCAGCCCCATGTAACAAAAACGTTGCAGAATCAGCTTTGCAGCGGAAGAATTTCTCATGCCTATCTTTTCACGGGTTCAAGAGGTACGGGCAAAACAACCTGTGCAAAAATTCTTTCAAAAGCAGTTAACTGCCTTTCTCCGATTGACGGCAATCCCTGCAACGAATGCGAAATCTGCCGCGGAATTGATAACGGTTCAATTCTCGACGTTATCGAAATCGACGCCGCTAGTAACAACGGTGTTGATAATATCCGTGATTTGCGTGAAGAAGCAAACTTCACTCCCGTCAATGCAAAATACAGAGTTTATATCATCGACGAAGTTCATATGCTTTCAATCGGCGCATTCAATGCCCTTTTGAAAACTCTTGAAGAACCCCCCTCACATGTTATTTTCATTCTCGCAACAACCGAAATTCATAAGCTGCCGTCAACCATTCTTTCAAGATGTCAGAGATTTGATTTCAAGAGAATTGCTCCCGAAGATATAACTTCAAGGCTTCTCTATGTTGCGGAAAAAGAGAATGTTAATCTTACCGAAAACGCCGCAAATCTTATCGCAAGAATTGCCGACGGCGGAATGAGAGATGCCCTTTCGCTTCTTGACCGCTGTTTTGCAATGGGAACGGATATCGACGAAAACGCAGTCAGCGATGCCGCAGGTATTGCAGGCACAATTTATCTTTTCTCATTCTCGGAATACGTTGCAAACGGCGATTTCACAAGTTCATTAAAACTTGTTTCAAAGCTTCACAGCGAAAGCTGCGATATCGACAGCCTCTGCACGGAGCTCACTCTCCATTTCAGAAACCTCATGGTTGCAAAAACCGTTTCGGAATGCGAAGGACTCATCGTCTGCTCAAAAGATGAACTTCAGAACTTAAAAGACAGAGCAAAAAGCCTCAAGCTTTCAAAGATTCTTGAATGCATCGAAATTCTTGAACAGACAGCTAAAAACATAAAGAACGCCGCCAACAAAAAAATTCAGCTTGAAGCGGCAGTTATAAAAATGTGCGCTCCGTCATCAGTTAGCGGTGCAATCCCCGAAGGACTTGAAGAGCGCATTTCAAAGCTCGAAGAAATGGTTTCAAACGGCGTCAGACCCGCTGCTCCGTCACCCGTCAAAGCGCCCGAACCCATTAAGGCTCCCGTTGAGGAACCTGCAAAACCCGAACCGATAAAAGAAGAATCGAAGCCTGAAATCAAGGAGCCCGAAAATGCTCCCGAACCTCCTCCGATTCCATCTGCACCGTCAGAAACCGCTGAAATTCCCGACGGTCCGTTCGTAAACTGGGCTGATGTTCTCGATAAAATCAAAATTTATGATATTCCTCTTTTCGGAATTCTCGCAAACACAACAGCGATGATCAAAAACGGCAGAGTTGTTATCTGTTCCGATAACCCAACTCTTTTTGATTTCATCTGCTCCGATACTCATTCAAAAGATCTTGCAAGAGCAGTTTATGAAGTTCTCGGCAGAAGAATGAAAATTGCGGTTTCAAATCCCGAAAAGGCAAAGGCAGAAAAAAGTCCGCTCGAAGATTTAAAAAACAAAATAAATAAATTCAATAACAATTGATTGGAGAATAATTATGAAAGCAAGAATTCCCGGCGCACCTCAGGGTGGCGGCAACATGATGAAAAAAATTCAGGAAATGCAGGAAAATATGACAAGAATCCAGCAGGAAGTTGAAGCAACAGAATTTCCTTCAACAGTCGGCGGCGGCGCAGTTGAAGTTGTTGTAAACGGCGCTCACGAAGTTACTGCTGTTAATCTCAAGCCCGAAGTTGTTGACCCCGATGATATCGAAATGCTTCAGGATCTCATCATCTCCGCATTCAACGAAAGTCTCCGCAAGGCAAATGACGCCATGGAACAGGGCATGGAAAAGGCCAAGGGCGGTCTTTCAATCCCGGGTCTTTTCTGATGAGCGGATTTACACC
>JAZQTZ010000102.1:0-5627 GCA_045631105.1 Acutalibacteraceae bacterium
GTTATTCCATTATAGAACAAAAACCTTAAAATTAAGATGTGATTGAACATCAAGAGAAGTAGGCGTTAACCTTAAGCAGGGTTACAACGGCGACCTCACAGCTAAGGAAGCAGGTTCAGTCGGTGGCCAGATGGTTAAGAAAATGATCGAGGCTTATGAAAACGGCATGAAATAAAGCAGTTCTCATATCGGGGCCGTCACCAATGTGACGGCTCTTTTTGCTTGGTTTTTCAGGCAATACATATAACACAAAACAAAAAAATTTCGAAAATCTCAAAAAAGTGTTGCATTTTGTGTTTTTTAGTGGTATAAAATATTCAATCGAATATTTATGGTTGAAGTTTGCAGAAGAAGCAAATGCTGCCGAAGGAGTAACGCTCTCAGGCTTCCCGCAAGGGAAAGGGACTGCAAACGGACATAACTTTGGAGAATCTCATTCAATTGAGTGCCGAAGGGGCAAGGCGATATTGCTAATCTCTCAGGCAAAAGGACAAAGTTTTTATTACCCATTATAACGGGATAAATTTGTACTTTTGTCGGATTGCGTCTTGCAATCCGATTTTTTATTTTTTATTTTCGGAGGAAAACAAAATGGACGCTTTTTTTGAAAAAGTAGCAGAAATCAACGGCGCCGTCAACAGCGTTGTTTGGGGCAAATACGGTTTGATTCTGCTCATAGGCACAGGTATTCTTATGACCGTTGTTACCAAAGTATTTCAGGTATCTCATATCGGTCTGTGGTGGAAAAACACAATAGGAAGCCTCTTTTCCAAGAATGTTATCGGACATTCCAAGGAAAAGGGTTCAATCTCGCCTTTCCAGGCTCTTTGTACCGCTCTTGCCGCAACCGTTGGTACAGGTAACATCGCAGGCGTTGCCGCCGCAATTTGCATCGGCGGTGCAGGTGCTGTTTTCTGGATGTGGATTGCCGCATTTTTCGGCATGATGACAAACTATTCCGAAAACGTTCTCGGCATTTATTTCCGCCGCCGCAACATCAAAGGCGAATGGTCAGGCGGTGCGATGTATTATCTTCGTGACGGTCTCGGAGGAAAAAAAGGCTGCAAGACAATAGGTAAAGTTCTTGCATTCCTTTTCTGCATTTTCACAATGCTCGCATCATTCGGCATCGGCAGCATGGGTCAGGTCAACAAAATCGTTGCCAATGTTTCAACCGCTTTTGATATCGAAGCTCTTTCATCGGTTCAGGTTTTCGGCGGTATTTCACTTTATAACGTTGTTCTCGGCGTTATCATAATGGCTCTTGTTGCGCTTATTACTCTCGGCGGTCTTAACAGAATCGCAAGCGTTGCGGAAAAAATTGTTCCGTTTATGATTGTTCTTTTCGTTATTGGCAGTTTTATCATAATCGGCAAGAATTACGACCAGATTATTCCCGCATTCAAAACAATCTTCGTTAACGCTTTCAAACCCGAAGCATTTGTCGGCGGTACTCTCGGTGCAGCTATAAGCGCAGCCGTAACCCAGGGCTTCAAGAGAGGCGTTTTCTCAAACGAAGCAGGTCTCGGTTCATCGGTTATGGTTCATTCGAATTCAAATGTCAAAGAACCCGTTAAGCAGGGTATGTGGGGCATTTTTGAAGTTTTTGCCGACACAATGGTTGTTTGCACAATGACAGCTCTTGTTGTTCTCACCTCAGGCGTATTTGATGCAAAAACAGGTGAAATAGCAGAAGGTCTTACCGATGCAACTCTTGTTGCAGGCGCATTCAACAGCGTTTTCTCATGGGGTAATATCGGCGAAAAGTTTGTTGCAATTGCAATGTTCCTCTTTGCATTCACAACCGTTCTCGGTTGGTCACACTACGGTTCAAAGGCATGGGAATATCTTTTCGGTGCAAAGACAACGGTTATTTTCAAGATAATCCATGTTATCACCGTTATTTTCGGCGCTGTTATGACATCAACTCTTGCGTGGGATATTTCCGACACATTCAACGGACTTATGATGATCCCCAACCTTATCGGCGTTGTTGTTCTGTTCCCGCTTGTTATGAAAATCACCAAAAACTATGTTAACCGTAAGGTTAAAAATATTGATGAAACTCCCGTTTTGTCCTATGATTCTGAAATTCAGGCTGAAGCACAGGCAAACCTTGAAAACGAATAATATCTGCAAACCACGTCCGAAAGGGCGTGGTTTTGTGATTGCCAATAACTGATATATTGACCTGTAATAAATAAAATGATATAATATAGAATTGTAAAATTTAATTTGAGAAAGTAAAGGTGACAATCATGAGAGCTGTAACCAATATCAACGACAACTGGTCATTTATTAAAGACGGTGAAATTGAAACAATTTCACTCCCCCACACATGGAACGCACTCGACGGTCAGGGCGCATCCGAAAGCTATTACAGAGGCAGATGCGTTTACGAAAAGATTATTCCCGCATTTGACGGCAAGACATATCTTGAAATCAACGGCGCAAACACAATCTGCGAAGTTTATATTAACGGCGTTTATCTCGGAAGCCATGAAAACGGCTATGCGATGTTCCGTTTTGAACTGACCGATTTCCTCACAAACGAAGAAAACAAACTCAGAATCATCGTTGACAACAGCGAAAACGAATATATTTATCCCCAGATGGCAGACTTCACCTTCTACGGCGGTCTTTACAGAGATGTCAACATCATCAGCGGTGTTGCACCCTCACATTTTGCTCTCCTCGACATGAGCCTTTGCGGTATATATATCACCCCGAAGGCAGACGGCAGAGTTTTTGTTAAGAGCCTTATCGAAGGCGTATGCGAAGGTCTCACAAAGGAATTCATCATCACCGATGCAGAGGGTAACGAAGTTGCAAGAGAAGAAATTCCTGCTGAAAAGGATGCTGCAAAGCTCTTTGTTGAAAACCATATTCTCTGGGACGGCATGGAGAATCCCTATCTCTACACAATGACCGCAAGGCTCAAGAAAAACGGCGAAGTTATTGACGAAGTTTCAGACCGCTTCGGATTCCGTGAATTCTATTTTGACAGCGAAAAAGGCTTCTTCCTCAACGGAAAGAGCGTTAAGATGAAGGGCGTTTCAAGACATCAGGACAGAGCAGGTCTCGGCAACGCACTCACCTATAAAGAACACAAAGAAGACGCTGACCTCATCAAAGAAGTCGGTGCAAACTCAATCCGCCTTGCTCACTATCAGCACGATGAAAAGTTCTATGACCTTTGCGATGAATACGGCTTCCTTGTTTGGGCAGAAATTCCCGTTATCTCGAATTTCAGCAAGAAAAAGCAGGAACAGGCAAAGTTCATGCTTGAAGAACTCATCCGTCAGAACTACAACCATCCCTCAATTTACTGCTGGAGCGTTGCAAACGAAATCGGCATAAACAGCGCCGCTTCCGGCCTTGTAAGCGGTATCAAAGAACTCAACGATATCGCTCATGCTCTTGACTCAACAAGACCCACAGTTACTGCACAGGTAACAATGACATCAATCAACTCAAAGCTCAACGAAATCCCCGATATTCTCGGTTATAACCACTATTTCGGCTGGTATATGCAGACTGTTGACGGCATTGACAAGTGGCTCGACAAGTTCCATGAAGCAAAGCCCCATCTCAAGCTCTGCATCTCTGAATACGGCGCAGAAGGTATGCCCAATCTCCATGCTGCTCAGCCCGTTCAGGGTGACTACACCGAGGATTATCAGGCATATTACCATGAGCACTATATCAAGGCTATCAACGAACGTGACTGGCTTTGGGGTTCATATGTCTGGAATATGTTCGACTTCGGTTCGGCAATCCGTAACGAAGGCGGTGTAAGAGGCAGAAACAACAAGGGTCTTGTTACTCTTGACCGTAAAATCAAGAAAGACTCTTTCTACGCATATAAAGCATACTGGTCAGACGAAAAATTCGTTCATATCGCAGGCGAAAGATTCGTTGACAGACCCATAGGCGAACAGAAAATCAAGGTTTATTCAAACTGCGACAGCGTAACTCTTACCGTAAACGGCGAAAAGACAGAGCTTTCGGGCGATAAGATTTTCCTTTTCGATGCAGTTATCAAAGAGGGCGAAAATGTTATCACCGCAAAGTCGGGCAAGTGCACTCATAAGATTACAATCAACGGAACAGATATTCCCAACCCCGACTACACTCTTCCCGAAGGTTGCGAAAGCTTCGTAAGAAACTGGTTCAACGCAAGCGACGATATCAATCCCGATAATCTTTCTCTCGAAGATAAGGTCGGCGATATTCTCTTCAACAGCGAAGTTCAGAAGCTCATAAAGAACCACGCAAACATCACCATTGATAAGGATATGCCCATTCTCAAACCTGTGAGCAAGATTCCTCTCAAGCCCATCAGTCGACTTGCTTCAAAACTCGGCGCAGGCGAAATCATTTCAATGGCAAACCAGTTCCTCCAGACAATCGAAAAGGATAAATAAAACAAAGGAAAGAATCTGTATGGCTGAAAAAAATTACGGCAAACTTATAAAAGTTCTGCAGATAGCGGCAGGAATTTTCATGCTGGCAATGGTTATCGCCTGCATAGTTCTCACTCAGAAATATAACATCAAGGTTTCCAACATTCCCGAAATCAGCAAAAATCTGACGGGCGGCACAATGGCTCTTGCCATCGGAATCATCGTTTTCTCGATTGTCAAATCCTTTGCTCTCGTCTTCCCGCCTGCGGTTGTTTTCTCCGTATGTGCATATATAATGCCGAATTTCTGGGTTGCGCTCCTCGTTAATATCATTTCGGTTTTTCTCAGCCTTTCAGTTCCTTATTTTCTCGGAAAATTTACGGGGGCAGGCATGGTTGACACCCTCAAAGGCAAGTTCAAGGCAATCAAGAAAATCGATGATTTTGCAGGCGCAAACGAAGTTGAAATGACCTTTGCTGTCAAGCTTTCCGGTATTCTCCCCGGTGATCTTTCAAGTCTTCTTTTCGGCGCAATGGGCATTTCCTATAAAAAATATATGATCGGTGCAAACCTCGGCACACTTCCGCTCGTTATCGTTTACACCCTTTTCGGCACAGTTCTCAAAAATGTCGGCGAGCAGCCCTGGGTGGTTGCAATACCCGTTGTTGTTATTGTCGTTTTTATGCTCATTGCAGGTCTTATCACAAAGAAGCTTATCGCAAAGACAAAGGCGGCAAACGCGGAGAATAAATAAAACACCGCTCCACCGTTGCTTTTCGGTGGAGCTTGCTTTTTTTGAGTAACAGCAGAAAGGAGTTTTATATGGAAACTCAGAATATATTTGTCTTTCTTGCCGCGAGCATGCTTTGTATGTGCTTCGGCTGGGGTATGCGCGGCTCCGCAATCGGCGGTGAAAAGGGCGCGATGCTCCCCGGTGCGCTTCTCGGTGTTATGTGCACCTGGTATACAGGCTCTGAGCTGCTGATGCAGAATGTATTTATTTTTGCTGCAGCCTGCTCGCTCGGATATTTTTACGGCGGTATTGAAACCTACGGCTCAACAATGGGACTGATTCTAAATCACGATTCACCGCGCTACAATCCGTCACTCGGATATCTTGCGCTTGCCTTCAAGGGCTCTTTATGGGGCGGACTCGGAGCAGGATTTCTCGGCGTCAGCTTTTCGGCAATGAGCGGCATCGTTTACAAATGGTATGATTTT
>JAZQTZ010000103.1:0-2029 GCA_045631105.1 Acutalibacteraceae bacterium
AACTTCAAAGGAGCTATCCAATGTTGAAAATTGGATGGCTTTTCTTAATTCTGCATCGTGGCAGTACAAATATTCCTTTGAAGATCAGGTTTTAATCTATGCACAACGGCCCGATGCACGAGCGTGTGCAGATTTTGAAACCTGGAACGAAAAACTAAAACGCAGAATTAACAGAGGTGCTAAAGGTATTGCCCTTCTCCGTGAGCGTGGGAATGATTTTTACCTCGACCATGTGTTTGATGTTTCTGACACTTATAAAGGTATTCGTGGTGTTGATATAAAGCTTTGGGAATATGATGATAAGTATGACGATGCCATTATCGAAACACTTGAAAATACTTTCGGTGAACTCAAGGTAAATACCACTTTAATTGATTCAATTATCTGTGCTGCTCATAATGCGGTTGAAGATAACAAAGCAGATTATTTGTCTGAACTTAAATATGCTAAAGAAAATAGCTTCTTGGCTGATATTGATGACCTTAACATTGATGTTGAGTTTCAGCAAACGGCAGAAGTTTCAGTTGCATATATGGTGATGCAAAGAATGGGATTGCATCCGGAGGAAGTTTTTGATAGTACGGAGTTTCGTCACATCATTGATTTCAGTTCTGTTGAAGCAATATCAGTTTTGGGTAATGCAGTAAGCGAAATATCCGAACAAGCACTCAGAGAAATATCCTCTACCATTACGGCTGAAAGAAAAAAAGAAATTATTCAGGCAAAAAATTTTGCAGAAAATGAAAATCAGCAGTACAATGTTATCAAAGACGAAAATGCAAACGAAAACCAAATCCAAAATGAAAGGACGGATGATGATGGCAGAGATAACATACAGAAACGAGAACGGGATACTGATACCGAACTTGGAAGCACCGAAGAACAACCTTCCGATAGGCAAATACGGGATGATGAGAAAGAAATTCCTGAAACAGAACCGCAGAAGCCTTTACTCGGCGATGATGCTCAAAGGGACATTGATGGAACACCTGCACGAGATAGACAAGACAGCGAGAGAGCAAGTGGAACAGATAATGCAGAAAATGGCATTGTCGGAGGGCGTGAACGAGAGCCTGAAAGCACAGAACCCGCAGAAGTGGACAGGACTTATGAACAACCTCAAACATTCCGCCGAAGAGGTAGTTCTGAGACAGTTAGTTCTCAGTTAAGTCTATTTGACCTCATTGATGATTCCAATATACAAGAAGATATGCAAAGAGAAGCAGAGCGATTAAACAATATTCGCCCTGCTTTTTCTATTCCCCAACAAGTTATTGATACGGTTCTCTGTGATGGAACACACCATAAAGAAAGCATCATTACTATTGTATCAGAGTTCAGCAAAGATAAATCCATTGAAGATAAAGTCGCTTTCTTGAAAGACCATTATAAAACAGACGGAAAAGGCTTTGTCCTCGATGAAAAACAGATTTCTACTTGGTGGAACAATGACGGAATTACAATCAGCTATGGTAATACGGTTGAAACCGGAAACAAACATCATCTATCTTGGGAGGATGCTGCAAGGAGAATTGATGAACTTCTTGATATGGGCAGATTTGCTTCTACCGATATTCTTCTTCAGGTTGATGATTTTATTTACTCTAAAGCCGCCGAAAAGTTTTGGGATATATACAGAGATTTGAACTATGATGATTACCCTGAACTTAATAGATTGTTTACGGATGAAGTGTTTCAAAAATATGGTGGATACCCTGAATCTACAAAACGTGTGAAGGAATTTCTCAAAACATCTGCCGGACTTGATATTACAAAAACGGAAGTTCAAAAGCTATGCGATATGTATGACGAACATAAGGATGTAGTTCGTTTCAAGTATATGAACCCACATAACATCAATAAAATGCTTGAGGACTTATATATTGTTCGCAAACAGTACACGGCACAAGAACTTTCGTATGTTCCTCCGGTAAGATTTATCACAGAAGATGAAATCTCAAGACTACTTCTTGGTGGTACGGGTGTTCACGAAGGTAAATACAGAACATATATTTTCTTCACAACACAT
>JAZQTZ010000104.1:0-13637 GCA_045631105.1 Acutalibacteraceae bacterium
CGTCAGCAGGAAGTTTTCCGGGAGGAACTCGTCTGCCTGTTGCGGACTGAACCATCATTTTTTCTGCGCCCTGAGGATATTTTGATTCAAGAATCATGAGTTTGACTTCATCGTCAACGTCATCCTTGTGGTCTGCGATATTCTTGAGAACTTTGAATGCTTCGGGTTTGTTATCTTCTGCAGCGATGATAACTTTCTTGAATCCGAGGAGATCCTTGAGAGTGTAAACGCTTGAAAGAATATCCCATGAATTTTCCATGCATTCACGGTAGTCAACGGTTATGTAAGGTTCGCATTCTGCCGCATTGATGATAAGAGTGTCGATGTTTTTATCTTCGGGGAAATTGAGCTTGATATGAGTGGGGAAACCTGCGCCGCCGAGACCGACAAGACCTGAAGCTCTGACAGCCTTGATGAAATCTTCCTTTGTTTCAACCTTCGGAGGCTTAATGCCTTCCCAAAGGCGCATCTCACCGTCGGATTCAATGGTAACAGCCTTTGACATAACGCCGTTGGGGAGTTTAACATCTCCGACTGCAATTACCTTACCCGAAACGGAAGCGTGAATAGGTGCGCTCACGAACTTATCAGTATCGCCGATAACCTGACCGACTGCCACTTCATCCCCGACTTTAACAGTTGGCTCACAGGGTGCGCCAATGTGCTGCTGCATGGGGATAACAACCTTTGAAGGTATGGGAAGTCTGACAACTTCGGATTCGGCAGTATTCTTATGATGGTCAACTTTAACGCCGCCTCTGACTTTTTTAACAGCCTTCAATACGCCGTCAACTGCCTTAACCATAATATCATCTCCTGACTTTTATATTATAAGAAATATTTTTTTAATTTATCGAGCGTAGGAATAACCGCTTTGAAAATAACGCCCGTTACAGCACCCGTTGCAATTCCGAAAAGTGCAAGTGCAGGTGCATAATATACTATACTTGATGTGCTTGTTATAAATGCCGCCGCAATGAGCTGACCGATGTTGTGACACAGCGCGCTGATAACCGATATTCCCATAAGACCGAAAATCTTGTTACCGTATCTCAGAAGAATAAACATGGCAACCGCCGAAAGAATTCCGCCCGAAAGGCTCATTATTCCTGCGGTAAAGCCTCTTGTCACAAATGCAAAACAGCCTTTTACAAGCACTATCAGAAGCGTTTGAGGAAGGCCGAGACTTCCTGCGGCAAACATTGTTATGATGTTTGAAAATCCGGGTTTTGCCCCCGGGGGAAGAAAGGGTATCGGCGGAATAAGGCTCTCTAAAAATCCCATTGACAATGCAAGGGCGCAGAGAATCGCCGACAGAGCCGTTTTATATGCAATATTCTTTTTCATATCAGTAAACCACCGCATCAACATCGCTTCCCGTTACTGTTATAACGGTTTTGGAAGGAAGGCAGACTGCGGTATCTCCGTGCTTGATTAAGTTTCCGCATGAAATGCAGAGCTTGTCCTCGCAGTCAGCCGATTCGAATCGGATTTTTCCGTTTTCAGCGGTTATGACAACTCTCGGAGTTGTTGCGGGAATAACGGTTATTTTTTCGTTTATGCCGCCGAGGTCAATGGTTTCGATAACCTTTCCGTCAACGGTTATGACTGCCTGAACGGAATCGGTTTTTGAATTGTTCCAAAGCATAAAAGCCGCCGCAACGATGATTATCAAAGCAATAACGGCAATATCGCCTTTTTTTATAAATTTCAGATTCATTGTACCACCGTGTATGAGTTGTCCGTTATTTCGAGATATTTATCGGCGCCGTTTTCAGCATAAACTTTTTTATCCTCTGTCACGAAAATAATTCCGCAATCGTAAGTTTCTGCGAGAGCTTTTCCTTTTTCGTAACCAAGCACAAAGCAAGCCGTTGAAAGAGCATCGCTTAAAATACCGCTGTCGGAAATAATCGTTACGCTCAGAAGACCGTTATCAACGGGATAGCCCGTTTCGGGGTCGAGGATGTGATGATATTTTCTGCCGTCTGCTTCGAACTGCTGTTCATAGCTTCCCGAGGTTGAAACACAGCCTTCGGGGATATGAAGCTTTGCGATGTAGCTACCCGAATTGCCTTCGGGGTTTCTTATGCCGACGGTGAATTCCTTATCACCTACAAGCAAAATGCTTCCTCCGATGCTGACAACCGCTTCATTTATTTTATATTCGGAAAGCAGAGTTTTTATTTCATCGAGAGCAATTCCTTTTCCTGTTGCACCGAAATCAATAACTGCCGACTTATCGCCGTAAACAAGTTCTTTTCCGTCAAACGTTATCTTTTCATAACCTGTATGAGAAAGAGCTTCACGGATTGTTTCGTTATCGGGCAAAACAGGGTTTGAACCAAAATTCCAAAGATCGCTGACAGCACCGAGTGTAAAATCAAACGCACCGTCACTTTTTCGGCAAACATCAAAGAGAATATCAAGATAAGCCGATATTTCTTCTGCATTTCCGCCGCCGTTTTTGTTGAGGAGCGAAACAACGGAATTCTCGATTTTTCTCGAAAGAATTTCCGTGTCAAGCTTTTCGGTAAGCTTCTGAATCTCCTTTGATGCTTTGTCGGAATCAACACCTTTGAGCTTAACGGTTGAGTAGGTGTTCATCGAAAAGAATCCTGAAGAAATTTCTTTGTTGAGAGTGCCGTCATAAACCAGAAAAGCAACCAAAGCAGCCGCAATGAATATCACGATTGCAATTGCCGTTTTCTTCACTACGCACACATCCCCACTTTAAATCTATATTTTTTATTTATATATAATACACCTATTTTTAAAACATTTCAACCTTAAATGTTACATTTTAAACTAAATATATTTGAAATCTGCCAAAAATATGGTAATATTAATGCACATCAGTAAAAAGGAGTTAATTTATGTCAGAATTAATATATATGCCCGTAAAATGTTTTTGGGACGAAAATGCTGTTTCGGAAAATTCTGCCGCACTCAAATCGCTTGGTAACAGATGCCTGATTTTAACGGGAAAATCAGGTGCGAAAAAAAGCGGTGCTCTCGATGATGCAATAAATGCGCTTGAAAAAGAAAATATCGGTTATGCGGTTTTTGATGAAATCGGAGAAAATCCGCTGATTTCCGTTTGTCATAAAGCAGGCGATGCCGCAAGAGAAAACGATGCCGATTTTCTTCTCGGAATAGGCGGCGGTTCTGTGCTTGATGCGGCAAAGGCGATTGCGATTTATGCTTCAAATCCCGAACTTTCGCCGATTGATATTTATAAAAGAGAATATGACAACGCGCCTCTTCCCGTTGCACTTATCGGAACAACCGCCGGCACGGGCAGTGAGGTGACCGCAGTTGCCGTTCTGACAAATGATGAAACAGGTATCAAAAAGAGCATTTCAGGCCCCGATTGCTATGCGGCGGTTTCGTTTTGTGACCCGAAGTACACATATTCTCTTCCTTATAAATCAACGGTTTCAACCGCTCTTGATGCCTTTGCTCATGCGATTGAGGGCTATTTCACACCGAAAGGAAAAGGTGCTCTGAAACTTTTTGCAGAAAGATGTATTCCCGAGCTTTATCGCTGCTTGAAAGCGCTTTCGCAGACGGATACGGTTGCCGATGAACTCCGTGAACCGCTTTATTATTCGTCGATATATGCGGGTCTTGTTATCAACAACTGCGGAACAGCTTTTCCCCATCCTCTCGGTTATGTTTTAACCGAAAACTACGGAATTCCCCACGGTATGGCATGCGCCGCATTCTTTGCGCCGTTCATTGACCGATGCAAGGAGTTTTCACCCGAAAAATATGAAAAATTCATTGAAATGACCGAGGATATTGAAACCGTGAAATCGGTTATCGCAACTCTCACCGACCTTGAAGGGGTTAAAATTTCCGAAGAAGAAGCAAAAAAATATGCCCTGCGTTGGCAGAGCATAATTCCGAGGAATTTCACCGCCTCTCCCGGCGGATTAACTATGGAAGAGGCGGCAGGGATTCTCGCTACCCGTTAGCAGCCGCAACCGCAGCCGCAGTCATTGTTTCTCTGTGATGCACAGCCGCAGCTGCCGAAGGTGTTGCTGCCGCAATCGCCGTTACAGAAGAGAAGAATGAGAATGATGAAAAGGCACCAGTTGTTATTGCAACCCATAATCTGACCTCCCTGTTCTGATTTGAAGCGTTGTTTCCAACCGCTTACATTCACAGATTATGTCAGTAAGGTTAAATGTGTTACGCCCTCCCCGAAAAAATTTTTCGGAGAGGGCAGATTTTTTTAAAGATATCTTTTTATAAGTTCAATAACTCTTTCGGTTGAATTTCCGTCGCAGGCGGAAAGCTGTTCTTCTCTGAATTTTTCAATTCTTTCTGCAGGCGGATTTTCGGCGGTTTTTCTTATGCAAGAAAGCAAATCCGAGCTGTCCGAAACCATCTCACCGGGTAATCCGTCAGGAAAATCGAGATAAAATCCTCTTTCGTATTTTTTGTAGTCGGGGCAATAGAAAACCGAGGGAACGGAAAGAAGAGTTGCATCATAAATAACGGATGAATAATCGGTTATAATGACGTCGCTTGCCGCAGTCAGTTCAAGCGTTGAATCCGTTGATAAATCAAGGATATTCGGGTATTCGCCGTTTTCAAAACGGTAGTCCATAAGAGGGTGGCGGCGGATGATGAAGACCTCATCTTCATGCATGGATTTGCTCAGTTCCGACCAGTCAATATCGGGGTTATATTCAATCCTTTTTCCGTCTTCTTCCCTGAAAGTGGGGCAATAAAGATATATTTTCTTATCTCTTAAATCGGGATATTTTCCGAAAATATTTTCACGCATTTCAGATGCCGATTTGATTAAAGAATCTGTTCGAGGAAGACCGAGAGGAAGGCAGATTTCCTTGCCGATTCCGAAAGCGTTTGCATAACTTTCACGGCATTTTTCTGCAGTTACGACAACTGCGGAATACTGCGAATGGGTTGCTTTTTCTTCTTCGGGAGTAAGCTGTGACGGTGCATCAAGACCGAACTTTTTGAAAGCACCGCAGGCGTGCCATATCTGAACGAGCTTCTGCCCTTCACGAAGCTTTATAACCCTCATATATCTCACATAGTCATCCGTCACGATAACCTTGCTTGCCATCAGATAAAGATAAGCAAGAGGTTTTATTTTAACGGAATGGGGGAGCTTGTGAGCGAAGATGATTTTCTTTGCATCAAGCGCATCATAAACAGCCTTTGCATTTTCGAGAAGCTTTCCGTCTGCCCTGACCGAATAGAACAAAACAACATTACGCAGCGGAAGAACAGAGCAGAATGCACGCCATGTTTTATTGAGAAATCTGAGAATTTTCCGCCTGTTGCGGACACTCAGAAGCTTTTTTATCAGATTCTTCATCGAATTCCTCCGATTTGATTTTGATATAATTCATTTTAATATATTTCTGTAAAATTTACAATATTTATAAAACAAAAAACCTCATCTTAACGATGAGGTTTTTACTGGCTGGGGAATAGGGATTTGAACCCCAACAAACAGAGTCAGAGTCTGTCGTGCTACCGTTACACTATTCCCCAATGTAACTCGCAACTGGGCTACGGATATATATTATACACAACAGAACGAAAAAGTCAACACTTTTTTAAGAAAATTTTTAAGAAATTTTCAATTTTTTTATTAATACTTGAACTCTGTATATTTTACGGTTGTTTCAAGGTCTGCGGTTGCGGTTTTGACCTTTGCAATTGAATATTTGACATCATTAAGAGTTGCCGACATTTTGATGTTATGAGTAAGCGAAACAAAACGGTTGTTTGAAGCATTGATTTTTGCCTTGATGGTTACGCTTGTTGTTTTGACCGTAATCGCACCTACTCCTGCGCCTGCATCCGCAAGACCGCTTCTGATTTCGTCAACATCCTTATAATCTTTGGTGAATCTTCCGAGGGCGCTGCTTCCCTTGAGAGGATTTGTTTCGTTTTTGACGGTTATCGTGATTTCATAATACTTGCCGTCGTCGGAAAGCTTGCAGGATGCAGAAGTTACATCGGATGCCTTAAGACTGCTCTTGACAAGTGATTTGCCGTCAAAATTGCCTTTCTTTACGGTTTCAGATGTGCTTCCCTCACCGAGAAAATCGCCGACGGTTTCTCTGACAGCGCTGATTTTTGCAAGAGCACCCATGTTGAGATTGCTCAATTTTGTATCGTTTGATTTTTTATAGCCTGGTCTGGCGGTTGAAGCTGTTGCGGCGGCGGAATTATAAAGCTTAACAATGTCTTCCTTCTTTGTGGGTGCAGTCAGCTTCTTTTCCGTTGTGGTCGGTTTTTTAGTGGTAGTCGGTTTCTTTGTTGTGGTTATTTTTTTCGTTGTTGTGGGTTTCTTTGTGGTAGTAGTTGTCGTAGGTTTTTCCGTGGTGGTTTCCGTGGTTGTTTCTGTGGTGGTTTCGGTTGTTGTTTCAACAGTTGTTTCTTCCGTGGTTTCGGCAACGGTTGTTGATTCGGTTGTTTCGGTAACCGCCTGAGTTGTTGTTTCGGGTGTGGTGGTTGTTACAACTTCAGGAGTTTCATCTTTACATGATGCAAACGCGAAAAGCATTGAAAATACCGAAATAACGGCAATTATTTTTTTGAAAGAGTTCATATTTGAGCCTCCTTGTTTTTATATTAGTTATATTATATCATATTCGTAATGTTTTTTCAATTATGAGAAATGATGGGTGCCGAATATTGATTTTTTCAATTTGAGATGATATAATTTTATATTATCTGTAAAATATTTGTATAAAATCAAAGGAGAGATAACATGAAAAAGTTTATCAGCATTCTTCTTTGCGTGACGCTTATTGCTTCAAGCTGCGGAATAATCGCTCTTGCAAAGGAAAAGGAAGAAACTCCCGTTATTTTTGTTCCGGGATTCCTTCAGCCTTATATGTATATCGAAGGTGAAAACGGCGCTGAAGATGATTATCTCTGGCTTCCCAAAAAGGAAAAAATCTTTGACAGAATCATTGACGACATGCCGAATTTCCTTTTGTCGATATTCGGATTGCTTCTCGGTGACGTTGAAAATTTCGGTGAAACCCTCGGCGGCGGTGCATATGCGATTGCCGAAAAAATGCGTTGCAATCCCGACGGTTCATCTGTTTATCCCGTTGTTCATTATAAGAATGACCCTGCTGAATCAAATGCGGCTAATCTCAAAAAGACGGTCAGCAAGGAAGCGGAGAGAAAAAATATTCTCTTCGAAAAATTTATGGATTATATCGTTGCAAACGGTTATGCCGATCTCGAAAATATTTTTGTTTTTGAATATGATTCACGCCATGATGCAATTCAGATTGCCGAAGAACTCCGTGCATTTATAAAAGATGTTAAAAAATATACGGGTTCCGATAAGGTCAATCTTTTCACAGTCAGCTACGGCGGTCTTATAACGGCAACATATTTTTATTATTACATGAATGATAGGGACGTCAACAAGGCTGTTCTCAATGTTCCTCCTCTTCAGGGAACGGATTTCACCGACCATCTTTTCCGCAAGAATGTTGACCTTCCTCTTGAAACTCTCGTGGATTTTGTTGAATGTGTTCTCGGTGCAGGAACGGAAATTGCCGCAATATTCGAAGCAAATGACGGCGATTTCCTCAACACAACCCTCAATGGTGCAAGCGACGGAATGCTTGACGTTGTCCGTTACTGGAGCTCGATTTACACAATTACATCGCCTGATTATTATGAAGGTCTGAAGAGTGATTTTCTTGACCCTGTTGAAAGTAAGGATATTATCAAAAATAACGATATTATCCACTATGACATCATGCCCTCGATGACCGAAATATTCAAAAAGTGCGAAAACCGCGGAATTGACGTTTCGATAATCACCTGCAGCGGCATCAATATGTGCTTCGGCGACACTCTCAACGGCGATATCCTTGTTCCGACTTACAGCGCATCGGGTGCAACTGTTGCTGAACTCGGAAAACGTTTTGCAGACGGCTACACAGGTGTTAAAACAACCTGTTCCAATCCCAAACATAACCACATTTCTCCTTCAATGGAGGTTGATGCAACGAGCGCATATCTTCCCGAAAAGACATGGTTTATCGAGGATTCATACCATGCACAGTTCGAACTTGAAGACTATGTGATTTCGCTCTGCGCAAAGCTTCTTTTCACCGACGAACTCAAAACAGTTCATTCCGACCCTGCGTATCCCCAGTTTGAATATTCGGATAATCCCCATCAGGGCATCCATGCAAAATTCAACAACAGTCTTACGGGATATGTTTCCTCCGAAGATACATCGCTTATAGTCAGAAATGTCTATGATGATTCAACTATAAAAATAGTTTCGATTGTTGCGAACGGAATGGATGTTGAGTTTGATGTTCTTAAGTCGGGAATTATCAGACCCGGCGAAAAGATTGAAATTCCGTTCAGCGGAGATATTCCCGAAGTCAGCGCAACAAGAGGTGATATCACAGTCAACTATGTGAAGGTCGGCGTCATAAGCGGACTTTGCTCAAAAGTTTTCGATATCACAATCAATAACGGTGCCGCCCCTGAATATAAGGGCGGAACGGTTGATGCCGAATTTGACACAATGCTTGAAACGGCAATTCCCGAAACGCTCTACACCTTCCTTGTTAAAACAACAACCAGAAGAGCTTTTGAGTGTTTGTTTGACACGGCAGCACTTCTCTTTATCTGATAATTAAAGCAACCTCCGATATTTTATCGGAGGTTGCTGATTTTTTTATTCCGAAAGACCTGCTTTTTTCAGGTTTTCCTGATGTTCCTCATATGTGTCCGCATAGTAATAATTTGCGTTTTCATCGTGGCAGAAATAGAGATAATCAACATCTGCGGGATTGAGCGCCGCATTTATCGTTCTCATTCCGGGATTGGAAATCGGGCCTGCGGGAAGAGAGGAGCATTTATAAGTGTTATAGTAACTGTTATATCGGTTTATGTCGCCTGAAATATAGGGCTTCACATGTCGCTCAATATAGTAAATCGAAGAGTCCATCTGCAATTTCATACCTGCTTCAAGACGGTTATAAATTACAGCCGCAATTTTTGCAACTTCGTTTGAATTTGCGCCTTCCTTTTCGATTATCGAAGCGACTGTCAGAATTTCATCCAAGGTGTAGCCGAGAGACGACGCTTTGGATTTCATGGAATCAGTTATTCTTGCCTTGCCGACACGGAGAAATTTTCCTATGGCATCCTGCGGTTTCTGGTTTATATAAAACTCATATGTATCGGGGAAAAGATAACCCTCAAGTCTGAAACAGCGATTCGGGTTCGAAGGAATATCGGCAACAAGGGGATAATAGCTGTAATCGTAATTCTGCGCTGTTTCCATAAGTGCATCAAAATCCGCAACTCCGTTTTCGTCGAGTTTTTTGAAAATCTGCGTTAAGGTGTCGCCTTCGTTTATTGTTATTTTTACGGTCTGACGTGCGGTAGGTGCGGCAGTTGTTGTTACGGATTTTGAAGCTGTTACTGAATTTTCTGTTTTTGCGGTTGGTTCATTCTGTTTGACCGTCGAAGTTATTCTTTCCGTGATTTCATCAAAAACCCATGTTGTCAGTTCAATATAACTTGTATCTTCGTCAACGGGATTAAAAACATCAATTGTTTCATGCTCCGTAACGGAGGTTGTTATTGTTTTATCATCGGTTTTTGAACACGAAGCAAACACTGTGAAAATCAGGACAACAGCAAAAATAATTTTGGCTTTGTTCATTTCAATTATCTCCGATATCGGTTATGACATACCGAAAAAATCCTTGATTTTCTTTTCGGCTTTGTTTTTGAAAAGTCTTTCCTCAAAAGGAATGGCAGGTTCGCCTGCGTTTTCTGCAGTCAGAGGAATCAAAGTTTTTTCTTCGGTTGCAATAAGGAACTGAGGATATTCTTCATAGCTCCAGACAGTTTTCTGCTCGTCGCTGTAGATTATGAGATTAATCCAATCGCAGAGATATTCTTTTTCGCTTGAATGGCGCATATATTTTCCGAACCATGTGATATCGGGGAATTTGCAGGTTGAAGCGTCAATCTGATTGTCAACGGAAACATGATTTTTGCCGCAAGCGCATTCCTTCGCCTGAACATAACCTTCACCGAGAGTACCGTCAACTTCAGAGCAGGTTGCACCAAAGCTTTCGCAATAGGTTGAAATGGTACCGTCTGTCATTCTGGCATTGTCTGAGGTAAGGGGAGCCATTGAGAAACCGTATTCAGCAAAAATCGCTGTGTTGATGCCGTCGTCAAGAAGTGACTGAATAACATCGGCGTTTGTTGCCTGAACGGAATAATGATAGTAGTCGCTCATTTCAATGATTTTTGCATATTTTGCGCGCTTTTCGGGAGTGTTAAAAATGAAATCTCTTGTTTCTTCATATCTGTCCTTGCCCATGAGTGCATAGAATCCGGGAATTGTTGCGATTGAACCGATAACGCTTTCGTTGAAACCGTGTTCAATAAGTTCGATTGTGAGGTTGTCAACATATTTGACAAGGGGGTCAACCATGCCGATGGTATAAAGCACTTCAAGGAAAGTGTAAAGACCGTTTCCGTTGAGAACTTCGTGGAGAAAACGCATGAGTGAAAGTGAATCAACTCTGATGTTGCCCGAGAACGGGTCTTCGCAAACATTGACGCCGTTCATTGCGCCCGCAAGATAAATAACCGAATCAATATGATTTCTTTCAGCATAGTTTTCTGCGGTGTAGTAATACTCATAAAGATATGTGGTAAGAACGCTGTTACCCATGCTCATTGCAACAAGAGCAACCTTATCCGAACCTGTGAGTTCAAGAACATAGTTAATATATTCATCAAGCTGTGCGGCAATTGTGCTCATGTCGAAACGCCAGTCATAAACGAATTCATATGCGTTTTCGTATCCGACGCCGTCGTGAAGTTCGGAATGACTTTTGACTTTTTTGCCTGTGTCGGGATTGGGCTTGCCGTTTGAATCGCAGGCAAAATCACCAAAAAGTTCGTTTGCAGCTTCGCCGAGAATGGAAGAAAGCGAATCGTAATCATTGATGATAAGATTCCATAAAAGAGCAGGAAGATTTTTGAAGATAACCTCAACAATCAGGTCTGCGGGGAATCCCCAGATTCGTTCGTCGTCTTCTTCTGTTTCGGTTGAAAGACCTTTGTAAAATTCGCCTTCAAGACCGATTATGTAGACAACGGGAACGTCAAAATTGAGATTTTTTAAATCTTCTTCGCATGATATTGTCACGGTGTTGTCGGTTGCAACTGCGCCTGCAAAGCAGAATGAAAATGTCATACAAATGCAAAGCAGAATCGCAACGGCTTTTCTTAAAGTTTTCATTTTTTATTGCCTCCGATAAATTTAATAATAAATTTTACCATAAACATTTATACCGTGTCAATAAAAAACAAAAAGAGCAATATTATGAACGGAACAGCGGTTTTTTGGTATATACGAATAAAAATCGGCAAAGATAAAGACAAATAAATCCGAGGTGATTTTATGTCTGTAAGGCAAGGAAAATATACGCTTTCTCTTGTTTCGGAACCGGGAATAATCGGATATGCATCGGTTGTCGGAAAAAAAGAAGGCGAAGGTCCGCTTAAGAATAAGTTTGACCGTGTTTTTGAAGACGGAACAGTCGGCGAAAAATCATGGGAAAAGGCGGAAAGTATAATTCACGGAGAAGCCGTGACAAGAGCAATAAGCAAGTCAGGCTTATCCGCAGGTGATGTAGGCATTATTTTTGCAGGAGATTTGCTTAACCAATGCATCGGCACAACATTCGGAATAAAGGAACTCGGAATTCCTTTTGCGGGCATGTACGGAGCATGCTCAACCATGGCTCTTTCAATGGCCGCCGCTTCGTTGTTTGTTGATTCAAAAATCGTAAACAGAGCGGTTGCTTCAACGTCTTCACATTTTTGTTCTGCAGAAAAGCAGTTCAGAATGCCGCTTGAATACGGCGGGCAGCGAACTCCGACTTCTCAATGGACAGCAACAGCGTCAGGTGCGGTTGTTATTTCTGATGAAGAAGCAAAGGTGCGGATCGAAAAAGTTATAATAGGCAGAATTCAGGATTACGGTATCAAAGACCCGAATAATATGGGGGCAGCCATGGCACCCGTTGATGTTAAACTAACACCATACCCGATATTACACGGCAGACGGTTATCATACAAAATCTGAAAATGGGAGGTTTAAATAATATCGGGTAAATTCTTGTTGATAAATTTAATTGTTCGCTGTATAATAATGTATATCAAATACAGCAGGGGATATTGATATGAAAAGTTATATTAAAAAAGCTTTATCAATTATTTTAACAATCGCAACTGTTATCGGATTTTCATGTGTTTCATTTGCCGCAGAATCAGATGAATTTAAATTCGGTGACGACAGCAAATTCAGAATAATGCATGTTACCGATACTCATCTTGAAGAAGAAAATCTTGAAGCATCTGTTTGGGCAATCGGTGAGGCTTGTGATA
This sequence comes from Acutalibacteraceae bacterium, assembly GCA_045631105.1. Classification (GTDB taxonomy): domain Bacteria; phylum Bacillota; class Clostridia; order Oscillospirales; family Acutalibacteraceae; genus CAG-177. Next base: position 12,466 of record JAZQTZ010000104.1, read on the forward strand.
TTGAAAACCCCGATATCGTTATCATCACAGGCGATAATGTTCAGAATTGCGATAATGCTGACGATACAAAGAAGCTTATTGACGGACTTATGAATGTTTTTGAAATTAGAAACATTCCCGTTGCAGTTACTTTCGGCAACCACGATTCCGAAAAGGGCGCAATGTCGAGAGAAGATCTCATGGCTTATTACAATACTTTCTCATGTTCCGTTTCCGTTGATGACGGTGAAGCACTCTCGGGTTGCGGCACTTATAATATCCCTGTTATGTCATCCGACGGTGAAAATGTGAAATTCAATCTCTGGGTGTTCGACTCAAACGATTATGATGAAAACGGCAATTATGCCTGCGTAAAAGCAGACCAGGTTGAATGGTACAAAGCAAAGTCCGATGAACTTAAAAAGGCAAACGGCGGAGAAAAAGTTTATTCGCTTGTGTTCCAGCATATCATAGTTCCCGAAGTTTATGATGCACTCAAAAAAGTAGATTCCGAAAAGCTTTTCTCATTTGAACACATATATAATGATGGTGAATACTATATGTTTGACCCCGAAGGTACAAACTACGGCACATTGAATGAGATGCCTTGCCCCGGATATGAGAATTTCGGACAGTTTGATGCCATGGTCGAAAAAGGCGATGTTCTCGCAATGTTTACGGGTCACGACCACACAAACGCATTCGGTGTAAAACATAAGGGTATCGACATTATGAACTCGCTCAGCACACGTTATAACGGCGATGCATACTCAACTCAGTACGGATACAGAATAATTGAGGTTGACGAAAAAGATACATCCGTTTATACAACAAGAGTTGTTCATTGGTTTGATATTTTCGATATGGAATATGCTCTCAATGAAATGAAAAACGGCGATGACTACGGATTCAAAACAGCTCTTGATATCGCTTTCAAAGGTTTCTTCCAGAAATATTTTGATGAGTTCAGCAGATGGTTTGTTTCTGCTGTTACAGGAAGAAAAGTTACATATTAATTGCTTGAACAGGTGTTTTTATGAAAGAAAAAACTAATAAGAAATCAAAGAAAAAGAGAATACTTGTACTGTTGTTGCTTATTCCTTTTGTGCTCGTCATCGGCACTGTTGCAGGTGTTACTTTGCCGCTTATCATAGGATATCATACAAATTCCTACGAAAAAGCAGAAATAGTTG
>JAZQTZ010000105.1:0-14786 GCA_045631105.1 Acutalibacteraceae bacterium
CAGGTTAAGTTCAGCGAAAAGAGCGCTTGCTGTGTTGTTATGGCGTCCGACGGATATCCCCAGAAATATGAAAGCGGCTTTGAAATAACAATGCCTGCTGATAAAAATATATATGTTGCAGGTGCAAAGCTTTCCGACGGCAAGCTTCTCACCGCAGGCGGAAGAGTTCTCGGCGTAACCGAAACCGCAGATACTCTCGAAAATGCAATCGCAAAGGCTTATGAAACAGTTAAAACAGTTAACTTTGCAAATGCATATTACAGAAATGACATCGGTAAAAAAGCTTTGGAGGTCTGATAAAAATGGTATACAGAGCGTATGTTGAAAAAAAGAGCGGACTTGATAACGAAGCCCGTTCGCTCAAAAACGAGCTTGTTTCTCTTCTCGGAATCGCAAGCCTTGAAAAGGTAAGAGTTCTCAACCGTTATGATATTGAAAATATCGAAAAAGAGCTTTTTGATTATTCAAAGGGCACGGTTCTTTCCGAACCCCAGCTTGACGATATCAGCGAAAATCCCAATCTTGAATGCGACAGACTTTTTGCTGTTGAATTTCTTCCCGGTCAGTTCGACCAGAGAGCAAATTCATGCGCAGAATGCATTCAGATTATCTCAAAGGGTGAAAGACCCCTCGTAAGAACAGCAAAGGTTTATTGCCTTTACGGCAACATCACCGATGATGAACTTGCACAGATCAAGAAGTTCGTTATCAACCCCGTTGAATCAAGAGAAGCTTCGCGCGAAGAATATGAAAGTCTTGTTATGGACTATGTTGTTCCCGAAACAGTTAAGACTCTCGACGGCTTCATCGCTCTTGACGAAGCAGGTCTTAAGGCTTTTGTTGCTGATTACGGTCTTGCAATGGACCTTGACGATATCAAGTTCTGCCAGAAGTATTTCATAAGTGAGGACAGAGACCCCACCATCACCGAAATCAGAATGATTGATACATACTGGTCAGACCATTGCCGTCATACAACATTCCTCACAAACATCGATTCGGTTAAGTTTGAGGATGAGCTTCTTCAGAAGGCTTATGACGAATATATCGAAGCAAGAAAGGCTTGCAACAGAACAAAGCCTGTAAATCTTATGGATATCGGCACTATTGCCGCAAGATATCTCAAACAGCAGGGACTTCTTCCCAAGCTTGACGAAAGCGAAGAAATCAATGCTTGCACAGTTAAAATCGACGTTAACGTTGAAGGCGAAACCCAGAAATGGCTTCTCCTCTTCAAGAACGAAACTCATAACCATCCCACAGAAATCGAACCCTTCGGCGGTGCTGCAACCTGCATCGGCGGTGCAATCCGTGACCCCCTTTCAGGCAGAAGCTATGTTTATGCAGCTATGCGTGTAACAGGCGCAGGCGACCCCACAGTTCCCGTCAGCGAAACAATCGAGGGCAAGCTTCCCCAGAGAAAAATCGTTCAGACTGCTGCAGCGGGCTACAGCTCATACGGTAACCAGATCGGTCTTGCAACAGGTATTGTTGATGAACTCTATCATCCCGGCTATGTTGCAAAGAGAATGGAAATCGGCGCTGTTATTGCGGCTGCTCCCGAAGAAAATGTTCGCCGTGAATGTCCTCAGGATGGCGACGTTGTTATCCTCCTCGGCGGAAGAACAGGCCGTGACGGTTGCGGCGGTGCAACAGGTTCATCAAAATCACATAACCTCAAGTCACTCGAAAACTGCGGAGCAGAAGTTCAGAAGGGTAACGCACCCGAAGAAAGAAAGCTCCAGAGACTTTTCAGAAATAAAGAAGCTTCTCAGCTCATCAAGCGTTGCAACGACTTCGGTGCAGGCGGTGTTTCCGTTGCTATCGGTGAACTTGCAGACGGTCTTGAAATTAATCTCAACGCTGTTCCCAAGAAGTATGAAGGTCTTGACGGAACAGAGCTTGCAATTTCAGAAAGCCAGGAAAGAATGGCGGTTGTTGTTGAAGCAAAGGATGCAGAGCGTTTCTGCGAGCTTGCAACAAGCGAAAACCTTGAAGCAACAATCGTTGCAACAGTCAAGGAAAAGCCCTATCTTGTTATGAACTGGAACGGCAAGGCAATCTGTAACATCAGCCGTGAATTCCTCAATTCAAACGGTGCTGAAAAGCATATCGATATCGCTCCCGCAAAGCTTGAAGATTATTCAAAGAAGATTGACGGTTCATTCAGCGATATGTATACCGCTCTTGCAGGTGACCTCAACATCTGCTCAAAGAGAGGTCTTTCCGAAAGATTCGACTCAACAATCGGTGCAAACACCGTTCTCATGCCCTTCGGCGGCAAGAATCAGCTCACTCCCATCCAGGCAATGGTCCATAAGATTTCCGTTGAAAAGCAGGATACAGATACCTGCTCACTCATGGCATGGGGTTATAACCCGTTCATCACAGAAAAGAGCCCCTACCACGGCGCATATCTTGCAGTTATCGAATCCGTTTCGAAGCTCATCGCCGCAGGTGCAGATTTCAACGAAGTTTATCTCACATTCCAGGAATATTTCGAGAAGCCCATGAAGGACGGCAAGCGTTGGGGCAAGCCTCTCGCAGCTCTCCTCGGTGCATTCAAAGCACAGATGGATCTCAAGATTGCGGCTATCGGCGGCAAGGACTCAATGAGCGGTTCGTTCGAAGATATCGACGTTCCTCCCACTCTTGTTTCATTCGCTGTTACAACAGAGGATCTCAAGAATATCGTTTCTCCCGAATTCAAGGCTGCCGGTCATAAGGTTGTTATGCTCAAGCCCGAATATACAGCAGACAATCTTCCCGAAACAGCTTCTCTCCTTAAGGTTTACGATGAAGTATATTCACTCGTAACATCAGGCAAGGCTGCAGCAATCTATACTCCCGCTATGGGCGGCGTTGCAGAAGCAGTTCTCAAGATGGCTATGGGTAACGGCATCGGCTTCAACTTTGCTGATGTTTCACTCGAAGACATCTTCGGTTATTCCTACGGCTCATTCATCATCGAGCTTACAGACGATACCGACTGCGGAACTCTCCTCGGTTACACAACCGATAAGGCTGCAATCACCTACGGCGCAGAAACAGTTGATTTTGCAAAGCTTCTTCCCGTTTACGAAGATAAGCTTGAAGATATCTATTCCTGCAACATCGCAATGCCCGAAAAGAAGATTGAAACATTTGATTATAAGGCAACAACATTTGCAAAGCCTGCAATCAGAACAGCAAGACCCAAGGTTCTTATCCCCGTATTCCCCGGCACAAACTGCGAATTCGATTCGGCAAAGTATGCCGAAAGAGCAGGCGCAGAGGCAGAAATCTTTGTTATCAACAACCTTTCCGCTTCAAGCATTGCAAAGTCTGTTGAAGACTTCGCAAAGAAGGTTTCCGAAAGCCAGATTATCTTTGTTCCCGGCGGTTTCTCAGGCGGTGACGAACCCGACGGTTCAGGTAAGTTCATCACAGCATTCTTCCGCAACGCAGAAATCAAGCAGGCTGTAACAGAGCTTCTTGAAAAGCGTGACGGTCTTATGCTCGGTATCTGCAACGGTTTCCAGGCTCTCATCAAGCTCGGTCTTGTTCCCTACGGCAAGATTATCGACACCGATGAAACCTGCCCGACCCTCACTTATAACACCATCAGCAGACACCAGTCGAAGCTTGTAAGAACAAAGCTTGTTTCCAATAATTCACCCTGGCTCTCAAAGGCAAAGCAGGGCGAGGTTTACACCGTTCCCATCTCACACGGCGAAGGCAGATTCATCGCTGATGAAGCTCTCATCAGAAAGCTTGCTGCTAACGGTCAGATTATCACTCAGTATGTTGACTTTGACGGCAATGCAACAAACGATATCGCATTCAACCCCAACAACTCCGATTTCGCAATCGAAGGTATCGTTTCACCCGACGGACGTGTTCTCGGTAAGATGGGTCACTCAGAAAGAACCGGCGCAGGTCTTTATAAGAATGTTCCCGGCGAATTCGACCTCAAGCTCTTCGAGTCAGCTGTTGAATACTATAAATAATATAATGTAATATAATAAAGGGCAGTTCGAAATGAACTGCTCTTTTTATTTTGAACGCAAAAAAACGGCACACCTCATTATGAAGTGTGCCGTAAAAACTTTTATTTATTTTGCAATTTCGTAACGGCTGATGAAGCAAACGGGACGTTCGCCGTTGCTCTTTACGGAAGCGTTTGCAAAAATTCCGTTTGCGGAGTTTGTTGAACCGCAGACATAAACTGCATCGCCGTTGGAGCAGATGCCTCTTACGTTATCGGTCATTGAACCGCCGAAGCTATAAAGATTTTCAAGCTTGCCCTTGGGTGAAAGGGTGTAGATAAAGCCGTCAAAATCGCCGATGTTTGTCAAATTGAAATCTCTGTTGGATGATTTTGTATAGCCTGTGATTGCGTATCCGCCGGGGATTGAAGTTATGCCTGTAACAAAATCCTGTTCAAATCCTACAACGGGAGTAATCCAGCCTGTTGAACCGTCGGAATTAACCTTGATGATTGCGCCGTCCATTGTGCCGGGAGTACCGCCGTTCTGCATGCCGCTGAATGTTGTGCCTGTGCGGTCGCCTGTTACGGCAAGTGAATAGTTGCCTGCGATAACAACGCCGCCGTCATGAGCTACTGTCATTGCATAGAGGTTTGTAACGCCTGTATCATAGAAGCCTTTCTTCCAAAGAAGATTTCCGTTGGGGTTGAATTTTGCAATAACAGTTGTTCTCTTTGTGGTTTCTGTGCCTGCGATGTCGGAGAATTCGCCGTCGCCGCTGTAGCAAGCGATGTCAGCATAAATTTCTCCTGCGGAGGAAACAACGATTTCTTCAATCGTATTATGCTTTGAACCTGAAAGAGCCTGACGCCACTGAATATTGCCGTTTGCATCGCACTTGAAGATGAAAGCCTTGATTGTCTGCGAACCGAGATCCTTAAGGTCAGCATCGGGTGATTCGGATTTGCCGCCGAGGATGAAACCGCCGTCGGGAGTTGCTGTTACGGTGTGAATCATGTCGCTCTTGCTGCCGCCGTAGAGCTTTGTCCAAACAACGTTGCCCTTGCTGTTAAGCTTAACGGCAATGCCTTCAACCGTGCCCTTGCACTTATATTCGTTGGGCGATGCGATATCTTCAGCTCTTGTTTCGCCGACTGCGATGATGCTGCCGTCGTTGAGAACAGCGATGTCTTCAAATGTTGTTTTTGCTTTTCTTACAGAGCCGTCAGCATTTACTGCTGAACCGCCGATAATCTTTGACCATTCAAGCTTGCCCTTTTCGGAATATCTGGCAACAACGCCTGAGGTATAGTCCTTGATTGAACCGTCTGTGAATTCGTATGTGTAGCCGGCAGAAACGATATCGCCGTCGGGTGTTACTGCGTTATCCCAGTAAACGCTGCCTGAGGTTGAACCTGCGGTGTCAAGCCATCCTGTTGCGAGAGCAGAAACGGCAGCTTTTGTTGTTCCCTTTGATGCAACGTAAGCGGGAGTCTGGGGAACATAATGAGAAGATGTTTTCTTTGTTGTGTCAAGGATGATGGGCTTCTGAGTTGTTTCTTTATTGGGGCCCGAGGGAGTAACATAGGTGTGCGAAGTGTTGGAGGGTGAAACTGCTGAGGGTCTGTTTGTTGTGCTGACAGGTTTAACGATTGCAACCTGGCTTGAACCCGGCTTTGTTACAACAACCATGTTGTTTGTTGCAGCAACCTTTGAAATCTCAACATATTCGCTGGGGGAGATGTTGTTGGGGTCCTTAACAGAAACCTGATTCATAATCTGAGTATACTGCTCGGGAGTGATGTTTGTTGCAGGAACATCTTCCTTTTTGATAACGGTGTTGTTGTTTTCGTCTTTTTCAACAACAAGACCCTTATCTGCTGCAAGGTCTTCAACCTTTTCGAGCTGTTCGGGTGTAAGAGTGTTGAGGTCGCCGTTGAAACCGCTTGCATCTTCGCCGAGAGCTTCGGAAACGAGCTGAACGAGTTCAACGTCTGTGATTGTCACGGGGACGTATGTATCAATTCCGGGAACCCACTCATTGTTGGGTATAACAGGCGCTGTTGTGGTTGTGTCATTATCCTTTTTGATGCTGCATGCAGCAAAAGTTGAGAGAATAAGGACAAAGCACATGAAAACACAGAGCCTTGAGGTGAATTTATTCTTCATAAGGGTATCCTCCCATTTTATAGTTATAATTATTCTATCATTAAATTATTTTAAAATCAACTGTTTTTACATGGTAATAATAAAAATTCATACTTATTTTAAATTTTCATCTTCAAAAATGGAGAGCGATGATATATAATTGAGTCAACAAAACACGGAGGCGCTTATGGATAAAAAAGAAAAAGCCTTGCTCGCAGTTAATGCGCTCAAGGAAAAATATCCCGATTCAATTTGTTCGCTTAATGCCGATAATCCTTTGCAGCTTATAATTGCAACCCGTCTTTCGGCTCAATGCACCGATGCAAGGGTTAATCTTGTGACACCTGCACTTTTTGAAAAATACAGAACCGTTGAGGATTTTGCAAATGCTGAAATATCCGATGTTGAAAACCTCATTCATTCCTGCGGATTTTTCAGAGCAAAAGCAAAGGATATTGTTGAGATGTGCAAAAAAATGATTGCGGAATTCGGCGGAGAAGTGCCCGACACTCTCGAAAAGCTGACTTCTCTTCCTGGAGTCGGCAGAAAAACCGCAAACCTCATCATGGGCGATGTTTACGGCCAGCCTGCCGTTGTTGCAGATACTCATCTGATAAGAATTTCCAACCTTCTCGGACTTGTTTCAACAAAAGATCCGTTCAAGGTTGAAATGCAGCTTCGCGAAATTCTTCCTCCCGAGGAAAGCAACGATTTCTGCCACCGCTGTGTTCTGCACGGCAGGGAAACCTGCGTTTCGGGCAGACCGAAGTGCGAAAACTGCGTGATGAATGCTTTCTGTTCTCATTATTCAGAAAAATGATGTCAGAAGAAAAACAATTCCGCTGATTGATGCTCCTGCGCAAGCGGCGGCGCTCATGGAAAGAACGAAACGGATTCTGCTTTTTCGCAGCCTTGAGGCAGGAGGCATTCCTGCGCTCTGGGCAATTTCTGATGCCCGTTCCCTCAGGTCACCCTCGCTGACCGCCGAGTATTCGGGTTTTATGAAAAACAGCACCCTTTCAAAATATTCGCATTGAGTCTGCGTGATTTCAACAACCTGTCTGTTGACCCCTTTTATCAACCTGATTTCTCCCTTCACTCCGATGGATTTCTATGTTATTTTTGGCAGAGAAAAGGGGATATATTCATATAGTTTTGTAATGATTAATATACAATCTGTATAACGGAGAATTCCACACAAAAAGTGGATAACTGTGTGGAAAAGTTGAATAACTACGCTGAAAAACCCTTATTTATCACCGAAAACGGGTGTGGAAAACTTTATTATCTCAAAAAAGAATATATAATTGCTTGTTCATTCTTTACAAAATGTTGCAAATTGTCGATAAAATTATGTTGATAATTTTGTGCAAATGCACATAAATTTTCGGCGAAAAAAAGAGGCTGCCGTCGAAGAGGAAAGAAAATATTACAGTTTGGAGAATTAATAAAAATGGCTGTAAAAACTGCATATAAAATTGAAGAAAATAAGATTATTTTAACCCCCGATTGTTTCGATTTGGCATTAACCCTCGATTGCGGTCAGGCATTCCGATGGGTGCAAACGGGCGAGGATGAATGGCACGGCGTTGCTTTTTCAAAACCGCTTACCCTTAAAAAGACCGAGAGGGGAATTGAATTCATCGGCACAAACAAGGAAGATTTTGAAAACATCTGGATTCCCTATTTCGACCTTGAAAGAGATTACGGTGCGCTTTGCCGTAAATTCATGGCAGACCGTTATCTTGCCGAGGCGGTTGACACCTGCTACGGAATAAGGCTTCTGCGTCAGGAACCGTGGGAGGCGATTTGTTCATTCATCATTTCGCAGAACAACAATATTCCCCGTATCAAAGGCATCATAAACCGCCTTTGCCGTCTTCTGGGCGAGCATCTCGGCGGTGATGACTATTCATTCCCGTCTGCTCAAAAGATTGCAGAAGCGGGCGTTGAAGCGCTTGCACCGATAAGGGCGGGATTCAGAGCGAAATACATAATTGATGCCGCCGAAAAGGTTGCAAACGGCGAGATTGATATTGAAAAAATTTATGCCCTCACCATCGATGAGGGCAGGGATGAGCTGATAAAAATCAAGGGTGTCGGCGAGAAAGTTGCGCAATGTTCGCTTCTCTACGGCTTCGGAAAAATCGATGCTTTTCCTGTTGATGTGTGGGTAAAACGCATTATGAGCGAGCTTTATCCCGACGGTCTCCCCGAATGCACAAACGGTGCAAGAGGAATTGCACAGCAGTATCTCTTCCATTGGAGAAGAAATTTTTTCTGAAATTATGCAAATGTAAACTCGAGTTGCTGGAAATAATTAATGGAATAGTGTAAAATTACAGTTAACGAACATAAAAAGCAAAGGAGTAAATTTATGGGTTCGGTAACAATAATAATTATAATCCCCCTTTTCCTTATTCTTGTCCTCGCTTCATCTCTTATCGGTGCAATAACGGGCGGAGACAGAACACAGGTTGTTATGCCCTATGAACCTGAAAAGGGCATTGTGTGGGAATGCGATATTCAGGATGACACTCCCATTGAGCTTGTTGAAACCGAAATTGACGGCGAAAAGCAGATTTTTCATTTCAAAAGCAATTTCAGTATGGATATGGTCGGCCATTTTGTGGATTTAGCCAAAGAGCTTATTACTAAAGAGTATTCAGACCCGGAATACAGCTACGGTGAATATTACAGAGTCACATTTACGGATGAAAACGGCAATGAGCAAAAATATTATGCCGAATCCGAGACGGATTCCGAATCGATTTATTTTGATAAAGCGGTGTTTTATGCCCCCAATGAATATTTTGCCTTTGACTACACAGTAACCGCACAGCAACCCCTCGAAGGTGAATACGGCTGGTATAATCAGGACAGCGAGCATCGTACAGAATTCTATAAAGCAGAATATTCACCCACAAGAACAGTCACGATTGTTCACGCAGGCGATGATTTTGAAAGCAACGAAGAATACTATAACTATTGGATTGAATATGGACCCATTGACGGCTATAAGAGAGAAACCGAAACGGTAGCGATTAAATACAGAATTGTTGACGGTAAAGTTGAAATTTTTGAAGAGATACAGAAAACAAAAGAAAACAATGCGCAAAGTGATACTGATGTAACGACAGTGCAAACGGAAACGGGCGATTCGTGAATCGCCCCTACAGATACAACAAAAATCCCCTCGGATTTTTCCGAGGGGTTAATTATTATTCGTTGATAACGGGGATGAATGCATCGTGAACAGCTGCAACAGCCTTGTCTGCATCGTTGATGTCGATGAGAACGGAAATCTTGATTTCGCTTGTTGCAATCATCTGGATGTTAACGTCGGACTCAAAGAGAGCTTCGAACATCTTTGCTGCGATGCCGGGATGTGATTCCATGCCTGCGCCAACAACTGAAACCTTTGCAACGTCTGTGTCGCAAACGATTTCAAGACCTTCAAGAAGGTCAAGTGACTTGAGAGTTTCAACTGTGTCATCAAGCTTTGCCTTTGTTGTTGTGAAAGCGATATCCTTTGTGTCGCCTCTGCCTACTGACTGAAGGATGATGTCGATGTTGATATCCTTTGCAGCGAGTTTGCCGAAAATTTTATATGCGATACCGGGAACGTTGGGAACACCGATGATTGATACACGGGCAACGTCTGTATCCTTTGTTACACCTCTAACGAGCATTTTTTCCATGTCTGCTACCTCCTTGACAATTGTGCCGGGCTTTCTTACGAGGCTTGAAAGAACCTCAAGCTTAACATTATATTTCTTAGCCATTTCTACCGAACGGTTGTTGAGAACCTGTGCGCCGAGGGTTGCGAGTTCAAGCATTTCATCATAGGTGATTTCGTTAAGCTTGATTGCGCCCTTGACTTTTCTGGGGTCTGCTGTGTAAACGCCTTCAACGTCGGTGAAAATCTGGCAGCGGTCTGCATGCATTGAAGCTGCGATTGCAACTGCGCTTGTGTCCGAACCGCCTCTGCCGAGGGTTGTGATATCATCGTATTTGTTGAGACCCTGGAAGCCTGCAACGATAACGATGTTTTTCTTTGCGATTTCCATCTTGATGCGGTCAGCGTTAACTTTCTTGATTCTTGCCGAGCCGTAAACGGAATTTGTTGAGAAACCTGCCTGCCAGCCGAGAAGCGAGCAAACGGGGAAGCCGAGGCTTTCGATAGCCATGGCGAGGAGTGAAATTGAAATCTGTTCGCCCGAAGCGAGGAGCATATCCATTTCTCTCTTTGATGCCTTGGGATTGATTTCGTTAGCTTTTGCAATAAGGTCGTCAGTTGTGTCGCCCTGAGCGGAAACAACAACTACAACGTCATTACCGTCTTTGTAAGTGTCGGTAACAATTCTTGCACCATTCATAACTCTTTCGGCATTGGCAACGGAGCTGCCACCGAATTTCTGGACTATTAAACCCATAACTGAACCTCCAAACAGGGATTAATAATCGGTTATACGGATAACCGATTCAATTTTTGATTCATTAACAAGAGCAAGCTTTTCTGCCATATCCTTTTCGGAAATGATGTCGGTAACGAAAGCGAATTCGCCGTCGGGAGCATTTTCTCTTGTAAGCATTTTAACTGCGCCGAAAACGGAATTAATCTGTGCGAGAGCGGCAGCAGCATTTTCTGTTGTTGCTCTGATATAGAAAACGGAAGAGCTTTCGCCGTGGTCAGCAACATAACCGTCCTGGCTGTCCGCCCAGCCGAAGAACTTTTTGCGCTGCATATGTCTTGCGCAGTCGATAACGTCGGCAACAACGGCGCTTGCTGTGGGCATCTTGCCTGCACCCTTGCCGTAGAACACAACGTCGCCGATAGCGTCGCCTCTGACGAGGATTGCGTTGAATACGTCGTCAACGGAAGCGAGCTGACTGTGGTTCTGAACAAAAGCAGGGGATACCATAACGGAAACCTTGCCGCTTTCGAGCATCTTTGCTCTTGCGATGAGCTTGATTACGCCGCCCCATGAGCGTGCATATTCGACGTCTGCGAGGTCAATCTTGCGGATGCCTTCGGTATAAACCGAATCGGGATAAACGTGCTTTCCGAAGCAGAGAGCAGCGAGAATGCAGATTTTTCTGCAAGCGTCATGGCCGTCAACGTCAGCGGAGGGGTCGCGCTCTGCATATCCGTTTTTCTGAGCAAGAAGGAGTGCCTCGTCAAAGGTCATTCCGTCAACAATCATTCTTGTGAGGATGAAATTGGTTGTACCGTTGAGGATACCTGCGATTTCATCAATATCGTTTGCAGCAAGGCACTGGCTGATGGGTCTGATGATGGGGATACCGCCGCCAACACTTGCTTCAAACAGGAAGTTAACATTATTTTCGTCTGCAACCTTAAGAAGCTCACAGCCTTTTGCAGCAACAAGCTCTTTGTTTGAGGTTACAACATTCTTACCTGCTTTGAGGCAAGCAAGAACATATTCATAAGCGGGGTGAAGTCCGCCCATGGTTTCAACAACTATCTTTACCTCGTCATCCTCAACGATTTTTGAGAAGTCGGAGATGAGAAGATGTTCATAAGGGTCACCGGGGAATGTACGGCGGTCAAGAATATATTTGAGCTGCATATCGCTCTGCAGACTCTTTTTAACGATGTGTTCGTGGTTTTTGTTGAGAAGGGTTGCAACACCCGAGCCGACCACGCCGTAACCCATTATGGCAACATACATCCGAATCGCTCCTTTAAAAATAACTAATTAAAAAGATTTTAACATACTTTTTCAAAATAATAAAGAGATATTTTGAACTTTTATTAAATTTTTATGTCTTTTTTCTAACAATAATTGCCTTTTAGTGAAAAATGGTGTAAAATGATAAAGGAAATCCATTTTAAAAAGGGGGTATATGAATGGAAATTACCGAAAGAAGAAAAGCGACGCTCATTAATATTGCTTACTACACGGTTATTGTTGCGCTTTTCTATCTCTTTATGAAGTATGCATTCGGTCTTGTTGCTCCGTTTATTTTTGCGTTTGCCGTTGCGATACTTCTGCAGAAACCGCTCAGAATTATTTCCGAAAAAACCAAAATCAAAAAGAACATTCTCGGTGCCGTTGCAGTTTTGCTGATTATCTCAACTGTTATCGCATTGGTTGTTCTTGTCGGTTACAGACTTTTTGTTGAATTCAAAGGTTTCGGCGAATATATTATGTCCAAAATGTCGGATGTTCCGGGGCTGATGCGTTCAGCCGAAGAATGGATTCTTGCAAAGATAACGGTTTTACCCGATTCGCTTGAAAAAACCATTTCGGATTCCGTGGTGGGTATTGTTGACAGACTTCTGCTCGTTTCCGAGGAAGAAACCTCGGCTGTGAAGCAGTCGGCGGAAAGCGGATTTGATTTATCCTTCCTTGCAACGCCTCTCGGCGGTCTTCTCTCAACCGCAAAGCAGATTCCCGTTGTTTTTGCTTCGGTCTTCATGGGTATTATAGCGTGTTTCTTCATAACTTGTGACTATGATAAATTCAGAAAGCTTATCAGCGAGAGTATTTCCCGTGAACATGAGGTTGCGATAGTTAAAACAAGAAGACTTCTCGGCGGTATACTCGGAAAGATGCTCAAATCCTACGCAACGCTGATTTTTATCACTTTCTGCGAAGTTTCGATAGGTCTGAATATTCTCAAGCTTATCGGCGTTTATGAAGGCGGATATATCCTTGTTCTTTCGATAATCACGGCGATTGTTGATATCCTTCCTGTGCTCGGAACGGGCACGGTCCTTATTCCCTGGGCGATATATAATCTGTTTACTGGAAATGTAGGTCTCGGAATCGGTTTGGTTATATTATATATTGCAATAACGGTTATCCGTCAGGTGCTCGAACCCAGACTTGTTGCAATGAACGTCGGTCTTCATCCGGTTATAACTCTTTTCGGTATGTATCTCGGCGTTCAGGTTTTCGGCGTTTTCGGAATCTTTATCCTTCCCATAACTTTCGTGCTTGTTAAGGCGCTCAATGATGAAGGTATTATTCACCTCTGGGGCATGGACAGAAAGAAAACTGCCTGCGATGATAAATGAAAAACTGAATAAATTATAAGAAAGGCTTGAACGGGATATAACCTGTTCAAGCCGATTTTTATATAAAAAAATCCGTCCTGCCGAAACAGAACGGATTGATTTGTTAAAATTAACTTATTTAATTTCAACCTTTGCGCCAACTTCTTCAAGCTTAGCCTTAGCTGCTTCAGCATCTTCCTTGGAGATGCCTTCCTTGAGAGCCTTGGGAGCGCCGTCAACAACTGCCTTAGCTTCTGCGAGGCCAAGACCTGTGAGTTCACGAACAACCTTGATAACCTTGATCTTTTCTGCGCCAACTTCAGCAAGAATTACGTCGAATTCTGTCTTTTCTTCTGCTGCTGCTGCACCACCGTCAACGGGAGCTGCTACTGCAACTGCTGCTGCTGCGGATACGCCGAATTCTTCTTCTACTGCATGAACGAGTTCTGAGAGTTCAAGTACTGTAAGTTCTTTGATTGTTTCAATCATTGCTGCAATCTTTTCTGATGCCATTTTATTTTCCTCCAATTTGTAAAATAATAGTTAAAATAATAAATTATGATTCAGCCGGTAATTATTCAGCTGCTGCTTCGGGAGCTGCTTCAGCTTCTGCTGCTGCGGGAGCTGCTTCGCCGCCGTTGTCAACAATAGCCTGGATAACACGAGCGAATGCTGAGATGGGTGCGTTGAATGCGTTGCAAACTGTTGCAAGAAGAACTTCTCTTGTGGGAAGTTTTGCAAGTGAATCAATAGTTGCTGTGTCAACAACTTTACCGTCAAGATAACCGCTCTTTACGGAGAAGTTCTTGTGTGTGTCAGCGAACTTTGAGAGAATTCTTGCTGCTGCTGTGTGATCTTCGGGGCTGATAGCGATAGCTGTTGTACCTTCGAGAACACCACAGATATCGTCGAGACCAACGTTCTTTGCAGCGAGACCGAGAAGAGTGTTCTTAACTACTGTGTACTTAACGCCTGCTTCACGAAGTTCCTTACGAAGCTTTGTGTCGTCAGCAACGTTGATACCCTTATAGTCAACGATAACACCTGCTACTGAATTCTGAATCTGCTCGGTGAGATCAGCAACGATTTGTTTTTTCTGTTCCAAAACCTTTGCGCTGGGCATTTATATTTCACCTCCGTAGGTTTATTACAAAATTTAAAGCCCTTTCCGCTTCTGCAGAAAGGGCATGAACATACATAATTCAGCTATAAGCTTTTGTATGCATCCTCTCTCGGCAGGCGGTTAAATAACCTTTATGCGAAAAGCACCTGCTGTCTTAAAAAGAACAGCTTAGATATGATAGCACAATAAATTGCGCTTGTCAAGAGTTTTTTTATGCTTCTGCTGCTGCTGTGCCAACCTTGTTGGGGTTAACCTTGATTCCGGGGCCCATTGTGGTTGCAAGAACGCAGGAGCGGATATACTGACCCTTTGATGCAGCGGGCTTAGCCTTGATGATAGCGTCGAGGAGAGTGTTGAAGTTCTCAGCGAGCTTTTCAGCACCGAAGGAAACCTTGCCGATGGGGCAGTGGATGATGTTTGTTTTGTCAAGACGGTATTCAATCTTACCAGCCTTAGCTTCTTCAACAGCCTTAGCAACGTCAGGTGTAACTGTACCTGCCTTGGGGCTGGGCATAAGACC
>JAZQTZ010000106.1:0-4062 GCA_045631105.1 Acutalibacteraceae bacterium
AGGCGTGTATCGTCAAAATTCTTTTTGCGCTGTTCGGCTTTGGTGGTAGGCTTTTTCAAAGGAAGATTCCTGATTCTGCTTGCCATATTGCCGTCGTCGCAGGTAACGGGCTGACTCATACAGATGCCGCCTGCACCCTTAATCTGACATCTCACGTAACAACCGATTTTATCCGCATATGCGGAAAGTTCAAGCACAGACACCATTTCACCGTCTGACTCTGCGGTTTCGCTCTTTATGATTTTGCCGTCTGCAATCCATTCAACCGCATTGCAATTGATGCCCTTGACGGTGATTTTCTGATTTTCTTCATCAGCATCAAATGCCATAAATCGGGGATAATCTCCCTTACCCTCAAAGTCCTCGCCAAGCTCATTTTTTGCATATCTTGCAACTGCAAAGAAATTACCGTTTTCCATTGCGGTGCGCAGGTTTTCAAGACTGTATTCAGGCAGAATGAAATCCATAAACGCTGTGTCAATTTCCGTTACTCTGTGGGCATCGCTGTTGCCGAAGCCCCAGACAGTTCTTTCGCCCTCGGGAATGAGGGTTTTGAGAAGCTCATCCCAGAGAATTCTGTCGCTTCTGTTGGGTCGGTCATACATATTGAGAACCTCAATGCCGAGGCAGGATTTATAGCGTCTTAAAAGGTCGGCAAAAAACGCAATGTTTTCGGGAACTTTCGCAACAGAGGGGTCTTTATATGCCTGAAGCCAGTCGGTGGGGTGATTGATATGCGAAATTCCCCCGCTCTCTTCAACAAGCTTTATCGGAGTTTCAAAATCGTTCTCCTTGCCGTATTTTCCCTCATATTCATCGTTTGTGAAATATCCGTTGACATGGTTTTTCACAAGAGTAAACATATTAAGCTCAATCGCATCGGGAACGCACATGAGTCCCCTCTTTTTTGTTCTTGCATTCAGCGGAGTTCTGTATGTACCGTTCAAAAATGCCTTGTATTGTTCGGTTGTGGGGTGAACTTTCTTGCCGTGCCAGAGATACTGGAAAGTAAAAAGAGGGATTTTGGTAGGCTCTTTATCCCATTCCTTGCCGAAAATACCGTGCTCTGCAAAAGCAAGAATATCGAAATCGTTATCGTAAAAGCCCTCAATCATCTCGGTCATTGTGAAATTTGCATCGCTGTATGTTGAGTGGGTATGAAGATTGGTTTTGTAATGATTATCGCCGTTTTTTATAAGCTCGCTGACCTGAGCATAAGGATTTGTGATTTTATAATCAGCCATAATAAACCTCCGCACAACTTATTTCCATTTTAAAGTATATCATATTACCGTAAAATATCAAGAAAAATGTGATTTGTTGACAACTCAATATTCCGTATGGTAAAATCTGATTCAGTAAAAATAAAAAGGAGAAGCAATATGAACGACAGCTCAATCGCCATCATCGGAGGCGCAGACGGTCCGACCGCAATCTTCGTTGCACAGCCCAACCCCGCATTCCTTTATATCGCTCTCGGGGTTGCAATAATTTCTCTTGTGACTATATCAATTGTTATTATAAAGAGAAGAAGCAAAAACAAGTAAGCAACAAACCTATCGATATAATATATAGAATATATTACATTTTACCAAAAAAGACCGTTTTTCACGGTCTTTTTCGTTTTTATGTGCATTGACTTTAAAACATAATTTGGGTATCATAATAGAGTAAAAATATTATAATGGCGGGAGTTTTGGATATGATGAAAAACACAGACAAAACCATGGAAAAAATCGTTGCCCTCTGCAAGGGCAGAGGCTTCATTTTCGCCGGCAGCGAAATCTACGGCGGTCTTGCAAACACATGGGACTACGGCCCCCTCGGTGCAAGAATGAAAAACAACGTTAAAGACACATGGCGCAAGCGTTTCATTCAGGAAAGAAAGAACAGCTACGAAGTTGATGCAGATATCCTCATGCATCCCAGAGTATGGGAAGCAAGCGGTCATGTCGGCAGCTTCTCAGACCCTCTTCTTGACTGCAAGGAATGCAAAATGCGTCACAGAGCAGACAACCTCATTGATGACTTCAATCCCGATGCTCATGCAGACGGCATGACAAAGGAAGAAATGTTTGAGTACATCAAGGCAAACTCAATCCCCTGCCCCCACTGCGGCAAGCATAATTTCACCGACATCAGAGAATTCAACCTGATGTTCCAGACATTCAGAGGCGTTACCAACGACAGCAAGAGCATTATCTATCTCCGTCCCGAAAATGCTCAGGGTGAATATGTTAACTATCTCAACGTTCAGAGAACAATGAGAGCAAAGCTCCCCTTCAGCATCGGTCAGATCGGTAAGGCTTTCAGAAATGAAATCACTCCCGGTAACTTCACTTTCAGAACAATCGAGTTCGAACAGATGGAGTTCCAGACCTTCTGCAAGGAAGGCACAGACAGCGAGCTTTATGATTACTTCAAGGAATACGGCATGAAGTATTATCAGGACCTCGGCATCAATCCCGAGCATCTTCGTTTCCACGACCACGAAAAGCTTGCTCACTATGCAAAGGCTGCCTGCGATATCGAATTCCTCTTCCCCTTCGGTTGGGGCGAAATCAACGGCACCCACAACAGAACCAACTTCGACCTCACAAGACATCAGGAATACAGCGGTGCGAAGATGGATTATCTCGATCCCGAAACCAACGAAAAATATATCCCCTTCATCATCGAATCAACCTACGGTCTTGACAGAACTGTTCTTGCTCTTCTCGTTGAGGCATATGACGAAGAGGTTATCGATGCTGAAAAGAACGACACAAGAGTTGTTCTCCACCTCAGCCCCGCAATCGCTCCCTTCAAGGCAGCTGTTCTTCCCCTTTCAAAGAAGCTTTCACCTGATGCTCTCAAGGTTTACGAAAAGCTCCAGAAGAAGTTCATGGTTGACTTTGACGAAACAGGTTCAATCGGTAAGAGATACCGCCGTGAAGACGAAATCGGTACTCCTATCTGCATCACCTTTGACTTCGATTCACTCGAAGACAACTGCGTAACAGTCCGTGACCGCGACACAATGCAGCAGGAAAGAATTTCAATCGATGCTCTCGAAGATTATATCGCAGCACGCATCGGCTTCTGATTTTGGGTATAATTATTTCATTAATAAATAGAAAGGAACATGAGTTTTTATGAAAGTTAATTTCACCGAAACCGTGCTCAGAGATGCTAACCAGTCTCTCATCGCAACAAGAATGCCCTTCTCGGATTTCAAGCCCATTCTTGAAAAACTCGACAAGGCAGGCTACTATTCACTCGAATGCTGGGGCGGCGCAACCTTCGATTCATGCCTTCGCTACCTCAACGAAGATCCCTGGGAAAGACTCCGCAACATCAAGAAGGCTTGCCCCAACACCAAGCTCCAGATGCTTCTCAGAGGTCAGAACCTCCTCGGCTACAAGCACTATCCCGATGACGTTGTCCGTGCTTTCATCAGAAAGAGCGTTGAAAACGGTATCGACATCATCAGAATTTTCGATGCTCTCAACGACGTTCGCAACATCGAAGTTGCAGTTGACGAAACTCTCAAGTGCGGTGCTCATGCATCAGGCACAATCTGCTACACTATCAGCCCCATCCATAACCTTGAAAGCTATGTAAAGCTTGCAAAACAGATT
This sequence comes from Acutalibacteraceae bacterium, assembly GCA_045631105.1. Lineage (GTDB taxonomy): Bacteria > Bacillota > Clostridia > Oscillospirales > Acutalibacteraceae > CAG-177. Next base: position 3,621 of record JAZQTZ010000106.1, read on the forward strand.
GAAGCTCTCGGCGTTCAGTCCATCTGCGTAAAGGATATGGCAGGTATCATGAGTCCCAAGGAAGGCTACGACCTTGTTAAGGCTCTCAAGGAAAACGTTAAAGTTCCCATCGTTGTTCACACACATTCAACAACAGGTCTCGGTTTCATGACACTTCTCAAGTGCGTTGAAGCAGGCGCAGACGTTATTGACTCCGCTATTTCATGCTTCTCAGGCGGTACATCACAGCCTGCAACCGAAACTCTTGTTTATACTCTCAAGCAGTATGGCTACGAAGTTGACGTTGACGAAAACGTTTGCAAGGAAATCAACGATTTCTTCAAGCCCATCCGTGCAAAGGCACTCGAAAGCGGTCTTCTCAATCCTGTTGTTATGGGCACACAGACAGACGCTCTCATCTATCAGATTCCCGGCGGTATGCTCTCCAACCTCGTTGCACAGC